>NZ_JAXCHX010000010.1:0-111605 GCF_035984855.1 Arthrobacter sp. MP_M4
GGCTGGCTAGACTTCTACAACCACCGCAGAAACCACGCAGCCCTCGGAGGACGACCACCCATCAGCAGATGTAACCAACCTGCTGGCTGAGTACAGCTAGGGGGCGGCCCTGGCCGTGCAGTCCGGGCACAAGCCGAAGATTTCGACGGTGTGTTCCACGGCGGTAAAACCGTGCTCGGCTGCCGTCCTGGCCGCCCACGCTTCAACCGCGGGTGCCTCAACTTCAACGGCCTTCCCGCAGCTGCGGCACAGCAGATGGTGGTGGTGCCCGGTCACGGCGCACCGCCGGTACACGGCTTCGCCGTCGGCGTTTCGGAGGACGTCCACCAGGCCCTCGTCCGCAAGGGACTGGAGGATCCGGTATGAGGTGGCGAGGGACACCGCTGTGCCGCGGTCCTGCAGGATGCGGTGCAGCTCCTGCGTGCTGACGAAGTCCGTCAGTTCGTCGAGGACCGCGCTGACCGCCAGCCGCTGCTTGGTGACCCGCTGCTCCTTCGCCGCGGCAGGGGCGGTCGCGGCTGCCCGGCCGCCGTCGGCTGTGGCGCCGTGGGACATCGTGGAACTCGCTTCGCTGGTGGTCTCAATACGGGGTGGTGGCAAGGTCCCAGATTACCAGTTGGGCACGTGGACACCGCTGTTAAAGGACCCTAGGCTGGCCGGATGCTGCTGAGAAAATTCACCCATGCCTGTGTCCGGCTCGAGAAGGACGGCAAAGTGCTGGTTTTTGATCCGGGCACCTTCTCGGAGACGGACCGGGCCCTGGCCGGCGCCGATGCTGTGCTGGTGACCCACGAACATGCTGACCACATTGACGTCGACCCCGTCGCTTCCGCCCTGCTGGCCAGCCCGGCACTGCAGCTTTTCGCACCGGCCGGCGTCGCGGCGCACCTGCGGGAAAAGGCCCCGGACGCCGGGTCGAGGATCCACGCGGTGGTTCCGGGCGGGGACTTCGAGGCGGCCGGGTTCGCCATCCGCTGCTTTGGCGGCCAGCACGCACTGATCCATCCGCAAATTCCGGTGGTCGCCAATATCGGATACCTCGTTGATGCCAACGTCTACCACCCCGGGGATTCCTTCATAGTCCCCGACGGCGTGGACGTCCGGACGCTGCTGGTGCCGATCCACGCGCCCTGGAACAAGGTGGGGGAGGTGGTCGACTTCGTGATCGGCGTCCGCGCCGCGAAGGCCTTTCCGATCCACGACGCTCTGCTCAATGATGCCGGCCGCGGCCTGGTGGAGGGGCACGTAACCCGTTTCGGTGCCAAATACGGCACGGAATACCGTCACCTGTCGACCGGAGACACGGTGGAAGTCTAGGCGGCAAGCTGCGCCTGGATCTATGGCGGCCAGGATCCGTTGGTGAAGAACTCCCGGATGGTCTCCTCGTACGGTTCCGGGTCCAGGCCTTGGGACTGCAGCCAGCCCGGGCTGTAGTAGTTGCCTGCATAACGGTCCCCGCCGTCGCACATCAGTGATACGACGCTCCCGCGCTGGCCGTGGGCAAGCATCTGTGCAATCAGCTGCCAGACGCCCCAGAGATTAGTGCCGGTGGAGGGCCCGGCAAGCAGGCCTGCGTGGCGGTGCAGGTGGCGCATGGCGGCCACCGAGGCCGCGTCCGGGACCTGGATCATGTGGTCGATGACGGCCGGGACAAAGCTGGGTTCCAGCCGCGCCCGGCCGATGCCCTCGATCCGTGATGGCTGCCCGGTGCAGGCGGCGGCCGTGCCGCGGGGCGTTCCGCGGGTCTGCAGCCAGCCGGGGTAAAAGGCGGAGTTTTCCGGATCGACGACGGCGAGCTGCGTCGCGTGCTGGTGGTACCGCAGGTACCGGCCGATGGTGGCACTGGTGCCGCCGGTGCCGGCCCCCACCACGATCCAGTCGGGAACCGGGTGCTCCTCCAGCCCAAGCTGGTCGAAGATTGATTCCGCAATGTTGTTGTTGCCCCGCCAGTCTGTGGCCCGTTCGGCGTACGTGAACTGGTCCATGTAGTGGCCGTGAGTGCGTTCGGCGAGGTCCGCGGCGGCGTCGTAGACCTCCGATGCGTGGTCCACGAGCAGGCAGGAACCGCCGAACTGCTCAATGAGCGCGATTTTCTCCCGGCTGGTGGTCCGGGCCATGACCGCGATGAACGGCAGGCCCAGCAGCTGGGCGAAATAGGCTTCCGACACGGCGGTGCTGCCGCTGGAGGCCTCCACAATAGTGGTGCCTTCGGAGATCCAGCCGTTGACCAGGCCGAAGAGGAAGAGGGAGCGGGCCAGCCGGTGCTTGAGGCTTCCGGTCCGGTGCGTCGACTCGTCCTTGAGGTACAGCTGGACGCCCCAATGCTCCGGAAGCGGGACGGAATACAGGTGGGTGTCGGCGGACCGGTTGTTCTCTGCGTTGATTCTGCGGATGGCCTCGTCGGCCCAGGCCCTGTGGTGCTGTCGCGCTGTGCTCACCGCACCAGCCTACCGGCGGCGGCGGACGGCCACGGCTAAAGTTGGGGGATGCAGACCTTGATGGATGTGGCCGCGTTGCAGGACCTGCTCAGCGCAGAGCGCGCCGGCCGCAGGCTTGTGTTGTTGGATGTCCGCTGGGCGCTCGGTGATCCGCACGGCCGGGAGCACTATCTCGCCGGGCACCTCCCCGGCGCGGTCTTTGTGGACCTTGCCCGTGAACTGGCCGGACCGGCCGATCCTGGCCGCGGCCGGCACCCGCTTCCCGCCCTGGAGCAGTTCCGGGAGTCGGTGCGGTCCTGGGGTATCTGCAACGGTGACGTTGTGGTGGCCTATGACGACAGCGGCAATCTGGCCGCCGCCCGGCTCTGGTGGATGCTCCGGAACGCCGGTTTTTCCGACGTATGCCTGCTCGACGGCGGACTGTCCGCCTGGCGCGCCGCGGGCTACGAGGTTCAAAGCGGTGAGTGGCGCGCCGAACCCGGGGACGTGACGCTGGCTGAAGGCGCGATGCCCGCGATTGATACCGGCCAGGCGGCCTCGTGGGGCGGGCAGGGTTTGCTGCTCGATGCCAGGGCGGGGGAGCGGTACCGCGGCGAAATCGAACCGGTTGATCCGCGGGCCGGCCACATCCCCGGAGCCGTGAGCGCCCCCACTGCCGCCAACCTTGGCGCGGATGGCAGGTTCCTGTCCCCGGCCGCGCTGCGGGAACGGTTTTCCAGTCTCGGAGTGCGCCCCGACGTCGCCACCGCCGTTTACTGCGGCTCCGGTGTCACTGCCGCGCACCAAATTGCGGCCCTCGAAATCGCCGGCTTTTCTGCGGCCCTTTACCCTGGTTCGTTTTCCGAGTGGTCAAACACCGCTTCCAACCCGGTGGTGACTGGGTCGGCGCCCTACGCCGACGGCGGCTCCACGTTGTAGCAGCACGGACTTTCCGGTGCGCCGCTGGTGGCCCTCTTCCTGAGTCCGGCCTGTCGGCAGGCTTCATGACAGGGCCAGAACCGCCGTTCGGGCGGCGGAGCAGTGACCGGCATCGGCGCCGGGTTCCTTCCCGACAGCGCCGGCTGCCGTTCGGGGCGTGGTTCCGGGCAGGGGTGGGGCGGCGGATTGGTAGGTGTGTCCGGTGGGCGCAGTGAGTTCGAAAGGTGCGTCTTGTTGCTGGTCTCAGGCCTCTGGCCGCCATCCATACAACCAAACCAGCGGTCAGCTACGACTTTTCAGGGTCACCGCGTTCCAGCCGCGGTGCTTGGAGCCAGCGATGCGGTCCAAGCGGGACTGTCCGAGGTAGCCACAGCGGCCCTCCGCCCCCGTCCAGGTAGCATGGTGGCCGGTCCCGAGGGTAGCGTCGAACCATGACACCTGGACGCCCCGTACCGCCGCCCCTTGCCAAACCGCTTCCCGATTTGACCGCGGCCCCCTCGGACACCCCCATCCCGGGTCCCCGCCTCGTTGCCGCATACGGCGCGACAGCGAGCGACAGCGGCCTGGTTCCCCTGACACTTGCGCGTCGGGCGCCGAAGGAAGACGACGTCGAGATTGCCATCGAATTCTGCGGGCTCTGCCATTCGGACGTTCACGCCACCCGGGGTGAATGGGGGACACAGAACTACCCGCTCGCTCCCGGCCATGAGATCGTGGGCCGCGTCAGACGCGTCGGTTCCGCCGTCGATGATTTCACCCCGGGCGAGCTGGTCGGTGTGGGCTGCATGGTGGATTCCTGCCGCGAATGTGACAGCTGCCTCGATGGCCTCGAACAGTACTGCGAAAATGGCATGACCGGCACCTACGGCGCCAAGGACAGCCGCAACGGCGACGCCGTCACCCAGGGCGGCTACGCCACATCGATCGTTGTGGACCGCCGCTATGTGCTGCACGTCCCGGAGAGCCTCGACCCCGCCGCGGCTGCCCCGCTGCTGTGCGCCGGCATCACCACCTACTCGCCGTTGCGCCACTTCGACGTCGAGGAAGGCGACGCCGTCGGCGTCGTCGGCCTGGGGGGACTGGGGCACATGGCAGTGAAACTGGCCAAGGCCATGGGCGCGGACGTGACGGTCTTTACGACGTCGGCGGCCAAGGTTGCCGCGGCCCGCGAACTCGGCGCGGACCAGGTGGTACTTTCCCGCGACGAGGCCGCGATGGAGGCTGCCAATCGCAGCATCGACCTCATTATCGATACCGTCGCCGCGCCGCACGACCTCAACCCCTACTTCCGTACCCTGCGGGTTAACGGGGCCCTGTTCCAGCTGGGATTGCCTTCAGAGGACATGCCCCCGGTAAACCCGGGCGCTTTGATCCGGCGCCGGGTTGCGTATGCGGGTTCGCTGATCGGCGGCATTGCCGAGACCCAGGAGATGCTGGACTTCTGCGCCGGGCACGGGGTCACCTCGGATGTTGAGGTGGTGGGTGCGGCTCAGCTCAATGAGGCCTACGACCGCATGGTCGCGGGGGACGTGAAGTACCGCTTTGTTCTGGACACCAGCACCCTCGGTTCGCCTTCAGAAAGGGCAGACGCATGAGCACTCTCTTCACCAAGATCATCAACGGCGAGATTCCCGGCCGCTTCGTGTGGCGCGAGGAAGACGTCGTCGCGTTCCTGACGGTGGGCCCGCTCGCTGACGGCCACACCCTGGTGGTGCCGACCGCGGAAGTGGACCGCTGGACGGACGCGTCCCCTGAGGTGCTGGGCCGTGTGATGCAGGTGGCCCAAAAGATCGGCGCTGTCCAGGTCGAGGTGTTCGAATCGGCGCGCGCCGGACTCATTGTGGCCGGATACGAGATCAACCACCTGCACGTCCATGTCTGGCCCTCGAACACCATGGCCGACTTCAACTTCGCTTCGGTGGATCAGAACCCCGACCCCGCGCGGCTTGACGCCAATGCAGAGAAACTGCGCGAAGGGCTCCGCAAAGCCGGACACGCAGCTCACGTTCCGGCCGGCTGAGGCGGCGTCCGCTTAACCCCCGCCGCTGGCGCGGGTCTGGCTGCCCCAAACCGGGCGTCAGGCCGGCGCCAGCGCCTTGTTAAGCACAGCGCGGATGCGTTTCTCGGACACTGAGTAAGCGGTCCCCAGCTCGACGGCGAAGAGGCTCACCCGGAGCTCCTCGATCATCCAGCGCACCTGGGTTAACTCGGATCCCGCCCGTCGGCCCGGGAGCAGGGCAGACACGGCGTCGTCGTAGTCATCCTCCAGGGCCTGGACCGCGGCCATGTGCTGGGCATCCCGCTGGACAATGGTGGGAAGTTTCTCCAGGCGCTTCTCGATCGCCGCGAGGTAGCGTGGCAGCTGGCTGAGTTGACTGTAGCCTGTGCGTGCCACAAAACCGGGGAACACCAGCTGTTCCAGCTGGCTCTTGACATCGTTGAGGGCGCTGATGAGCGCCAGACTGGTGGTGCCCTTGAGGGCTTTCTCGATCCGGCGGGTGCTGGCCAGGATGCGTTCCACGACGGCGGTGACGGTAAACACGGTGTCGATCAAGTCCGCGCGGACCTTCTCATAGAGGGCGTTGAAGGACGCCTCGTCCCACGGCAGTTCCGCCGGGGTCAGCTTGTCGATGGCCGCGAGGGCACAGTCGGCGATCAGCGCCGAGACGGAGCCGTGCGGGTTTTGGCTGAATGTCAGCTTTTCGGAGTTGTTCAGGTGTTCGAGCACGTAGCGGTCCGGCGGCGGCACCCTCAGCGCGAGCAGGCGGATAACGCCGCCGCGCATGGCTTGTTCCTGCTCGGAGGAGGTCTGGAAGAGCCGCAGCGCCACGGACGTACCTTCGTCCACCAACGCGGGGTAGCCGGTGACGGTGTGCCCCTTCACCGTGCCTTGGACCTGGCGCTGCACTGTCCCGAAGGACCAGGCCGTCAGGCCCGATGTCTCGGCGAAGCCGGTCGAGGTTGCGGACGGGCCGGACCCCGCGGCTGCTGCCGGGTGGGCCGTTTGGTCGGTCCTGCCGGTCGTCTTGCCGTTCGCCGTTCCGGCTGTCCGGCCGTTGGCTGACGGCGCCGTGGTCGCGGGCGTGGCCCCCAGCGACTCTGCGATCGCCCGGCGGGTAGCCGGCGCCAGCCGTTCCTGCAGCACGCCCAGGTCCTTGCCCTCGTCCAGCACCTTCCCCCGGGAATCCACCACGCGGAAGCTCACCCGAAGGTGGGCCGGAACGGCGTTCCAGTTCCAGGAGTTCGGCGGGATAACCTGGCCGCGGATGCGGCGCAGCACCAGTTCCAGGGATGCCTCCAGCTCATCGGTGGCCGGATCGAAGTCCGCCTCCAGCGCGGCCACAGCCTGCCGGGCAACATCAGGGGCCGGCACGAAGTTCTTGCGCACGTGCTTGGGCAAGGACTTGATCAGGGCGGTGACCAGCTCCACGCGTTGGCCCGGAATCAGCCAGCGGAACGCCGCGTCGTCGAGCTGGTTCAGGAACAGCACGGGCACTTCGGCAGTGACGCCGTCGGACGGGTTGGGCGGTGAACCGGGAGCAACAGGATGGAACTCGTAGCTCAACGGCAGCTCAAAGCCCTTGTGCAGCAGGGTCTTCGGGTACGCCGAGTCGTCCAAGGCGTCGGCGTCCTCGCTGATCAGGAGCGCCTGGTCGAAGTCGAGCAACGCAGGGTCCTGCTGCCGCGCATCCTTCCACCATTTGTCGAAGTGGCGCTCGGACACGACGTCCTTGCCGATCCGGGCATCATAGAACTCGAAAAGCGTCTCATCGTCCACCAGGATGTCCCGGCGTCGCATCCGTGCCTCCAGCTCCTCGACCTCGTGCAGCAGGGCCCGGTTGCGGTGGAAGAACTTGTGATGGGTCTGCCAGTCGCCCTCCACCAGGGCATGGCGGATGAACAGCTCCCGGCAAAGCTCCGGATCCACCTTGCCGTAGTTGATCCGGCGGCTCGGGATGATGGGCACGCCGTACAGCGTGACCTTCTCGTGGGCCATCACCGAGCCCATCTTCTTTGACCAGTGCGGTTCGCTGTAGCTGCGCTTGAGAAGATCCGGCGCTACTTGCTCCACCCAGAGGGGATCGAACTTCGCGGCCACCCGGGCCCACAGCCGGCTGGTCTCGACAAGCTCGGCGGCCATGACAAAGGTCGGGGATTTCTTGAACAGGGCCGAGCCCGGGAAGATCGCGAAACGGCTGCCGCGGGCTCCGGCATACTCGCGCTTGCGGTCGTCAAGGATGCCCACATGGCTGAGCAGACCGGACAGCAAGCTGATGTGGATACCCTCGTGGTGGCCCACCGGATCGGCCAGGCGGTTGTTGTCCAGGCTGATGCCCAGCGGCCGCGCCAACTGGCGAAGCTGGGCGAACAGATCCTGCCACTCGCGGACTCGCAGGTAGTTGATGAACTCGGCACGGCAGAGCCGGCGGAAGGCCGTGGAGGAGAGCTCCTGTTGCTTCTCCTGCAAGTAGTTCCAAAGGTTCAGGAAGCCGGTGAAGTCCGAGTTCTCGTCCCGGAAGCGGGCGTGTTTCTCCGCGGCGAGCTGCTGCTTGCCTGAGCCGTCCCCCTGGGGGCGCTCGCGCGGGTCCTGGATAGTGAGTGCAGCGGCCAGAATCATGACTTCCCTGACGCAGCCGCGTTTGCCCGACTCGACGATCATTCGGCCAAGCCGCGGGTCCACGGGCAGTTGGGCGAGTTGCTGCCCGACGGCGGTCAGGCCGCCGCCGTTCCTGCCGGCAGACGGCTGGCGGCCGTGGCGGGCACCGGCGGCGTCAGGCTGTTCCTGCGGGCGGGCGGCACTCAGGGCACCGAGCTCGCGGAGGAGGGAGACGCCGTCGTTGATGGCACGGGAGTCCGGCGGCTCCACGAAGGGAAAGTTCTCCACATCCTTCGGTCCGCGGGCAACGCCCATCGCCGTCATCTGCAAAATGACCGCGGCAAGGTTGGTGCGCAGGATTTCCGGATCGGTGAACGGCGGCCGGGTCTCGAAGTCCTCCTCCGAGTACAGCCGGATGGCGATGCCGTCAGAGACACGGCCGCAGCGGCCGGAGCGCTGGTTGGCGGAAGCCTGGGACACACGCTCGATCGGCAGCCGCTGAACCTTGGTCCGGTGCGAGTAGCGGGAGATGCGGGCGGTGCCGGTGTCGATGACGTATTTGATGCCGGGCACCGTCAGGGAGGTCTCTGCGACGTTGGTGGCAAGGACAATCCTGCGTTTGCTGCCGGGGTGGAAGACCTTGTGCTGCTCCTGCAGGCTGAGCCGGGCGAAGAGGGGGAGAACCTCGGTGCCGGCCAGCTTACGGTTGGACTGGATCCTGCCGTTGAGGGCCTCGGCCGCATCCCGGATCTCGCGCTCGCCCGAGAAGAAAACCAGGATGTCGCCGGGCGCCTCCTGGGCAAGTTCATCGACGGCGTCGCAGACGGCGTCCAGCGGGTCGCGGTCCTCTTCCAGCTCATCATCGGAGCCGGCGTCGTCTGAACCGGCGTCGCCGGGACCCCCGGCCGGCTGGGACAACGGCCGGTAACGGATTTCGACCGGATAGGTGCGGCCGGAAACCTCGATGATCGGCGACGGCTCATCGTCGCTGCCGAAGTGCTTCGCGAAACGCTGGGGATCGATGGTGGCCGAGGTAATGATGATCTTGAGGTCCGGCCGCTGGGGCAGGATCCGCTTGAGGTAACCGAGGATAAAGTCGATGTTGAGGCTGCGTTCGTGTGCCTCGTCAATGATGATGGCGTTGTACCTGCGCAGCAGCTTGTCGCGACGGATCTCGGCCAGCAGGATGCCGTCGGTCATCAGCTTGACCTTGGTGGTGCGGCCCACCTCGCCGGTGAAGCGCACCTGGAAGCCGACTTCCTGGCCGATTTCGACGCCGAGTTCCTCCGCGATGCGCTCGGCAACCGTGCGGGCGGCGAGCCGGCGCGGCTGGGTGTGGCCGATGAGTCCATTCTCGCCGAGCCCCAGCTCCAGGCACATCTTCGGTATCTGGGTGGTCTTACCCGAACCGGTTTCGCCGGCGATGATGGTCACTTGGTTGGCCGCGATGGCGGCCATGATGTCCTCGCGGCGCTCGGAAACCGGCAGCTCGGCGGGGTAGGAAATATGCAATGTCATGGCTTCAAACAGTCTACTGTCCCGGCGGCCGGACATCAGGATGCCCGCTGCCGCCCGGTCTGAAAGGGGCCGCCTGAAGGCTGCCGGACGGTTGTCCCATCGAGAAACTAAGGGTGCTGAGGAATAGCTGGCAGCAGGTGGGCCTTGGAGTAGGCATGACTACTATCGCAATTATTGGCGCAGGATCCGGGCTTGGAACCGCCGTCGCGAGGCGCTTTGGCGCGGAAGGCTTCGCCGTTGCGCTCATATCCCGCAACCAGGGACGCGTTGACGCTTTGGCCGAAGGGCTGGCAAGCGAAGGCCTCGAAGCGATGGGCTTCGCAGCTGACGTGCGGGACCCGGCATCGATCACCCGGGCGCTGGAGCGCGCAACGGAGACCCTCGGACCGATTGAGGTCCTGCAGTACAGCCCCTTGCCGCAAAAGGATTTTATGCGGCCGGTTCTCGAGACCACGCCCGCCGACCTCGTGGGACCGGTGGAATTCTCCATCTACGGTCCGGTCGCGGCGGTGCACCAGGTCCTTCCCGGCATGCGGTTCCTCGGCGAGAACAAGGGAACAATCCTTTTTGTCAATGGCGGCTCCGCTGTGAAGCCCGGACGCAACGTCACAGGCACCTCGGTGGCCTTCGCCGGGCAGGCAGCGTACGCGCAGCTGCTCAATGAGGCCCTCGGCGAGGAGGGCATCCAGGTATCCCAGCTCATTATCGGCGGCCGAATCATTGAAGGGGATCCCGAGAAGGATCCTGCTGTCCTTGCCGGACACCTGTGGGACCTGCACACCCGGCGGGACCGGTTCCGCCTTCAGGTCAGCGCCGACTAGCAGCGCCCGGCCGGCCGCCGCTGGGCTGACCGGCGGCCGGGGACGTCCGTGGCCCCGGCTAGAAGATCCGGAAGGTGTAACTGGTGCTGGGGAGGTCCTTCGCCATCCAGTACTCTTCCGAGCGGACGGGCGGAGTGTGGCCAAGGCCGTCCTTGCGGAGAGCGGCGACCGTGGCGGCGGAGGCGATGATCACGAGCAGAATGAGGGCGATTCCGATGAGTTCCATACCTCCATGGTTCTCCCGGAGGGCAACAGAAAAAAGTGGCAGAAACGACCAAAATACTATAATTTCTGCCACACTGGAGGCATGATCAAATCAGTGGCCCTCATCGTGGTGTCGAACTTCTCGATCTTCGAGTTCGGGACCGCCTTTGAAGTCTTCGGAGTGGACCGGTCGGGCCGGGGGAGTGGTGTGCCGGCCTTTGACTTCCGGGTCTGCACGCCGTCGCCGGGGGACGTTCCGCTGGAGTCCGGACTCTCCATGCAGGTGGCTCTGGGGCTCGACGCGGCGGCGGATGCGGACCTGGTCATCATGACCCCCTACGGCCGGGAGGAGGATGTACCGGACTCCGTCCTGGAAACTCTGCGCGCCGCCCACGCGCGCGGAGCCTGGGTGATGTCCATCTGCTCCGGAGCCTTCGCCCTGGCCCGGGCCGGGCTGCTGGACGGACGCCGCTGCACCACGCACTGGCATAATTCCCAGGAGCTCGCCAGCCGGTACCCCGCCGCCCTGGTGGATGAAAACGTCCTCTACGTCGAGGATGACCGCATCATCACCAGCGCCGGGACAGCCGCAGGCATCGATGCCTGCCTGCACCTGGTCCGGGAGGAGTTCGGCGCCACGGTGGCAGCCGCGATCGCCCGGGACATGGTGGTTCCACCGCACCGCGACGGCGGCCAGGCCCAGTACATTGACCGGCCCATCCCGGCGTGCGGCTCCGAGCCGATGGAGGAACTGCTCCAGTGGATGGTGCGGCACCTGGGGGAGGAACACCCGGTCAGCGACCTCGCGGCACGCGTGCATATGTCGCCGCGGACGTTCGCCAGGCGCTTCCGTTCCGAGACGGGGGCCACGCCGGCCGCCTGGCTTAACTCCCAGCGGGTGCTGCGCGCTCAGGAACTGCTGGAGACCACAGACCATACCATCGACGAAATCGCCCGCGAATCCGGTTTTGGCCATCCGGTGCTGTTGCGGCACCATTTCGGCAAGGTGCTGGACACGAGCCCGCAGTCCTACCGCCGCACCTTCCGCGGACACCTCGTGACGGCCTAGGGGGAATGGCTACGGATCAGGCAGCTAGTCCGGATCCGGTACGGCCGCTGCCTCTGCGGCAGCGCGGGCGCACTCGACCAGGTCCCGCCAGGGACCGGTGACCTCTCGCTCCGGCAGGACCGCCCGGCGTTGATCGGCCCGGATGCTGTACATGAACCGGTCCGGCTGGCCGGACGCTCCCCCGGTCCCGCCGACGTCGTCCCACGGGCACGCTTCAATGAGCGGTTGCCATTGGTCGGTATCCTCCGGCGGCGTGGGCTGGACGGTCCACGTCCGCTTCAGGCCGGCAATTCCGCCGCTGCGCTGGACGGTAATCTTCACAGGACTCGGATCGTTGTGGGCTCGGCCTATCGCCTCGCTCCGGGGAACTTTACCTTCACAGTTTCCCACGCCGACAGCACGGCGTCATGCTCTTTGGACTCCGCTCCGAAGAGCTCCCCGGCAGAAGCGGCGGTGGCCTTGGCGAACGCGCCAAAGGTGGCGTTCGGGGCCAGGGTCCCACCCGTCAGCGTCTCATACCAGATCCGGCCCGGCGCCTCCCAGGCGTTGCCTCCGACGGCTGAAGAAACCAGATAGAAAGCCCGGTTGGGGATGCCGGAATTAAAGTGCACACCACCGTTGTCGGCGCTCGTATGCACGTAGCCGTCCATGGAGTCCGGCTGTGGATCCTTGCCGAGCACGTCGTCGTCGTACGCCGTGCCCGGGGCCTTCATGGACCGCAGGGCCGCGCCCTGGACCTGGTCGGTGAAAAGGCCTTCGCCGATCAGCCAACTGGCTTCCGACGCCGGTTGCTTCCTGACGAACTGCTCAACGAGGGCACCGAAGACGTCGGACATCGATTCGTTGAGCGCCCCGGCCTGGTTGCGGTAGGCCAGCCCGGCCGAGTACTGGGTGACGCCGTGTGCCAGCTCGTGGCCAATGACGCTCAACGACTTGGTGAACCGCTCGAACACCTGGCCGTCGCCGTCTCCGAAGACCATTTGCTGGCCGTCCCAGAAAGCGTTGTCGTAGAGGCTGCCGTAATGCACCGTGGCATTGAGGTGGAGGCCGTTGCCGTCGATGGAGTTCCGGCCGAAGGCCTCGGCGTAGAGCCGGTGGGTGTCTCCCAGCCCGTCATAAGCTTCATCCGCGGCAGTATCCCCGGTGGCCGCATCCCCCTCTTTGCGTACCACGCTGCCGGGCAGTTGCTCGGTGGACTTCGCGTCAAAGATGGTGCGTTCGGGCGGGGACGGCTGGAGTTCCCGCATTCCCGGATGGCTGCCGGGACCCGGGACAGCCCGGGAGGCCTGGAAGTCCGGGACGTGCAGCAGTGCGTTTTTCGCTGCACGGGAGACGTCGGAGAACTCCGGTTCGTGGTGCGCTGCCAGGCGGCGGAGCAAGTACGGAGGAATGATGGAGCAGTACATGTGAGACCCCTTAGCTTCTGCCAATGTGTGGACAGCCTACGAGGCAGCGCCGACAATTGGCAGGGGCGGAACCCTGGGAGCACGGTTGATGCTGCCCATTGGATACGGTAGGCCAATGGCACACCCCAAGAAGCGAAAAGAATCCAACTCGACCCTTCTGACGGTCATCATCGCCTTTGTGGCGAATATTCTCGTCGCAGCCGCGAAGTCCGTGGCCGCGGTCCTCACCGGATCAGCCTCGATGACGGCAGAGGCAGCCCATTCCTGGGCGGACACCGGAAATCAGGTGTTCTTGTTCTTCGCGGAACGGCGGTCGGTCAAGCCGCGGGACGAGAGCCATCCCATGGGCTACGGCCGGGAAGCCTACGTCTGGTCGATGTTTGCGGCATTCGGACTCTTCACCGCCGGCGCCGTGGTCTCCATCATGCACGGCATCCAGCAGATCATTTCGCCAGAGCCGGCGGCCGACTTTGAAGTGGCTTACGTCGTCCTGGCCGTGGCCTTCGTCCTGGAGGGGATCTCCTTCATCCAGGCCTTCCGCCAGACCAGGAAGGCCGCGCACGAGCTCGAACGCCACACCCTGGAACAGGTCCTGATCAGCTCAGATCCCACACTGCGCGCCGTCTTCGCGGAGGACGCCGCGGCACTGGTCGGCCTGGTTGTGGCCTTTGCAGGGGTGTTCCTGCACCAGGTCACGGGTTCGCCGCTGCCGGATGCCCTGGGATCGATCGTCGTCGGCGTACTGCTGGCTGTCGTGGCCGTCGTCCTGATCGACCGCAACCGGCGGTTCCTGGTGGGCCAGGGCGTAACCCCGGACATCGAACGATCCATGGCTCTTCGGATATTGGAGCACCCGGACATCGCCCGGCTCACCTACATGCATCTGGAGTTTGTCGGCCCCCGCAGATTGTACCTCGTCGCGGCGGTGGACCTGCAGGGGGACCACCCGGAGCACGAAGTGGCTGTGACCCTGCGACGGATAGAGCGCGAGCTGGAAGACCGTGAAACGGTCGAAGAAGCCGTCTTAACTCTGGCAACGCCGGACGAGGCCGCTCTGAGCTTTGATTCCACGGAAGGCCGCGCCGGCGACTAGGAAGCAGAAAACCCCGCCACTTCGTTGAAGTGGCGGGGTTTTCCTCTGTGCCCTCGATTGGAATCGAACCAACGACCTTCTGCTCCGGAGGCAGACGCTCTATCCCCTGAGCTACGAGGGCCTTCAGGGTTCCTGCCGTTACCGGCGGGACGTCCTAGAGCTTAGCAGGAAGGTGGGCTGGAAGGAAAAATCGGGGCGGAAAGCAGGCGGAAAACGCAGGGCGTCCGGTAGCTGGGGAACACCTAGTACCCGGCGAAGGAATCCACATGGATCCGGCGTGCCCCGGCGCCGCGGGCGGCGGAACGGAGGGACCGCACGCTCGCCGGGGACCCCGACACGTAGACCTCCCGGTCCGCGATGTCGGGTACGAGAGCCTTCAGAGAGGCGCCGTCGATCCGGGCCGCGCCTGCATCCTCCATAAACGCCGGCGGGGCGGAGCCGTCGGCGAGCCGGGCCAGGACGCGGACGCCGGTGCGTTCGATTTCCGGAGCGTACGCGAGTTCGGCGGAATTCCGGGCTAGGTACAGCAGGACCACGTCCCGGTCTTCGGCGGGACCGCCGGACAGCTGGGCCAGATACGGGGTGATACCGATGCCAGCCGCGATGAGGAGGACCCGGGCTCCCGGTGTCCGCGGCAGGATGAAGTCGCCGCCCACTGCTGTGGCCGTCAGCTCGTCCCCGGGCACCAGTGCGAAGAGCGATTGCTTCGCCGTGGACAGCGGCGCGGCCGTACCCACGCCGATCCTGACCTCGGCCGAACCCGGCGGGCTGGCAAGGCTGAACACCCGGCGGCGGCCCTTGCGGTCGGCCTTCGTGTGCGGCAGGTTCAGCTCAATGTACTGTCCCGGCGCGAAACGGAGTGGCCGAACCGGTTCGAAGGCGAACTCCGTCGACGTCGGCGTCAACGGACGTGTTCCCCGGAAGCGCAGCAGCACGCGGCCACGCTGACCGGCTGCGAAAGCGAGCGCGTTTCCCACCAGAAGCGCGAGTTCGGGGGAGTTCGCGACGACGCCCAGGTTGTACGGTACGGCGAACAGCACCCCCACGACGGCGGCCAGTGCCAGCTGCTGCCACCGGCGCGGCGGCAGCGTGAGCGGCTCTGTGAGCATGAAACCGACGAAAAAGAGTACCGGGCGCTGGGCCAGGGTCTGCCACAGCGCCTCACCCGGCCCCATGCCGGTGCGCAGCAGTTCCGCGGCGATGATTGAGACGGCCACCAGCATGAACACGGACGCCATCAGCAGCTTGCGGACTCGGTAGAGGACCAGCAGGACCCCCGGCAGCACCAGCCAGAGCATGGCGGGGGTGGCCGCCCACCACGTGGCGATGTTGAGGCCGGTCAACCCGGTGATGAATGCCCCGGCCGCCGCCGGATTGAAGATGTGCCGGCCCCGCCAGGCCAGGGCGTATTTGGTCGCCGACGCGAGCACGCACGCGAGGGCGACGCCGGCCAGGTCCAGGTACTGCAGTCCCGCTGAGAACTGCGTCGGCCAGAACAGGAAAAACAGCAGCAGACCGGTGATCAGTGCGGACTCCGAGTGCGGGGCCACAGAGAAGACGGCGGCGAGCGCCCGGTTGGAGGCGTACGTCAGGCCAAGGCAGAGCGCCAGATGGGCGGTCATCTCCGGAAGCCCGAATGTCAGCCAGCCGAGGACCTCCAGCAGCAGGCTGTAGCCGGCCAGTACCGCGAGGACCCAGAGGACCAGCCGGTACATCGTCAGCCGGCCCAGCGCCGTGTCCAGCCGTGAGCTGATGGGAGTGGAGATGGTTACGGTCATGGAAACAATACCCCTTCAAAATCGGCCGAGTACTCGGCATGGCCGTCCGAGTACACCGTCAGCCAGGAGACGTCGAAGTCCTCCTGCAAACGGGATCCCTCGACGAAAAACAGGGCAGTCGCCAGTGCATCGGCCACCATGGCGCTGGGCGCCATCGCCCAGCTGGCAACGACCGTGCGTACCGGCGCCCCGGTGGTGCCGTCCAGCACGTGGTGCAGCCCGTCCCCCCAGGCGCGGCGGTTGGCAGCGGACGCGCACAGGGCGCCGGTTCCGAGGCTGACGATGCCGATCGCCCGGGACGGATCGTAGGGGTGCTCCAGTCCGACGTCGACCGGCGCGGATCCAGCGTTGAGCAAGTCCCCGCCCGCGTCGATGAACTGCTCCGGTACGCCCGCCGCGCGCAGTTCGGCGGAGAGCAGCTCCGCGAGCTGCCCTTTGCCCGCCGCCCCGACGTCGATCACCACCGGGGCGCGGGTGGTCAGTACCGTCCCCTGCCAGTCGAGCACCTCGGGCCAGGCCGGCGCAGGCAGCGCGGGCCCGCCAGCGCGGAGTGAATAGTTCGCGTCATAGCCGAGCTGTTCCAGGCTGCCGCCAATCAGCGGGGTCATGGCCCCGCCGGTGATCCGGTACAAGGTGGTGTAGAGCACGCCCAGCTCGGCGGCCCCGGCCGGCAGGACGTACCGGCCCGGCTTCCGTGCGGCGCCGGCGATCAGGGAGTCCGGCCGGAACCGGGACCAGGCGGTGTCGTACCCGGCCACGGTAGCGAGCAACCGTCGGCGGATCACCCCGGACAGCGGGAACGGCGTTGAGACCACCCACCGGGTGCCGATCCCGTCGAAACTGAAGTCCGTCCAGCCCGGATGCGCCACGGTTCCTCCTGCCGCTACTGGTCGGTCACGATGTGGCGTTCCTGACGGGCTGGTCACGACCGGGCGTTTGTGCCGGTGCGGTCATGACCGGGCATCGGACTTGATCTTCTCGACAGCCTGGTTAAAGCCGCCGCTGGTCAAGGAGGAGCCGGCCACCTTGGAGACCTTGATCTCGTCGAGCTTCTTGCCGGAAATCTGGGATTTGATGCCGCCCGCGAATTCGCCCTGGAATTTCTTGGTGTTCGGATTGGACGGGTGCGGGGTGATCTGGACGTCGGACACCGCACCGCCGGCGAGCGTCAAGGTCACGCCCACTGTCTCCTGGCCGTTCGGGGAGACGTAGTTGCCGTCCGCGCTGTAGGTTCCGTCCTTGTAGGCGGCCGAACCCGCAGCGGCAGAACCCGCAGCGGCAGACGGTGCGGCGCCCGTCGCCGGGGACTCGGCAGCCTGCCCGGGCGCGCAGCCCGCGGCGGAACCGGCCAAGGACAGTCCGGCGATGCCGACCACGAAGCTTTTACGGAGAGAGGTGTTCATGCGGGGGCTCAATTTCTCTAGCGGGAATCAGGGGAAGTGGCTGGTAACTGAACCCGCAGGCGTGGGGCCGCACCGGTTCTCCTATCACAACGTCCAAATCAGCGTAGTGGTTCACCCTGTGACCCGGCGGCCGGCACAACCGCCAAATTCCGCCACACTGCGGGCCACCGGTAGGCTGGAGAAGTGACCCCTGAAGAACTCTCCCTCGCCATATCCGCCTGCCTGAAAGATGCCGTCGCCGCCGGTGAGATCGGGCTTTCCGTCTCCGACGTCCCGGATGATGTGCGGGTGGAGCGTCCGAAGAACCGGGACCACGGCGACTGGGCCACCAACATCGCGCTGCAGCTGGCCAAGACCGCAGGCACCAACCCCCGGGAGTTCGCTTCCGTCCTCAGTGCCCGTCTGAAGTCCATCGACGGGGTGTCCGCCGTCGACATCGCCGGACCCGGGTTCCTGAACATCACCGTGGACGCCGCAGCCGCCGGCGCCCTGGCCAAGGCCATCGTCGAAGCAGGCGCTGCCTACGGTACCAACACCGCGCTCGCGGGCCATACGGTCAACATGGAATTCGTCTCCGCCAACCCCACCGGCCCGCTGCACATCGGCCACACCCGCTGGGCCGCCCTCGGCGATGCTATCGCCCGGGTACTCCGGGCCTCCGGCGCGGACGTGACGGCCGAGTACTACGTCAATGACGCCGGGTCGCAGATGAACGTCTTCGCCAACTCCGTGCTCTCCCGGCTGCACGGCCGCGGTGTGCCCGAGGGCGGATACCCCGGGGAGTACATTGCGGAGCTGGGCCACGAGGTGCTGACCCAGCACCCGGATATCCGCGAACTGACCGACGTCGCAGCGTTGCCGGTGATCCGCGGTGCGGCCTACAAAGCCCAGCTGCATGACATCAAGCGGACCCTGGCCGAGTTCGGTGTGGCGTTCGATGTCTACTTCTCCGAGCAGGAACTCCACGACGCCGGCGCGATCGAGGACGCCGTGGCCCGGCTCCGGGAGCAGGGCCACGTCTACGACGACGGCGGTGCGGTCTGGCTGCGCACCACCGACTTCGGTGACGACAAGGACCGCGTGCTGATCCGCGCAAACGGCGAACCCACCTACTTCGCCGCCGACGCCGCCTACTACCTGTCCAAGAAGGACCGGGGTTTCACCGAAAAAATCTACCTGCTCGGCGCCGACCACCACGGCTACATCAACCGGCTCAAGGCCATTGCGGCCGCCGCCGGCGACGACCCCGAGGTCAACATCGAGGTCCTGATCGGCCAGTTGGTCTCGGTCAACGGCGCCAAGCTCTCCAAGCGTGCCGGCAACATCATCGAACTCAAGGACCTCATCTCCTGGCTGGGCAAGGACGCGGTCCGCTACTCGCTGGCACGGTTCCCGGCCGATTCGCCGCTGACCCTGGACCCGGAACTGCTGAAGAAGCACAGCAACGAGAACCCGGTGTTTTACGTCCAGTACGCCCACGCCCGCTCCCGCGGCACGGCCCGCAACGCGATGGCCGCAGGAGTGGAGCGCCGGGTGCACGGCAAAGACAGCTTCGAGGCCTCGTTGCTGGAACACCCCACCGAGAATGAACTGCTCTCCTACCTCGGCAGCTACCCGTCAATTGTGGCCCGGGCCGCGGAACTGCGGGAGCCGCACCGCGTGGCCCGCCACCTCGAGGTCATCGCCGGCGCCTACCACCGCTGGTATGACGCCTGCCGTGTCGCGCCGCTGGGCGACGAAGCCATCACCGACCTCAACCGCACCCGGCTGTGGCTCAACGACGCCACCAGCCAGGTGCTGGCCAACGGCCTGGAACTGCTGGGCGTCTCGGCGCCGGAACGGATGTAACCGCCATGACCACGAACCCGTCCCCCCGCTCCGGCGCAGCGTCCCCGCTGGCTCCGGACTGGCTGGCCGTCCCCACCGACCTCAACGCCCTGCACCAGCCGATGTGGGCCGGGGGCGTGTCCCGGAACGACGCCGGCGAACTCACCATCGACGGGCTGGCCGTCAGCGAACTGCAGCGACAGTTCGGCACGCCGCTGTTTGTGCTGAGCGAGAACGACTTCCGCGCCCGCGCCCGCGCCTTTTCCGACGCTTTCAATGACGCCTTCGCCGACATCTGCGGGGGAGTGGACGTGTACTACGCCGGCAAGTCCTTCCTCTGCACCGCCGTGGTGCGCTGGGTCGAGGAAGAAGGGCTGCGCCTGGACACGGCCTCCGGAGGCGAACTCGCGGTCGCCTCCCGCGCCGGCATTCCCGGCGCCGACGTGGCACTGCACGGCAACAACAAATCCGACGGCGAGATCCACCGGGCCCTGGACCTGAAACTGGGCCGGATCGTGGTGGACAGCCTCGCCGAACTCGAACGCGTCGCCAGGATTGCCGGCGCGCGCGGCGAAACCGCCAAGGTGATGCTCCGGCTGACCCCCGGGGTGCATGCCCACACCCACGAGTTCATTGCGACCGCCCACGAGGACCAGAAGTTCGGCCTGTCCATGGCAGCGGACTCCACCGAGCAGGCGGGGCTCTCTGCGGCCGAGGAAGCCGTCGCCGCGGCCTCCGGCTACCCCGGGATTGACCTGCTGGGTTTGCATTGCCACATTGGCTCCCAGATTTTCGAACCCGACGGCTTCGCCCTCGCCGCGGAAAAGCTGCTGGACTTCCTCGCCGCAATGCAGGCCAAGTACTCCATCTTGCTTCCCGAACTGGACCTCGGCGGCGGCTACGGCATTGCCTACACTCCCGTGGACACCCCGCGCCCGGCAGCCGAAATCGCGCAGGCGATGGCCGCCGTCGTGCGCTCCAAATGCGCCGAACTGGGCATTTCCGCCCCGCGGATTTCGATCGAACCGGGCCGAGCGATTGTCGGCAGTACCACCTTCACGCTTTACGAGGTGGGGACCCTGAAGACGGTCCGGGTCGATGCCCCCGCCGCCGCGGACGGATTCTCCGGCGAACCCGGCGAAAACGTTACGTACCCGCGGCGGTATGTGTCGGTGGACGGCGGAATGAGCGATAACCCGCGTCCGGTGCTGTACGACGCGGATTACTCGGCGATCCTGGCCTCACGGATCTCCGACGCGGCACCGCAGTTGTCCCGCGTGGTGGGCAAACATTGCGAGAGCGGCGACATAGTTGTTAGAGATGTATATCTGCCCGAGGACGTGGCAGCCGGTGATCTGCTCGCTGTACCGGGGACCGGCGCCTACTGCTGGGCCTTGTCCAGCAACTACAACTATCTGGCCCGGCCGGGCGTTGTTGCTGTGCGCGACGGATCTGCCCGGCTGATTGTCCGCGGGGAAACCGAAGAAGATCTGCTCAACCGCGACATGGGAGTCTGAATGACCGAATTGCGAACCTTGAAAGTGGCCCTGCTGGGCTGTGGCAACGTCGGGGCCCAGGTTGCGCGGATTCTCCTTGACGACGCCGAGATGCTGGCGTCCCGTGCCGGAGCCCGCCTGGAGCTGGCCGGTATTGCCGTGCGCAACCTTGAGGCCCCCCGTGAGGCGGACCTGCCGCGCGCTCTCTTCACCACCGACGCCGAGACCCTTCTCAAGGACGCCGACCTGGTGATCGAGCTGATGGGCGGTATTGAACCTGCCCGGACGCTGATCCTGACGGCCATGCGCAATGGTGCCTGCGTCGTGACCGGCAATAAGGCACTCGTAGCCAAGGACGGCCCCATTCTGCACGAGGAAGCTGACCGAGCCGGCGTGCAGTTGTCCTACGAGGCTGCCGTCGCCGGGGCGATTCCCATCCTGCGGCCCATCCGGGACAGCCTCTCCGGCGATCGGATCACCCGGGTGCTCGGCATCGTCAACGGCACTACCAACTTCATCCTGGACCAGATGGACTCTACCGGGGCGCAGTTCGCCGACGCCCTGGCCGAGGCCCAGCGCCTGGGGTACGCGGAAGCTGACCCCACCGCCGACGTCGAGGGCTACGACGCCGCCTCCAAAGCCGCGATTCTCGCATCGCTGTCCTTCCACACCCGTTTCTCGCTGGACGATGTGTACTGCGAGGGCATCAGCGCCGTCACAGCCGCCGATATCGCCGCGGCAAAGGATGCAGGCTTCGTCATCAAGCTTTTGGCGATCGCAGAGAAGCTCACCGCCGCAGGCACCAAAACAGGCACGGAAACAGGCACGGAAAAAGGCGCAGGTGTCTCCGTCCGGGTGCACCCGACGCTGCTGCCGCGCGAACACCCGCTGGCAGCGGTGCGCGGCGCCTTCAACGCTGTCTTCATTGAAGCGGAAAATGCGGGGGAACTGATGTTCTATGGCCAGGGTGCGGGCGGCAAACCGACCGCATCAGCCGTTATGGGCGACCTCGTCTCGGCCGCCCGCAGCATTGTCCTGGGCGGTCCCGGCCGCGCCGAGACCACCACGGGCCAGGTCCCTGCCCTGCCCATCACCGCCGCGGTCACCAGCTACTACATCGGCCTGGACGTCGCTGACCAGCCCGGGGTGCTCGCCAAGATCGCCCGGCTCTTCGCTGAGCACGGCGTCTCCATCGAAATCATGCGGCAAACGATCCACCGCGATGCTGATTCCACTGTCGAATCGGCGGAGCTGCGGATCGTCACGCACCGCGCAAGCGAGGCTGCACTGGCAGCGACCGTCGAGGCCGTCAAGGGCCTGGACGTTATCAATTCCGTTACATCCGTACTCCGGGTAGAAGGAGTCTAAGTGGCTCACCAATGGCGCGGCGTTATCCGCGAATACGCCGACCGTCTGCCCGTCACCGAGGCAACGAAAATCATCACCCTGGGCGAGGGCGGCACGCCGCTGGTCCACGCGCAGCAGCTCTCCGCGCTGACCGGCAGCACGGTGTACCTCAAAGTCGAAGGCATGAACCCGACAGGCTCCTTCAAGGACCGTGGCATGACCATGGCCATGACGGCTGCCGTTGCGGCCGGCGCCGAGGCGGTGGTGTGCGCCTCCACGGGCAACACCTCCGCCTCCGCCGCCGCGTACGCCACCGCCGCCGGGCTGAAATGCGTTGTGCTGGTGCCTGAAGGCAAAATCTCGATGGGCAAGCTCAGCCAGGCGATCGCGCACGGCGCGACGCTTCTGCAGGTGGACGGCAACTTCGACAACTGCCTGGACATCGCCCGCAAACTGGGCGAGTCCTACCCGGTGTTCCTGGTGAACTCGGTCAACCCGGCGCGGATTGAGGGCCAAAAGACCGGCGCCTTCGAAGTGGTCGATGCTCTCGGCGACGCTCCGGACTTCCATGTGCTGCCGGTTGGCAACGCCGGCAACATCACCGCGTACTGGAAGGGTTACAAGGAATACAGTGCACGCTTTGAGTCTGCAACGGCCGGCACCCTGCCTGCGGTCGCCACGAAGACTCCGGTGATGTGGGGCTTCCAGGCCGCCGGTGCCGCACCGTTCGTCGCCGGCCACCCCATCACAGAGCCCGACACGATCGCGACGGCCATCCGGATCGGGAATCCCGCGTCCTGGGACACCGCGATCGCAGCGCGCGACGAGTCCGGCGGCGTGATCGAAGCCGTCACCGATGCGGAAATCCTGTCCGCCCACCGCTGGCTGTCCGCCCGCGAAGGGGTCTTCGTTGAGCCCGGCTCGGCCGCCGGGGTCGCCGGTCTGATCAAGAAGCACGCGGCCGGCGAGGTTCCGGCCGGCAAAACAATCGTCATCACGGTCACCGGGCACGGCCTCAAGGATCCGCAGTGGGCGCTCCGCACCGAGGACGGCAGCGAAGTGCAGCCCGTCAAGGTCTCGAACGACGTGGTCACCGTGGCCACGGCCTTGGGACTGGAAGAAAAGTAACCGTGGCGACCACCCTCACCGTCCCGGCCGAGTCCGCCGCCGACACGCCGGCGGTTCTGTCCGGGCAACGCGTCACCGTCCGTGTGCCGGCGACCAGCGCGAACCTCGGCCCCGGCTACGACAGCCTCGGACTGGCGCTCACCCTGTTCGATACCCTGACTGTGGAAACCCTGGACAGCGGCGAGCTGGAATTCGAGCTCAGCGGGGAAGGAGCGGAATCCCTGCCCCGCGACGCCAGCCACCTCGTGGTCAAGGCCATCACCGAAGCGCTGCACCGCTTGGGCTTTCGGCACGGCGGCCTGAAGATCACGGCAGAAAACGTAAACCCTCACGGCCGGGGACTGGGATCTTCGGCCAGTGCCGTCGTGGCCGCGGTGACCGCTGCGAATGCACTGGTCCCTGACGGCTCGCGCCGGGGCAGGGACTGGATCCTGCAGCTCACGAGCGAAATGGAAGGGCACCCGGACAACGTCGCACCCGCGATTTTCGGCGGGCTGGCGCTGTCATGGCAGGACAGTGACCAGTACAGCAGCACCTGCGCGGCTGTCGCTGCCACGGTGATTCCCGTTGTTGCCGTGCCGGATTTCGAACTGTCCACGGAGGCCGCCCGGGCCCTGCTGCCCGCCTCCGTGGGCCACCATGCAGCGGCCATGAACTCCGGACGGGCGGCACTGCTGATCCACGCGCTGACGCAGAAGCCGGAACTCCTCCTCGCCGGCACCGAGGATTACCTGCACCAAAGCTACCGGGCGGCAGCCATGCGTCCGAGCGCTGACCTCATCGCGGCCCTGCGGGGGGCCGGCTTCGCCGCCGTTGTCTCCGGCGCCGGACCCACCGTGCTGGTCCTGGCCAACGGAGAAGCCCGGGCGGCCGCGGCCGCCGAGTTCATCCGGACCTTCACAGCGGGCAACACGCCCGACGTGCGCTGGCGTGTGATGAAGCTGGCCGTAGACATTGAAGGTGCTAAAGTGGAAGTGCACCGGCGGTAATCACGCAGGCAGTAATCACGCAGGCAATAAAGTAGTTGCTGTTCCAAAAGACCGCGATGTTGGCCTAGTTGCCGCTCTCATCTTTTTCTGCGCAATATTTTTCGGTGCCACCTGCTTTCGGTCTGACGCAGGATTCCGCAGCAACAATGTCTGCTCCCCTGAAACGTCAGCCCGCCGTTCCTTATCTCTTTTTTGGAGCGCGCCAGGTGAATCTACATCCGGCCGTGCTGGCCAATATCCATCCGGCAAGGCCGAAATCCCGGTTGCAAATCTGAACTGCAACCCAGATCAAATCATCGCGTCCAGCTCCTAGCCTGGGCGCCGTCGAGGGGGAAGGATCCTTCGTGACCGAAACCACTGAGCTGTCTTCAGCTGTGGAAACATCATCTTCTGCTGCCGGATCGTCTACGGCAGCACCCGCCAAGAGCAGCGGCCTCGCTGGCCTCAAGCTCGCCCAGCTCCAGGCTCTTGCCAGCCAGCTGGGGATTTCCGGCGGTTCCCGGATGCGGAAGGGCGATCTTGTCTCTGCCATCTCCGCCCACCGTGCCGGTACTCCCGTGAGCAAGGCTCCGGCCCGCGGCGCTGAGAAGGCTACCGACAACGGCACCGTCTCCCAGTCCGCGGCTCCGGCCGCTGCGCCTGCTGCCGCTCCTGAGTCCGAAGCCCCGGCCCAGGAAAACCCGCGTGCCCGTGGACGCGGCCGCAGCCGCCGCGCCGGCAGCGACGGCGTCATCACGCCCCCCGCTTCCGAGTCCCCGGCAGCAGCCGAGGCTCCGGCGGCTCCCGCCGAGTCCGGTACATCCCACTCCGGCGCTGCCGAAGCAGGTTCGGCCGCCCCGGCGGAGAACGGCGAACGCACCCGCCAGCCCCGCACCCGCAACCGCCGCCGCGGCGAAGCCGCAGAGCAGTCCGCAGGCCAGGGTACGGCGCAGTCCGCAGGCCAGGGCACGGCGCAGTCCGCAGGCCAGGCCGCACCGGCTGTCGAGGCCCCGGCCGAACAGCGCCAGTCCGAACAGCGCCAGTCCGACCAGCGCACCGAACAGCGCCAGTCCGACCAGCGCACCGACCAGC
Source organism: Arthrobacter sp. MP_M4 (assembly GCF_035984855.1). Lineage (NCBI taxonomy): Bacteria > Bacillati > Actinomycetota > Actinomycetes > Micrococcales > Micrococcaceae > Arthrobacter > Arthrobacter sp. MP_M4. Next base: position 25,104 of record NZ_JAXCHX010000010.1, read on the forward strand.
GCCAGCCCGACCAGCGCACCGACCAGCGCCAGCCCGACCAGCGCACCGAACAGCGCCAGCCCGACCAGCGCCAGCCTGAACAGGGCAGCGACGACGGCCAGCGCCGCGAGAACACCCGCACCCGGGCCGGCCGCGACGAGAACGCCGGAGCCCGCGAGAACAACGCCGGCGCCCGCGACAACAGCCGCGACAACGATGACACCGACGGCGGGAGCCGCCGGAACCGACGGAACCGGCGCGACCGCAACGACCGCAATGACCGTCCCGACCGCTCCGGTGGCCAGGACAGCCGCGACAACAACCCGCGCAACGACCGCTTCCGCGACCGCAACGACCGCCGTCGCGGACGGGTCCAGGGACCGGACGTCGACGACGTCGAGGTCACCGAGGACGACGTCCTGCTGCCCGTCGCCGGCATCCTTGACGTGCTGGAAAACTACGCGTTCATCCGCACCTCCGGCTACCTGCCGGGTCCGAACGACGTGTACGTGTCCCTCGCCCAGGTCAAGAAGTACAACCTGCGCAAGGGCGACGCCGTCGTCGGCGCCATCCGCGCCCCCCGGGAAGGTGAGTCCCAGCAGGCTAACCAGCAGCAGCAGACCGCGCGGCAGAAGTTCAACGCCCTGGTCCGTGTCACCTCGGTCAACGGCAAGACCCCCGAGGAACTCAAGGACCGCGTTGAATTCGCAAAGCTCGTCCCGCTGTACCCCTCGGAGCGTCTGCGCCTCGAGACCGATCCCAAGAAGATCGGCCCCCGCGTCATCGACCTCGTCGCCCCGATCGGCAAGGGCCAGCGCGGCCTGATCGTGTCACCGCCCAAGGCCGGCAAGACGCTCATCCTGCAGTCCATCGCCAACGCCATCACCACCAACAATCCTGAGGTCCACCTCATGATGGTGCTTGTTGACGAACGCCCCGAAGAAGTCACGGACATGCAGCGCACCGTCAAGGGCGAGGTCATTGCCTCCACCTTCGACCGGCCCGCCGATGACCACACCACCGTGGCCGAACTCTCCATCGAGCGCGCCAAGCGCCTCGTGGAAATGGGCATGGACGTTGTGGTCCTGCTGGACTCGATGACCCGTCTGGGCCGTGCCTACAACCTGGCAGCACCGGCCTCCGGCCGTATCCTGTCCGGTGGCGTCGACTCCGCGGCGCTCTACCCGCCGAAGCGCTTCTTCGGTGCAGCCCGCAACATCGAAAACGGCGGCTCGCTCACCATCCTGGCGACCGCACTCGTGGAGACCGGTTCGAAGATGGACGAGGTCATCTTCGAAGAGTTCAAGGGCACCGGCAACATGGAACTGCGTCTGTCCCGCCAGCTCGCGGACAAGCGGATCTTCCCTGCCGTGGACGTCAACGCGTCCGGAACGCGCCGCGAGGAGAACCTGCTCTCGCCGGAGGAAGTCAAGATCATGTGGAAGTTGCGCCGCGTCCTTTCCGGACTCGAAACGCAGCAGAGCCTTGAGCTGCTGACCAACAAGATCCGGGAGACCCAGAGCAACGTCGAGTTCCTCATGCAGGTGCAGAAGACGACGCTTGGCGCGAAGTCCGATAACGACAAATAGCTGAGTTAGGGGCGGGGCCGTCGCATATTCTGCCGGCCCCGCCCTTTCGTGCGTCATTAGACTTGAGAAAAGTCGAAAGAGGTTTTGAAAATGTTTGAGTCCGTACAGGGCCTGTTGGATGAGCATGATGCCATCCAGGCGCAGCTTGGGGATCCTGCTGTTTATGCTGACCAGAAGATTGCCCGGAAGCTGGGCCGGCGTTCTGCGCAGTTGAACGGCATTGTCGAGGCGTACCATGCCTGGCACGGCATTGAGGACGACCTGGCGGCAGCCAAGGAAATGGCGGATGAGGACCCCGAGTTTGCTGCTGAGGTTCCCGTGCTGGAGGCTGCCCTGGAGAAGGCCGCGGCCAGGCTCCGCCGGCTGCTGATTCCGCGCGACCCCGACGACGCCCGCAACGTGATCCTCGAGGTCAAGGGCGGCGAAGGTGGCGACGAGGCTGCCTTGTTCGCGGCAGACCTGCTGCGGATGTACACCCGGTATGCGGAATCCCGCGGCTGGAAGACTGAGATGATTTCTGCCAACGAATCGGACCTCGGCGGCTACAAGGATGTCCAAGTGGCCATCAAGGGCAACTCGAACGATCCGGCCGAGGGCGTCTACGCCCGGCTCAAGTTCGAAGGCGGCGTGCACCGGGTCCAGCGGGTGCCCGTGACGGAATCCCAGGGCCGGATCCACACCTCCGCCGCCGGCGTGCTGGTGCTGCCGGAAGTGGACGAGCCCGAAGAGCTCGAGATCAACCAGAACGATCTCAAGATCGACGTCTACCGTTCCTCCGGCCCCGGCGGCCAGTCCGTGAACACCACCGACTCCGCCGTTCGGATCACCCACCTTCCCACCGGGATCGTGGTGGCCATGCAGAACGAAAAGTCCCAGCTGCAGAACCGGGAAGCCGGCATGCGCGTCCTCCGGGCCCGGATCCTGGCACACCAGCAGGAACAGATCGACGCCGAAAACTCTGCCCAGCGCAAGTCGCAGATCCGCACCATGGACCGCTCCGAGCGCATCCGCACGTACAACTACCCGGAAAACCGGATCGCCGACCACCGCACCGGCTACAAGGCCTACAACCTTGACCAGGTCATGAACGGCGACCTGGAGCCGGTCATCCAGTCCGCCATCGAGATGGACGAACAGGCCCGCCTCGACGCCATCGGCGACTAGCCCGGGCCCGCGCCGTGATGACTGAAGGAACCGGGACCAGCCTTGCTGACGCCGTCCGCGAGGCCACGGAGGTCCTGGCCGAAGCGGGGGTTCCCAGCCCGCGGGCCGACGCCGAACTCCTGGCCGAGCACCTGCTCGGCGTCGGGCTGGGCCGGCTGCGCGCCCTGATGCCGGGGGACACGCCTGCGCCCGGGGGCTACCGGGAACTCATTGCCGAACGGGCCAGGCGCATCCCGCTGCAGCACATCACCGGCGTCGCCTATTTCCGTTACCTGGAACTGGCGGTCGGACCGGGAGTATTCATTCCCCGCCCCGAAACGGAATCCGTGGTGCAGCTGGTGATTGACAAACTGCAGGGCCGCGCGCATCCGAAGGTGGTGGATCTCGGCACCGGGTCCGGGGCCATTGCCGGTTCCCTCGCCCACGAGATTCCCGGCGCGGAGGTCCACGCTGTCGAATACAGTGAGTTCGCGCATGCCTGGGCGGCTAAGAACCTGCTGCCCCTTGGCGTGCACCTCATCCTCGGTGATCTGCGCGATGCCCTGCCGGAACATAACGCAACGTTCGACGTGGTCGTTTCCAACCCGCCGTACATCCCCGCCGCAGCGGTCCCCAACGAACCCGAAGTGGCACTGCATGATCCTCCCGTGGCCCTGTACGGCGGGGGAGCGGACGGGATGGAGCTTCCGACGGCGGCGGCGGCGTCCGCGGCGCGGCTGCTGGTTCCCGGCGGCTACTTCGTGATGGAGCATGCCGAAGTCCAGTCGGCCTGGATCGCCACCATGCTTGAGAGCACCGGTTTTTGGACCGGTGTTAGCACCCACCGCGACCTCAACGGCAGGGATCGGGCCACCAGCGCCGTCCTCGCCGACCCGGCTGCCTCACGGTAACCGGGCAACGCACTCCGGAATGAAAGAATGGGCCAGTGACGACTAGCTACGATTGCACGGCAGCTGAGCAACGCGCTGCAGGACTCGAACATGCCCAGCGGGCCATCCGGGAGCACAAGTGTGTGGTCCTGCCGACCGACACCGTGTACGGGATCGCCGCTGACGCCTTCTCCCCCCTCGCGGTGACCTTGCTGCTGGCGTCGAAGGGCCGGAGCCGCAAGATGCCGCCACCAGTGCTCATTCCCAGGCTCAATGCCCTCGACGGACTCGCCACGGATGTTCCAGCCGAAGCCCGTCGCCTCGCCGAGGCCTTCTGGCCCGGCGGCCTCACGCTGATCCTGCACGCCCAGCCCTCCCTGGACTGGGACCTCGGCGAGACCAAGGGCACCGTGGCACTGCGGCTCCCGGCCGACGACGTCGCCCAGGACCTGCTGACACTGACTGGCCCGCTCGCCGTCTCCTCGGCGAACCGCACCGGCCAGGCGGCTGCCCAGACCGCCGCCGAGGCCGAAGCCCAGCTCGCCGAATCCGTGGAGGTCTACCTTGAGGGCGGGCTCCGTCCGGCGGAGGGCGCCGACGCGCTGCCTTCCACCATCGTCGATGCTACTGCCATGCCCTTGCGGGTGGTCCGCCAGGGCGCCATCAGCCTGGACCGGCTCCGTGAGGTGGTGCCGGATGTGCTCGGCGTGGACGGGGAACCGGCCAGCGCCGAAGCCCCGGCAAGCACCGCCGGCGACGACGGGGAACCCGCCGCCGTCGAGGTTCCGGCAAGCACCGCCGGCGACGACACCCCGAGGAACTGACATGCAGCCCAAAGTCGCCGTCGCCGCAGTCACCTTCGACCGCCCCGAGGAACTCACCCTGCTCCTGAAGGGACTGGCCGAGCAGACCGCCCCTATCCACTCGGTCGCGTTGGTGGACTCCGGCACTGTCCCTGCGACCGCGGTCGTCGACGCCGCCGGGGACAACATCAACTACCTGCGCTCCGAGGCGAACCTCGGCGGCGCCGGGGGATTCGCGTACGCGATCCTCGCCGCCATGGCCAGCGGCGCGGAATGGATCTGGATGATGGACGATGACGGCCACCCCGAGGACGCCAACTGCCTCGCGGAGCTGCTGAAGACCGCTGCGGAGCACCAGCTCGATATCGTGAGCCCGCTCGTCGCCGCCACGGCGGACCCCAGCCGGCTCTCTTTCAATTTCCGCATCAACGGGCTGTTGACCAACGACCGCTCACGACTTGCCCCGATGGGCTACCTGCCGGACATGGTGCACTTCTTCAACGGCGCCCTGATCCGCACGGAGGTGTTCTACAAGATCGGCATCCCCGACGTGAAGTTCTTCATCCGCGGTGACGAAGTGGACTTCCTGTCGCGGGTCAAGAAGGCCGGACTCAAATACGGCACCCTGGCCACCGTTGCGGTCCGGCATCCGGCCACATGGACCGAGATGAAACCGGTTTTTGGCGGCTTCATCACTCCGGTCATTCCGGAGGGCGAGTTCAAGCGGTATTGCTACTTCCGCAACCGCGGCTACCTGACCCGGAAGTACCGGAACGTGCGCTGGTTCGGCGCGGACATTGTCGGCTTCCCGTACTACTTCCTGAAGACCGGCGACCTCAAGGGCCTTGCGCACTGGTTCAAGGCGTACACCACCGGGTTCCGCGGCAAGGGCTTCGGCTCGCCCGGCCAGCTCATGTCAGCCAGGAGCTAGGCCGGCGTGAATAACCTTTACGCCGTCGTGGTCACCTACAACCGTGCCGATTTCCTGCAGAACCTGCTTGAATCCTTCGGCCGGTTGGCCACACCGCCGCAGCGGATCGTGGTGGTGGACAACGCCAGCAGCGACCACACCGCGCAAGTTGTTTCCCGGGCACTGGAGGCCGGGGAACTGCCGATCCAGTACGAACGGCTCGCCACGAATGTGGGCGGCTCCGGCGGCTTCTGCCGCGGGGTTGAGCTGGCCCTCGAGGCCGGCGCCGAGTGGTTGTGGCTCATGGACGACGACGTGGAGGTGCTCCCGAAGGCGCTCGACGCGCTGGAGAAATTCACCCACAGTTACTCCTGCATCATCGGCCGACGCTACGACGCCGCCGGCAAACCGTTCTTCTGGCAGCACCATTTTGTTGAGGCGCTCGGTGTCTTTCTGCCCGTAGCGGGGGACGTCTTCCGCAAATCTGCGGTCTTCCCCACCAACGTGGGCAATTTCGAAGGCATGTTGATCAAGGCCTCGCTGGCCCGTGACATCGGACTGCCGGACCCCCGGTTTTTCATCACCTGGGACGACCTCATTTACGGCTGGCTGGCTGCACAGCAAACTCCGGTGGTCTACGTCGATGCCTTCGTCATCAAAAAGGTCCGGGCCCAGCGCCAGGTGGACCTCGGTGTGCGCCACCTCAACGATTCTTCCGACCTGAGCCGCCGCTACGTGATGCGGAACCGGGGCCACGTGGCGCAGTACCTCCGCCTCTACGGCAAGTTCAACCGGGTCGGCTTTGGAGCCGGCACCGCCCTGACCTACCTCAAGGAAATTGCGCGGTTGGTACTGGTTGAACACAGCATCAAGGGTGCTGGCGCGCTATGGCAAGGATGGCGGGAATCACGCGAAATCCTCGCCGACCGCGGCTGGGAACCCATGCCGAAGGTGCCGGAGTCGGAGCCCCATAGCGATTAGTATCGAGGAAGACCCGGGTACTGTCCGGCAGTGTACGCCGGGAATTTTTGAAACAGGCGGATGGCCGCCGTGGTAGTGGAAGTCGGTTGCAATCTCTGTTGACTACGAAATTTGAAGCGCGCGAACCAGCCGCGGCACCGGATGAGAAAAAGCCTCCGCTCTGGATTTGGATCCAGCTTTTCCTCGACTCGATGTCGTGGGTGGTGGCGATCGTCCTGGCCCTGCTGCTGCGCTACGAAATGGGCATCAGGGAAGAGCAGCTCGTCAGTGCCATGATCATCATGGCCGTCGCCATCGTGGTGCAGGCTGTGGCCGGTTACGGCCTGGCTCTCTACCGGGGCAGGTATCCCTTTGGCAGCTTCCAGGAAGCCAAGGCCCTCGTCATCGTCACCGTAATTGTGGCCGCCTCCATCACCCTGAGCCTCCTGGTGCTCTATGAGGCCATCGGCATCGGCCGCAGCGTCGGGCTCATCGCCTTCCCGTTCGCCTGTCTCTTCATGGGCGCGGCCCGCTACGCCAAGCGGCTCTACGTCGAGGGCAAGAACCGTCCCGGCGACAGTGCCCAAAACACCCTGATCTATGGTGCAGGCTTCCTCGGCAACTCCCTGCTGACCCGGATGCTGCAGGACACCGATTCGCCGTATTTCCCGGTCGGGCTGATCGATGACGACCCTGCAAAGAAGCACCTGCGGCTCTCCGGGGTCCAGGTCCTGGGCCGGAGTGATGACCTTCCGGCCATCATCCGGCGCACCCGCGCCACGGTCCTGGTACTGGCCTTCGCCAACGTCGAGGCCTCCGTGGTCCGGCGGATTTCCGACGCGGTCGCCGGGCTCAACGTCCGCGTGCTGGTCCTTCCCCCGTTGCGGGACATGCTCGGCGGCGGCGCGCCCCAGGGATTCTCCGATTTCCGCGACGTGGCGGTCGAAGACCTGATCGGGCGCCGCCCGGTAGATATCAAAGTTGATGAAATTGCGGGCTACATCAAGGGCAAGCGTGTCCTGGTGACGGGCGCCGGCGGTTCCATCGGTTCCGAGCTGTGCCGCCAGATTGTCCAGTTCTCCCCGGCGGAACTGATCATGCTCGACCACGACGAAACCGGGCTGCAACACACCCAGATTTCCATCACCGGCCGCGGACTGCTTGCCGGCCGCGACACGGTCCTGGCCAGCATCCGCGACGCGGCCGCCCTCCAGGAGATTTTCGAGGACCGCCGCCCCGAGGTGGTGTTCCACGCCGCAGCCCTTAAACACGCACCGCTGCTGCAGCAGTATCCGCTCGAAGCGTGGAAGACGAACGTCCTGGGCACCTTGAACGTCCTGCGCGCCGCAGAACGCACGGGCGTGTCACACTTCGTGAACATCTCCACGGACAAGGCAGCCAACCCGACGACGGCGCTTGGCCACTCCAAACGCGTCGCTGAAAAGCTCGCCGCCTGGATGGCGGGCCACACCGGCCACAGGTTCGTCTCCGTCCGGTTCGGCAACGTGATGGGCAGCCGGGGGTCCATGCTGCCGCTCTTCACAGAGCAGATCCGGGTGGGCGGACCCGTGACAGTCACGGACCCGGAGGTAACCCGGTTCTTCATGACCATTCCGGAGGCCTGCCAGCTGGTCATCCAGGCCGGTGCGATCGGACGCGGCGGCGAGGTAATGATCCTGGATATGGGGGAACCCGTGAAGATTCTGGACGTCGCGCAGCGCATGATCGCGATGTCCGGAAAGAAAGTCGACATCGTGTACACCGGGCTACGCCCCGGCGAGAAGCTCCATGAGGAGCTGGTGGGGATCGGCGAGCTCGACGAGCGGCCCCTGCACCCGAAGATTTCCCACACGCGGGCGCACGAACAGGATCCCGCCGCGCTTGACCTCGCCGTCTGGCTGGCCCGCTGCGAGGCGGAACAGGGCATCGACATCGCCTCCATCCCCGATGACGAAGCGGATGAACCGGGCGAGAGCATCCGGGCCGCGTCATGATGCCACTCGTCGTCACAGCCGGCGTGACCCTGCTCGCGAGCGTCCTGCTTCCTTTCGCCGTCAAGCCGTGGCTGGTCAGGATGGGCGTCGTCGACGTTCCGTCGGCCAGGTCCTCCCACGCCCGGACCACCATCCGGGGCATGGGAGTGGCCGTGGCCGTCGCCACCGCGATCGGATACGGTGCTGCGGTCCTTTTCGGAGCGGTGTCAGTGGACCGGTCCGTTTTCGGCGTGGTCCTGGCCATCATCGCGGCCAGCGCGGCCGTCGGATGGATAGAAGACCTGCGGGGCCTCTCCATTCGCGGGCGTGCCGCCGCGCAGCTGGGGATCGGCGTCGCCGGCTCCGCAGCCCTCGTGGCCCTCACCGGGCAGTCGTTCTGGTGGCTGCCGCTGGCCGCGCTGGCCGTTGCGGCATACATCAACATTGCCAACTTCATGGACGGCATCAACGGCATTTCCAGTCTTCATGGCATCCTCGCCGGCTCCGCCTACGCAGTCGCCGGAGCCCTGGCTGACCAGCCGTGGCTTACCGCGGGCGGCGCCATCCTGGCCGCGGCCTTCCTGGGTTTCCTGCCGTGGAATCTGTCCCGGGGCTCCGTTTTTCTGGGCGATGTGGGCAGCTACCTGCTCGGCGCCTCGGTCGCTGCCCTCGCCGTGGCAGGATTCCTGAGCGGCGTCTACGTGGAATACGTGCTCTCGCCCATCCTGGTCTACGTTGCCGACACCGGCTACACCCTTCTCCGCCGGATCAACGCTGGCGAACGGTGGTACGCATCCCACCGTGAGCACGTCTACCAGCGGCTGACCGACGTCGGCTTCTCGCACCTTCAGTCCGCCGGCACCGTGGCAGGGTGCACCGCAGCAGTGATCGTCCTCGGCTTCATCGCCGCGACAGCCTCACTGCCCGAGGTGGTGCTGTGTGTGGCCGGGAGCCTCGCCGTGCTGGCACTCTATCTCGCCTCTCCGGACCTGATCAGACGTTTCCGACGCCGGCGGAAGGTCACCAGGGTGCCCGTTTCCTAAGAGCCGCGGCGCCGCCGACCGCCCCGACCGGGCACCCGTCGTGTTCTATCTCGTGTAGAATTCAGGGGCGGGTTGACGCCGCGACTTCTGACCAGCACCCGCCCCGCGACGATTGGGATCCCATGACCTCCAACGCCGATCCCGGACCCCTGTCCGGTAACGGGCCCGTCGTTGTCTCCGGTCCCACCCGGTCACTGTGGCTGCGCTTACTGGGGATCTGCTCGGCCGTCAGCGGCGGCGGATTGCTGTTGGGGGCCCTCGCAGCCACCCTCCTGACCGGTTCCGCGGCTGCACTTTCCTGGATTTTCGGCGGGGGACTGGTGGTCGCATTCTTCGCCATCAGCCTTGCGATCGGCCACTACGCGGGACGTAACAACCCCTCCGGTGCCGTGGGCCTGTTCGTCGCCACCTACTTCATCAAGGTGGTCGGTTTCGCCGTGGTCCTGTTCGCCATCGGGACCCCCGACTGGCTGGACCGGAGCTGGTTCCTGGCCGGCGCCGTCGTAACCGTGGTCCTCTGGCAAACCGCCGAAATCTACGGTTTCAGCACCGCCCGGCTGCAGATCTACAACGACCCCGAGACGCCGGAGGGCGGCACCCATGATTAGCCGCAAAGACCGACACATGAACAAGCGTGCCACCTCGAATAAATCTGCCGGAGCACCCGGCGTTTCGGACAATGGACGCGACGGCGGATACAACGCCGGAATCGCCGTCTTCAGCTACATCGTTGGCGGAATCCTTGTCTGGAGTTTGATAGGCTGGGGTCTGGATAATCTGTGGGGAACCCGCTGGATTGTGCTCGCAGGCGGTCTGCTTGGAGCTGCGGGAGGGTTCTATCTTTCTCATATGCACGGCCTCACCAGCCTCCGAAACCCGGCTGGTGAAGACGGCGCTGCAGGTGGCCCGTCCAAGGACGCGGAACAGTAATGCCAAATAATTTCACAGGGGGAATAGCTGTCAGCAATGATGCCGCTCCCCGCCCAACGCCCAATGATGGACACTGCAGAGAGGAAACGCGTTGATCGCGCTTGCGCTCCCGGCCCAAGATTCAGGGGAGTTTACTCCTCCAGGAATTGAACAACTGCACCTGCCGGCTATTCTGCCCTGGGGTGCGGCCGATGGATTCTCCAAGCAGATGCTGCTGGTAATCTTTTCGGTCGTCATTATCGCCACATTCTTTCTGCTAGCTGCCCGTAAGGGCCAGCTCGTCCCGGGCAAACTGCAGTTCGCCGGCGAGGCCGCCTACGGCTTCGTCCGCAACGGCATCGCCAAGGACATCATCGGCGGCAAAGACTTCATGAAGTACGTCCCGCTGCTGTTCAGCCTTTTCTTCTTCATTCTGGTGAACAACATCTACGGCGCGATCCCGGTGATCCAGCTCCCGAGCTTCTCCCACGTCGGCGGCGCCTACGTGCTCGCAGCGATCGTCTACATCACGTGGATCGCGATCGGTGTCAAGAAGAACGGCCTGAAGTACTTCAAGCTGGCCACCGTGCCCAGCGGCGTTCCGATCTACATCCTTCCGATCGTCATTCCGATCGAGATCATCTCCAACTTCCTGGTCCGGCCCGTCACACACAGCCTCCGACTGTTCGCCACCATGCTGGCCGGTCACCTGATCGTGATGATTGCCGGTTCCGGCATCGAGTTCCTGATCATGCAGGAGAACGTCCTGCTCAAGGGCGCCTCTGTGTTGGTCCTGGCCGGCTCGATCGCGATGTACATGCTGGAGGCGCTGATTATGGCACTGCAGGCATACGTGTTCACGTTGCTGACCGCGATTTACATCGAAGGCGCACTGCACGCCGACAGCCACTAAGGCACCCACAAACTTCCCCTCCGGGGGATGAAGCAACCCAAACAACCTGCCACACGGGTGGCATCTTGAAAGGAAGAAAAATGGAAGGCTCCATCAACGGCTCCCTCAACCTCATCGGATACGGCCTCTCGGCCATCGGCGGTGGTATCGGTGTGGGTCTCGTGTTCGCTGCTTACATCAACGGCGTCGCACGTCAGCCGGAAGCCCAGCGCGTTCTCCAGCCGATCGCATTCCTTGGCCTTGCACTGACTGAAGCCCTCGCCATCCTCGGCCTGGTCTTCGCGTTCGTTCTCAAGTAAACCTTCAGAACCCGAGCGAACATCCAGAACCGAGTAGAAAAGGACGGGTGAAATATGAAGCAGCTGATCATCTCAGCCGCCACCGAGGGTGAGACCAACCCCCTCGTTCCCAACATCTGGGAAATGTTTGTCGTCCTCGTAGGCTTTGCTGTCCTCATGTTCATCGTGGTCAAGTACGTTGTCCCGATGTTCGAGAAGACCTTTGCAGAGCGTGCCGAGGCCATTGAAGGCGGCATCGCCAAGGCTGAAAAGGCCCAGGCAGAGGCTTCCGCTGCACTCGAAGAGTACAGGCAGCAACTCACTGATGCCCGTGCCGAGGCCAACCGCATCCGCGAGGAAGCACGTGCCGAAGGCGCTCAGATCCTTGCGGACCTGAAGGAGAAGGCAGCTGCAGAGTCTGCCCGCATCACGGCACAGGCTCACGCAGCCATCCAGTCCGAGCGCCAGGCGGCCGTTGTGTCGCTTCGCTCGGAGGTCGGCACGCTTGCCACCACCCTGGCAGGCCGCATCGTAGGCGAGTCCCTCGAGGACGATGCGCGCTCGGCCCGTGTGGTTGACCGCTTCCTGGCAGATCTGGAGAACCAGAACGCAGGTGCAGCGAAGTAATGGCAGGTGTATCGAGCGAATCGCTCACTGCGGCGTTGGTGGCATTGGAAGCCAAGCTTCCTTCCGCCTCGCTGCCGTTGGCTAAGGAACTCTTCGGAATCCTGGGAACGGTGGACAGTTCGGCCGGTTTGCGCCGGGCGTTGACTGACCCGTCCCGCAGCGGTGACGAAAAGTCGGCGCTTATCAAGCAGCTCTTCGGCGGGAAAGTCTCCGCGGACGCTGTGGAAATCGCGAGCGGATTGGCCGGCTCGCGCTGGGCATCCGCCCGGGATATCGGCGATGCACTCGAGACTCTTGCCGCTTCGGTGGTAATTGCCGTTGCTGAGAACAAGTCTGCCGTCTCTGCCTCAGGCAGCACCGGGCTGGAAACGCTGGAGAACGATTTGTTCTCCTTCAACCAGGCCGTCGATGCCAACCACGAGGTTCAGCGTGCCGTGGCCGAACCGCAGGCAAGCCCGGCTGCGAAAGTAGCCCTCGCCGAAAAGCTGGTACCCGGTGCAAGCGAGGAAGCGAAGGTCCTTGTCGGACAAGCAGTTTCGCAGCCCCGCGGCCTGAAGGTCACCAAGCTGGTTCGTCGTTTCGCGGAGCTTGCAGCCAAGCGCCAGCAGCGCTGGATTGCAACGGTCCATGTCACCCGTCCGTTGACGGAGACCCAGACCAGCCGTCTGCAGACGGGCCTTAATGCCCTCTACGGACGCGAGCTCAAGATCAACATGAACGTTGACCCGGCACTAATCGGTGGGATCCGGATCCAGGTTGGCGACGAAGTGGTAGACGCTTCGGTCCTCGCCCGCCTGGGCCAGCTTCACCGCCAGCTTGCTTAACCAGCCGGCCAGCACAACTAAACGAAACCCCGGTCATCGTGAGCAACGATGATCACGAAAACAGGAGAGCAGGGACTGCAGATGGCCGAATTGACCATCAACGCCGACGACGTCCGTAATGCGTTGAACGAGTTCGCGGCGTCCTACGAACCCGGAAACGCCGAGCGCGTAGAGGTCGGCCGTGTAACAACCGCAGGTGACGGCATCGCCCGTGTTGAGGGCCTTCCCTCGGTCATGGCGAACGAGCTGCTTCGCTTCGAAGACGGCACGCTGGGCCTGGCCCAGAACCTCGACGTCCGCGAAATCGGCGTCATCGTCCTCGGTGACTTCACGGGAATCGAAGAAGGCCAGGAAGTCCACCGCACCGGACAGGTTTTGTCCGTGCCGGTAGGCGACGCCTTCCTCGGCCGCGTGGTTGACCCGCTGGGCGAGCCCATCGACGACCTCGGCGAGATCAAGGCAGAAACCACCCGTGCGCTGGAACTCCAGGCGCCCGGCGTGACCCAGCGCAAGTCGGTCCACGAACCGATGCAGACGGGCCTCAAGGCGATCGACGCCATGATCCCGATCGGCCGCGGCCAGCGCCAGCTGATCATCGGTGACCGCCAGACCGGCAAGTCGGCAATTGCCATCGACACGATCATCAACCAGAAGGCCAACTGGGCTTCCGGGGATGTCAACAAGCAGGTGCGCTGCATCTATGTAGCCATCGGCCAGAAGGCATCAACAATCGCGGCCGTCCGTCAGACCCTTGAGGACAACGGCGCCCTGGAATACACCACGATCGTGGCTTCCCCCGCGTCCGACCCCGCCGGCTTCAAGTACCTCGCACCGTACGCCGGTTCGGCGATCGGCCAGCACTGGATGTACGGCGGCAAGCACGTCCTCATCGTGTTTGATGACCTTTCCAAGCAGGCCGAGGCCTACCGTGCAGTATCGCTGCTGCTCCGCCGCCCGCCGGGACGCGAAGCCTACCCGGGCGACGTCTTCTACCTGCACTCCCGCCTGCTGGAGCGTTGTGCCAAGCTCTCTGACGAGCTCGGTGCCGGTTCGATGACCGGCCTGCCGCTCATCGAGACCAAGGCAAACGACGTCTCGGCCTACATCCCGACCAACGTGATCTCCATTACTGATGGCCAGATCTTCCTGCAGTCGGACCTCTTCAACGCCAACCAGCGTCCGGCTGTCGACGTGGGTGTGTCTGTTTCCCGCGTTGGTGGCGCCGCCCAGGTCAAGTCCATGAAGAAGGTCTCCGGTACCTTGAAGCTGGAACTGGCCCAGTACCGGGACATGCAGGCTTTCGCAATGTTCGCGTCGGACCTCGACGCCGCATCGCGCCAGCAGCTGACCCGTGGTGCGCGCCTGATGGAACTGCTCAAGCAGGGCCAGTACTCGCCGTTCCCGGTTGAGAACCAGGTCGTTTCCATCTGGGCCGGCACCAATGGTCACCTCGACGATGTTCCGGTTGAGGACATCAACCGGTTCGAGACCGAGTTCCTGGACCACCTCAAGCACAAGTCCTCCATCCTGACGACGCTGGCCCAGACCAACGTCATGAGCGATGACACTGCAGAAGCATTGAAGACCGCGATCGTGGACTTCAAAAAAGGCTTCTTCGGCGAGGGAGACAACCACCTGGTAGGTGCGGGGCACGAAGAACATGCCGCCATCAACGAGGCACAGGTCGACCAGGAAAAAATCGTCAAGCAGAAGCGCTAGTTCCGCTGGCAGGGACTGCCGGAACCCCACCGGGTTCCGGCAGTCCCGGCCACCGGGATCTTAGGAAAGGATAAGTATGGGAGCCCAGATCCGGGTCTACCGCCAGAAGATCAGCTCGACGACGTCGATGCGCAAGATCTTCAAGGCGATGGAACTGATCGCTACCTCGCGCATCGGCAAGGCCCGAGCACGCGTAGCAGCTTCACTGCCTTACGCAAACGCCATCACGCGTGCCGTTTCTGCTGTCGCAAGCCAGAGCGAAATCGACCACCCGCTGACCACCGAGCCGGAGCAGATCCGCCGGGCCGCCGTCCTGGTAATCACCTCGGACCGTGGCCTTGCAGGGTCGTACTCGGCCAGCGTGCTCAAGCAGGCGGAAGGCCTGAACGAGCTGCTCGTCGAGGAGGGCAAGGAAGTCAAGATGTACCTGGTCGGCCGCAAGGCGCAGGCGTACTTCGACTTCCGGAACCGTCCGTACGGGCGTGTCTGGACCGGCGGCACTGATGCGCCGGAATTTGCCACGGCACAGGAAATCGGCGAGGCATTGCTGGCTGACTTTGCGACCGACTACGCAGAGGGAGGCGTCGACGAAATCCACGTCGTCTACACCCGCTTCAAGTCCATGGTCACGCAGGAGCCGACGGTTGTCCGTCTTCTCCCGCTTGAGGTTGTCGAAGAGACGGCGGCGTCCGAGTCGGACCTCCTGCCGCTCTATGAGTTCGAGCCGGAAACGGAGCGGGTCCTTGACGCTCTGCTGCCGCGCTACATCGAATCACGCATCTTCGCCGCGATGCTGCAGGCAGCAGCTTCCGAACTCGCTGCCCGCCAGCGGGCAATGAAGTCCGCCGGTGACAATGCCACGGAGCTCATCAAGAAGTTCACGCGTCTGCGCAACACCGCCCGCCAGGCTGAAATTACGCAGGAGCTTTCCGAGATCGTGGCCGGTGCCGACGCGTTGAACGCGTCCTAGCCCCACGAACCCGGATCCAGCTGTACCTGCACCAAAGTAAACTTAACCCCAACGCCATCTACTGAGTGAAGTGAGAGAGATGACTGCCACAGCTACCGAACACGTAGCAGCGACGACCGGTGCTACCGGCCGTATTGCACGTGTTATTGGCCCGGTTGTCGACGTCGAATTCCCGGCTGACGCAATCCCCTCGATTTACAACGCACTCACCACCGAGGTAACCCTCAACGGTGAGACCAAGACGATCACGTTCGAGGTTGCCCTGCACCTCGGCGACAACGTCATTCGCGCCATCTCCCTGCAGGCGACCGACGGACTTGTCCGCGGCACCGCAGTGGTGGACTCGGGCGCCCCGATCTCCGTGCCTGTCGGCGACGTCGTCAAGGGACACATCTTCAACGTCCTCGGACAGCCGCTTGACGTGACTGAGTCGGAGCTCGAAATTACCGAGCGCTGGCCCATCCACCGCAAGGCGCCTGCCTTCGCGACGCTTGAAGGTTCCACCGAGATGATGGAAACCGGCATCAAGGTCATCGACCTTCTCACCCCGTACATCAAGGGTGGCAAGATCGGTCTCTTCGGCGGTGCCGGTGTCGGCAAGACCGTGCTGATCCAGGAAATGATCACCCGTGTTGCCCGTAACTTCGGCGGCACCTCGGTGTTCGCCGGCGTGGGCGAGCGTACCCGTGAAGGCAACGACCTCTGGGTTGAAATGGAAGAAGCCG
This sequence comes from Arthrobacter sp. MP_M4, assembly GCF_035984855.1. Taxonomy (NCBI): domain Bacteria; kingdom Bacillati; phylum Actinomycetota; class Actinomycetes; order Micrococcales; family Micrococcaceae; genus Arthrobacter; species Arthrobacter sp. MP_M4. Next base: position 41,359 of record NZ_JAXCHX010000010.1, read on the forward strand.
GCGTCCTCAAGGACACCGCCCTTGTCTTCGGCCAGATGGATGAGCCGCCGGGAACGCGTCTTCGCGTCGCCCTGTCCGCCCTGACCATGGCGGAGTACTTCCGCGATGTGCAGAACCAGGACGTGCTGCTCTTCATCGACAACATCTTCCGCTTCACCCAGGCAGGCTCCGAGGTTTCCACCCTCCTCGGCCGCATGCCCTCGGCCGTGGGCTACCAGCCCAACCTGGCAGATGAGATGGGCCTCCTCCAGGAGCGCATCACCTCCACCAAGGGCCACTCGATCACCTCGATGCAGGCCATCTACGTTCCCGCAGATGACTACACCGACCCGGCACCGGCCACGACTTTCGCACACCTCGACGCGACCACGGAACTTTCCCGTGAAATCGCTTCCCGTGGTCTGTACCCGGCCGTTGACCCGCTGACGTCGACGTCCCGCATCCTGGATCCGCAGTACATCGGTAACGACCACTACAACACGGCCGTCCGCGTCAAGCAGATCCTGCAGAAGAACAAGGAACTTCAGGACATCATCGCCATCCTCGGCGTTGACGAGCTCTCTGAAGAAGACAAGATCGTCGTCTCGCGCGCACGCCGCATCCAGCAGTTCCTCTCGCAGAACACCTACACCGCCAAGCAGTTCACCGGCGTCGAGGGCTCCACCGTGACCATCAAGGACACCGTTGAAGGCTTCACCGCGATCTGCGACGGCGAGCTGGACCACATCGCGGAGCAGGCGTTCTTCAACGTCGGCGGCCTCGATGACGTTGAGCGCCAGTGGGCCAAGATCCAGGAACAGACCAAGTAATATGGCTGAGCTTGAGGTTGAAATTGTCGCAGCGGACCACTTCGTGTGGTCCGGGGCAGCCACCATGGTCAAGGCCCGCACCAGCGATGGTGAAATCGGAATCCTGCCCGGCCACTCGCCCCTGCTGGCGATTCTGGCCGAAGGTGAACTGGCCATCCAGCCGGTCTCCGGTGACCGTATTGCAGTAGTTGTGGACGGCGGGTTCTTCTCCGTCGACAACAACCGGGTCGTCATTGTTGCTGACAACGCCCAAATGGGCGACGCGGCTACTGCGGGGATCCGCTAGCACGACCTTGATGAACGATATGGGTTTGCCGTTCATCATTCTGGCGACGGTCTTTGCGTTGCTGGTCTTAGCACTGTGCCTCTCCGGGGTGCGCCGCTTCACGTTGCGGCGTGCCCTGGGCACGGTGGACGCCTCCATTTGCACGGTTGGAAACAGCTGGCAGATGGGGGTTTGTCGTTATCAGGACAACGACCTCGAGTGGTTCCGTCTCGCCTCGCTGAGCACGCGGCCCAAGCACACGTTCCGCCGCAGTTCGCTGGAGCTGATCGCCCGACGCAAACCCACTGAGTCCGAGCTCGTTCAGGTCCAGCCGAATGCCGTGATCGTGGAGCTCCGGTACGAGGGCGGTGACATCCGGCTCGCCATGCGGTTCGATGCCTACACGGGATTGTGCTCCTGGCTTGAAGCCGGCCCGGTCATCGGCGTCGGCACCTGGCGCTAGCCCGGTGGACTTTCTTGAGGACCTGCGGATTGTCGACGGGCCGGTGCTGCTGGTCGCCTGGGCTGCCGGTGCCGCCGGCTTTTTCTACTTCCTCCGGCAGGGCGGACGGTTCCGCACCCGCACTCCCGCAGGCCCCCGCTGGCTGGCCCTCGTGCTGCCTGTTGCGGTCTGCCTCCTGTGTGCCGCTGGCCTGCTGGCCGGTGCGCATTGGACGCTGATCTATCTCTTCTCGGTCTTCCCCGGCGAGCTTCCGCCCGAGGTCCTCGCCTGGTCCCTGCCCGGGGTCACGGCGTTGCTGCTGTGGATCCTGCACCTGTGGCGGACCTGGCGGGGCGCCGGGCGCACGGACGGCCGGTCCGGGTTGTGGCGCTCGGTCGGCACGACGGCGGTATCGACCGCCGCCCTGTTCGGCGTCGTGCTGCTTTCCGCCGTCCAGATCAACGCCTACTTTGGCCTCAACCACACGGTGAGTGACCTCACAGGCACAGCCGTGGCGCGCATCCCCCCGCTGGAGGATGCGCTGCGCCGTGCCTCCGGAGGCGCACCGGGAAGCAGTCTGTCCCAGTGGGTCCCGCCCGCTGACCTGCCCGACGGCGGCGTGCTGCGCCGTGCCGCCATTCCGGGCACCAGCTCCGGCTTTCAAAGCCGGGAGGCGTACATTTACCTGCCGCCGGCGTACCTCTCCGCTTCCCGGCCGGCGTTGCCCGTGCTGGTTCTCTTCGCCGGGCAGCCCGGGGCGCCGGCGGACTGGCTTACCGGGGGGGCGCTCCGCAGCCGCCTGGACCGGTTCGCGGCAGAACACCACGGCGTGGCTCCGGTGGTGGTGGTGGTGGACCCCAACGGTTCGTCCGCAGGCAACACCCTCTGCATGGACAGCAGAATCGCGCAGGCCGACACGTTCCTCGCCGTGGATGTGCCGGCCTGGATTAACCGGACCCTGGAGGTTGATCCTGATCCCAGGCTGTGGGCGGCCGGGGGATTCTCCTTCGGAGCTACCTGCGCCGTGCAAATGGTCACCCGGCACCCGGACGTCTACAGCTCCGCCCTGGCTTTCTCCAGTGAACGCGAACCCGCCCTCGCCAAGGAGCGGGACAAGACCATCGCTGCCGCTTTCGGTGGCGATGTTGAAGCCTTCGAGCGCCAGACGCCGCTGCGGCTCATGATGGACCGCCGCTTTGACGGGGACGCCATCTACTTTGGCGCCGGCGAGCGGGACCCGGAGTTTGTCGGCTACATGGATGTCCTGTCCGCGGCCGCCCGCGATGCCGGCTTCACCGTGGCTACCCGCAGGATTGCCGGCGCCGGGCATTCCTGGGAGACCGGCTCCAAAGGGCTGCCGTCAGGGCTTGAGTTCCTCGCGTCCCGGTGGGGGATCACCCAGTGAGCCGGACCGGAACGGGCCACCGGCAGATCTCCGGTGTCGGCTCCCTGCTAGAACTCGCGGGGGAGACTCTGCGACGGTCCCTGGGCCATCTGCGGGCCATACCGTTCACCTTGGCGGTCCTGGCTGGTTTTCTGCTGACCGGGGCGGTCACCGGCAGTTTCCTCAACGGGCCGCCGGAATCCCTGCTCGGCGTCGCCTCCGTCAGCGCCCAGGGACTCAAAGCCGGGCACTGGTGGTCCCTGTTCACCTCCCTGTTCTTCGCCACCAACCCGCCCGCGTATGCTGCGGCTGCGCTGATGATTCTGCTCCTTCTGGGCCTCGCTGAGCGGCAGCTGGGCAGCCTGCGGACAGCCGTTTTCTATTTCGCTGCGCAGTTCGCGGCGGTGACCCTTTTCCTGTTGGTGACACAACTTGCCCACTATGCCGACGACGGCTGGCTCGGCCGCATGGTCAATGCCCGGCTCATGGGTCCGTACGCCGCGGTGCTGGCCGTTTCCCTGGCGTCCAGCGGCCTGCTGCCCACGTTGTGGCAGCGGCGGCTGCGCACCACGGTGCTGTCCATTTCACTCATGCTGGTGCTGTACGTCGGGCACGCGGAGACCGTCGTGGGCTTCACCGGGGCACTGGCAGGACTGGCCGCCGGCTGGTGGATCCAGGGCGACAAGGGCACCCTGCACCGCCACCGCTCCACGGGACGCGAAACAAGGAACCTGCTCGCGCTCACGGTGGCGATCTTCGCCAGCGGTCCCATCGTCACTGCCACCGTCCGGAGCCCCACCGGGCCGCTGGCCTTGCTGCGCGACGTCGTCCTGAATCCCTTGCCCACGCTAAACCAGTTGGAACAGTACTGCGGCGGGGCCATCGACGTCACCTGCCTGGAAGCAGGCCGGGCCGGTTTCGCAGGGCCGCTGGGCCTCGCGCTGGCCGTCGTTCCGGTGGTGCTGCTGCTCATCTGTGCGGACGGCATGCGCCATGGCCGGCGGCTGGCCCTACGGATCGCGATCATAGTCCAGCTCGCCGTCACCGCCCTGGCCGCCGTGTACCTGTCCCTCTTCGCGAGGATTCCGCAGTACTCCGGCCGGCCCCGTTCCGGTGTCATGGGCTCAAGTTTTGTCCACGTGCTCCCCTTGGTCATTGTTCCGCTGGTGCTCGTGGTTCTCCTGGCAGCCAACCGGCGGCAGTTCCGCGTGGAAACGGGTCCCCGCGCCCGCCGGGCCCTCGCCGTGGTGGTCGGCGGTACCTGGCTGGTGCTGGCCGGCGCCTACACCGGCGTCTGGCTGGCCGCCGGAGGCATGGACCGCGACGGCGGCCTGCTGGGCCTGGCCGCCGAACTTTCCCGCCAGTACCTGCCGCTTCCCATCCCGGGAACCTACAGCCGCATCTTTGAGGGCCGGCATCCGGCCGAGGCCTTCCTGTTCGCCACCTCCGGCATCATCTTCTGGGCGGTGGCCCTGGTTGCTGTATGGATCGTCCTGCAGCACCGGCTGCACCGCACCGACGCCGGCGCGGGCGATCGCGATGTGGCCCGCAGCCTGATCCGCCAGGGCGGCGACTCGCTGTCCTGGATGGCGCTGTGGGAGCCGAACAAATACTGGTTCGCCCCGGAGGGCCGCGGGGGAGTGGCCTATCAGCAGCACGGCAACGTCGCGTTGACTCTGGCGGGTCCCTTCGGCCCGGCCGCCTGCCATGCGGAGGCCGCCAGTGGTTTCATCAGGTATTGCACCGATCATGCCCTCATCCCGTGTTTCTATTCCTGCACGGATGCACTGTGGCCGTTGTTGAAGAGCCGGGGCTTCCGTCGGGTCGCGGTGGCTCAGGAGACCCGGCTGGCCGTGCGCTCCCTTGAATTCAAAGGCAAGGACTGGCAGAACGTCCGGACGGCCCTGAACCGGGCCGCGAAGACCGGAGTGCACGCGGTGTGGGGCCGCTACGCTGATTTCGCGCCGGCCGTGCGGGCCCAGCTGAGTGAAGTCTCGGAGGATTGGGCCGCGCAAAAGTCCGTCCCGGAGATGGGTTTCACGCTCGGCGGCATCGACGAGCTGGAGGATGAGGAGGTGCTGTGCTGCCTCGCCGTGGACGCCGAGGGGCAGGTCCACGGGGTGACCAGCTGGCTGCCGGTCCACGCGGACGGCCGGTTGGTGAGCTGGACGCTGGACTTCATGCGCAGGCGCGGAGACGCATTTCCCGGCGTGATGGAGTTTTTGATCGCTTCGGCGGTGCTGGAGCTGCGCAGCTCGGTGGAGGTCATTTCCTTGTCCGGATCGCCGCTGGCGAAGGATGCGGCGGCCGTGGCGGACGTGGCCGGCGAGGACTCCGGTTCCGAGTCGCTCGCCAGGATCCTCGACGTCGTCGGAAAGGCGCTGGAGCCGGTGTACGGGTTCCGTTCCCTGGCTTCCTTCAAATCCCGTTTCCAACCGGAATACCGGACGCTCTACCTCTATTACCAGGATCCCTTGCAGCTGCCCGCCATGGGACGGGCACTGAGCCAGGCGTACCTGCCGGGCCTCTCGGTGCGGCAAAGTGCGCGCCTGCTGAGAAGCCTCGTGCGCTAAAGAAATGGTCCCCGGCTGTACGAGCCGGGGACCATTTCCGCGCGGAACTGCCGTTGGCAGTCCTGCTGCGGGGTACTAGACCAGCGTTACGCCGGTGGCCTGCGGACCCTTGGCGCCCTGGCCGATTTCGAACTGAACGCGGGCGTTCTCGTCGAGGGTCTTGAAGCCACCGGTCTGGATCTCGGAGTAGTGAACGAAGACATCGCCGTCGGAGTCATCCGGGGTGATGAAGCCGAAGCCCTTTTCAGCGTTAAACCACTTGACGGTTCCCTGTGCCATGTATTTCTCCTGATTATGGATGTTGAATAAGAACGGCACACTGCGTGCCGGGCTTGGTCACTCCGCGAGAAGAACCGTGGCTGTAGGACCGGGGAAGCCGGACTTTAGGCGGCAGGCGCTTTCCGCTCGCAACACGTCTTGCGAGCATGAAGAACACCTACACAAAGACTCGTATAAGAATTTCATGCCCGTTGCGCCAGGTCAACGGTCAGTGAGCACAATTCTCCAAATTTTGTACAAAGAATCGACGAATGGTGTCGGCGGTTAAAAGAGCCGGGATTCGACGTCGTCGACACCGCGCATGGCATCGTAATCGAGGGTGACGCAGTCGATCCCGCGATCGTTCGCGAGGACCTTCGCCTGGGGTTTGATCTGCTGGGCGGCGAAAATGCCGCGGACCGGTGCGAGAAGCGGATCGCGGTTGAGCAGTTCAAGGTAGCGCGTGAGCTGCTCGACGCCGTCGATGTCGCCGCGCCGTTTGAGCTCGATGGCCACCGTCCCGCCAGTGGAATCCCTCGCGAGGATGTCCACCGGACCGATCGCCGTGAAATACTCGCGGCGGATCAGGGAGAAACCGGCGCCCAGGAGCTCTATCTGGTCGGCCAGCAGGCGCTGCAGGTCAGCTTCCACACCGTCCTTAATCAGTCCAGGGTCCTGGCCGAGCTCATGGGAGGTGTCGTGAAGCTGTTCATGGATATTAATGATCAGCCGGTCATCGGTTTTGGCGGACTGAACGGTCCACTGCTCGATCACGCCGATTTCCACCTCCACCTCGTCCGGAGTGGAGACCCGCAGGGACGCCGGAGGGCTCATCCAGTTCAGCGGCTTATAGGATCCGCCGTCGGAGTGGACCAGCACGGAGCCGTCGGCCTTGACCAGCAGGAGCCGGGTGGCCAGTGGGAGATGGGCTTTGAGCCGGCCGACATAATCAACGGAGCAACGGGCAATGACTAAACGCACCCGCACAACACTACCGTCTACCGGGGCAGGGGACGCCCCGACTGGGGCAGAATGGAACCATGCCCCGTTCCAACCGACCCCGCCGCGCTGCCCCGGGCCGGGCCGGTTCCGGCAAAGCAGCCAAGCCCGGAGCCAAAGGCGGCCCGGTGCCTGAGCTTGACCTGGAGCGCGCGCGCACCGGGTTCGCGCGCCGGGAGAGTGCGCCGGACGGGGAGTGGACGGTCCGGCCCATCACCGCTGGGCGCGCGGAGAAGACGTACATCTGTCCCGGCTGCTCGACGGCGGTGCTGCCTGGAGTAGCGCACCTTGTGGTCTGGTCGGAAGACCACTTGTTTGGGGCGGCAGCCGGGCTTGCTGAGCGCCGGCACTGGCATACCAACTGCTGGGCGTCGCGCAGCTACCGCTACCGCTGAGAAGTGGGCGGCCGCTGTCGCTAAGCTGGATGCATGAGTTTTGACCCGGCGTCGTACGTCTTCAGCCAGCCAGCCGCCCCCACCGCGATCCGTGCCTCCACCGTGCTGCCGGCCCGCCGCGAGAACGTGGAGCTCCGCACGGGCGACGGGCACCGGCTCGTCGGTGAGCTGGCCCTCCCGGAATCCGGTGACATCAAGGCAACCCTGATCACCCTCCACCCGTTGCCGACCCACGGGGGGTTCATGGACTCCCACATCTACCGGAAGGCCTCCTACCGGCTGCCTGCCCTGGCCGGAATCGCCGTGCTCCGGTTCAACACCCGCGGCACCGGCTCGCCACGGGGAACGTCCGAGGGAGCATTCGAGGAGGGTATCGGGGAACGCCTCGACGTCGAGGCGGCCGTAAAGTTCGCCGTGGACCGCGAGCTGCCGAACCGCTGGCTCGTAGGCTGGTCCTTTGGCACCGAGCTGGCCCTCATGTATGGAGCGTCCGAGCCGGTGGCCTCGGAGGTGCAGGGCGCCATCCTGCTGTCACCGCCGTTGCACCGGGCCGCCGACGTGCACCTGTTGGAGTGGGCGGCGTCCGGCAAACCGCTCAAGGTCCTGGTTCCTGAGCTTGACGACTACCTCCAGCCGGCCGAGGCCGCGCAGCGCTTCGGCGTGGTGCAGCAGGCCCGGGTGGTGGGCGTGGACGGTGCCAAACACCTGTGGGTGGGGGAGAAGTATGCCGGCCGCGTCCTCAACGAGATCGTCGATGAGGTCCTGCCGGCGCTCCCCGGCGAAGCACCGTCCGCGCTGCCCCTGCAATGGGACGGTCCGGTCGCCACAGCGCACGGCTAAGCCGGCACGTCCGGAGAGAGCAAAGAAAAGGGCGGCCCGCTGCATGGATCCACGCAGCGGGCCGGCCCTTTCCGTCGCGGAGAAGTCGCGGAGAACCTGACGGATTCCTAGTGCCGGTCCTGGCGGACGATGAAGATCTCCTTGATCAGGAGCATGATCGCCGCGGCGGTGGGAATGGCGATCAGTGCGCCCAGGACACCGAGCAGGCTGCCGCCGGCAATCACCGAGATAACGGCAACGGCGCCGGGCACGGCGACGGCCTTCTGCATGATGCGCGGAGAGATGAAGTAGGCCTCGAACTGCAGGTAGGCAAAGTAGCAAATGGCGTACACCGCGGCGGTCTGCCATCCTGCAGTGAGGGCGATCAGCGTCACGATGACCCCGGCAATCATGCCGCCGACCAGCGGAATGAAGGCCAGCAGGGCCACGACGAAGGCGAGCAGCACGGCGAACGGGACACCAACGATCGACATCACGATGAACGCGAAGATGGCGTTGACCAGGGCCACGACAGCCTGGCCGATCACGTAGTTGCCTACCGACCCGGTGATTTCCTCCGACAAGGCCTCGACCCTGCCCCGGCGGGACCGTGGTGCGAGGCGGTAGCCCCACTTCTTCATGGCCGGCAGCGCGGCGAGGAAGTACAGGCTCAGCACCAGCACAATGAGTGCACCGAACAGGCCGTTCGCCACCGTGGACCCGAAGCCCACCACTCCGCCGAAGATTCCGCCCATGGTCTCCGGGTTATTGACGAACTTTGCCAGTTCCTGGGTCACGCGCTCGCGCACCCCGTACTGGTTATCGATGCTGCGGAAGAAATTGGAGTTGACGAAGTCCGTGATCCAGTGCGGCGCTTCCTGGACGATCTGGGTGACCTGCTGGACGATCGTGGGGATCAAGGTGGCAAAGAAACCGGCGATGGCCAGGCCCAGCGTGGCTACAGCGAGCACGATGCCGGCGGCCCTCGGCACCCTTTTCGTTTCAAGCCAGCGCACCACGGGATCCAGGCCCAGGGCGATGAAAAGCGCAGCGACGATCCAGAGCAGCAACTGCGTGGTGTTGGAACCAATCCAGTAAACAAGCAGTGCGACGCCCACACCCACGGTGCCCATGAAACCGACGTAAAAGGGGTGCTGGGAGGACATCCGCGGGCCGGGGCGGCCGAAGCGGGTGTCCGCGTCGGTCTCCGGTGCCGTCTCGTCCTCCTCATGCTCCGGCGGGAATTCGAAGCGAAGCCGGGGCTGGGCTCCCGGCAGGGGCTGGCGCAACCGCTGGGCCATGGTGTTCAGCATCCCGGCCAGGGCCGCCCGCCGCGGCGAGACCTGCTCGTCCGGACTTCCCACCGTGCTGCCGGATTCCGGTGCTTCTTCCGGTCCTGAGGGGGACGAATCCGTGTGTCCAGTCACTGCGCTAAATGCCCTTTTTGCTGTTAAAACCGGCGGGGGACGCGGTAGCGGCCCCCGTGTGATGATCTTCGCAAACACTATCAGCAGGCTTGTTGCTGCGCGCCCGGACAGCCGGGAAAGGTGCCACCGAAGGGATTGACAACCGGACCGATCTGACTCTGTGGTAACAAACTGGTTACCATTGAAGCTAAGTGTCCGCTGATGATAGGTAATATTTTGCGTTTCAAGACTGCAGTTGCAGTACTGCTGCTGGGCCTCCTGACACTGCTGGCCGGCATTGGCCAGAAGACCTTTTGGGCTCCGCCGGAAACCGTCACCGCCAGCGCACCCGCCGGCACCGATGCGCCGCTGACCGTGTTTGACGGGAAACTCCGCACTCTCCACGACGGCACGGTGACCATCAACGTCAAGGGCGAGGGGAGTTTTATGCTCGCGGCCGGCCGGCCGGACGATGTTCAAGCGTGGGTGGGGAACACTGCGCACAACACTGTCTCGGGTGTTTCCGAGGACAGCAAGGCGTTGCAGGTGACGCGTACCGACGGCGACGCCACGGCGCCCTCGCCGGCCGGCTCGGATCTGTGGGTGACGACCGAAGACGCCAATGGCGAGCTGAAGTACAACTGGACCCCGCCGGCGGACGGTGACTGGTCCTTGCTGCTGGCAGCAGATGGGACCAAACCCGCCCCCAGTTCCATCAGCATGACCTTCCCGAACGACACGTCCACTCCGTGGGCCATTCCTTTGATGGTTCTTGGCGGCCTCCTGATCCTGGTCGGTGCGGCGCTCCTTGCGTTCAAGCCCAAGGGCGGCAAACGCGCCGGGAGGGGCGGGAAAACCGCCGCGGCTGCACGAACGGCTCCCGTGGCCGGCGCCGCAGCGGATGAGCCGAAGAACACCATCGAACAGCTCGCCGCCGCACCGGTCTCCGCAGCCAAGCGCCGCCGGCGCACCGGTGCAGTCGCCGCAGTACTGACGGCCACCGCACTCGCCGGCAGCGGTGTTGCCGCGCAGGCCAGCCAAACGCCGACGCCGTCGCCGAGCACTTCTTCCGCAGCCGCCGGGCAGGGCCCCGCTTCCCCGGTCCTGGTCGATGCGCAGGTCCGCCGCATCCTTGAGCAGGTCGCGAGTGCCGTGGATGCCGGCGACGCCGCCAAGGACGCCGGCAAGCTGGCGTCCCGCGTGGCGGGGACCGAGATCAACGTCCGCACGCAGAACTATAGGATCCGCTCCCAGGTGGGCTCCTACGAGGCCCGGATGCCGGTCCGCGCCACCAAGCTTCTCACCACCGTTATCCCCGACAACCGCTCCTGGCCGCGCACGGTTTTGGCGGTCACGCAGGGCGAGGGCAACGTCGTTCCCCAGCTGCTCACCCTGACCCAGACCGCCCCGCGGGAGAACTACAAACTGGTCCTCGCCACGCCGCTGCAGCCGGGCACCACTTTCCCGGAGATCACCCGCGGCGGCACCGGGACGCTGGCACCCTCGGATAAAACCGGCCTGTTGTACAGCGGCGAGGAAGCGCTCGCCGGGCTGGGCGACCGGCTGAAATCAGCCGATTCCGCGTTCAAGGACAAGCTCGCCGAGGGTGCGTCCTCCCCGTACATTGCGGACACTCTGGCCTACCAGACGGACGTGGTGAACTCAGGGGTCAACGGCACGTTCTCCTTCGCCCACACGATCGGGCCGGACAGCCTCGTGGTGTTCCGGACCGCCGACGGCGGGGCCTTGGCCCTGGGCCGCCTCGACTTTGGGTTCGACGGCACCCCCAAGGCCGCCGGTGACAAGCTGACGATCGGTGACGACGCCGCGGCCCTCGCCGGCGGCAAGGAGACAAGTACCGGCATGGTCCTGAACTTTGCCGAGTCCGTAGCCGTCTACATCCCGCCGGCCGGGTCCCAGGACCCGATGAAACTCGTGGCCGCCACCCGGGGGCTTGTGGGAGCCAACTTCAAGTAACGACGAACTGCACGAATCCACCTAAACTGCACGACCCGAAAGGACCCGGCCGGCCAGGCCGGGTCCTTCCTGTTGTGGCCTCTGACCCGGGGCCGGACCAAATGGCCCCGGGTCGAGTGGCATTGGCCCGGGGCGTTGTGGCTAGAGTGGAACCATGACTTCGCCAGCTTCCCGTCCCGTCCCGCCAGCTGCTGCCAACCCGCTGAACCTGCGGGGCGCCGTCGACCTCTCCGCCCTGAAACAGCGTCCTGCACCGCCTTCCGGAACGGGTGCGCCCGTGGTGCCGGGTGCGCCCGTGGTGCCGGGTGCGCCCGCCGGTGGAGACGGCGGGACGGAGCAATCCGGCCGGCCGCTCCGGGTGGACATCACCGAGGCGAACTTTCAGGAACTCGTGGAGCTGTCGGCCCAGGTGCCGGTGGTTGTTGCACTGTGGGCCGCCTATTCCCCGGGATCCGCCGACCTGGTGGATGTCCTCGAACGGATCGTGGACAGCTACGCGGGGCAACTGGTTCTCGGCGCTGCGGACGTCGAGGCGTTCCCCCAACTCGCCCAGGCGTTCCAGGTCCAGGCCGTGCCCACCGCCGTTGCCCTTGTCAAGGGCCAGCCGGTTCCGCTCTTCCAAGGTGGTGCCGAGGAGCCGCAGGTCCGCACCCTGCTCGATGAACTGCTCAAGGTTGCCTCCGCCAACGGCGTCACCGGACGGATCGGTGCGGGCGGACCAGGCGACACCGAGCCTGAGGCTCCGCCGCTCCCGCCCCTGCACCAGAAAGCGTTCGACGCGATAGAGGTGGGTGACTACGCCGCAGCCGCGGAGGCCTACCGCCAGGCCCTTTTGGAGATGCCGGCCGACGCCGACGCCAAGGCCGGTCTTGCCCAGGTGGAGCTGATGGGCCGGCTCCAGCCGCTCTCGGCAACGGACACCGACGCTTTGCGCCAGAAGGCCGCAACCGAGCCGGACAACCTTGAAGCCCAGCTCGCCGTGGCCGACGTGGACGTCGCCGGCGGCCACGTCGAGGACGGCCTGGGGCGGATCGTCGCGTTCATCGGCAGGAATTTCGGTCCGGAACGGGAAACGGCACGGGTACGGCTGCTGGAACTGTTCGACGTCGTCGGCACCGGTGATGACCGCGTTGCAAAAGCACGGCAGAATCTCGCACGGGTGCTGTTCTAGTGGGCTCGGCCCTTTTCGCGCCGCTGGAACTGCGTTCCCTGCACCTGCAGCACCGCGGCTGGGTGTCTCCCATGTGCCAGTACAGCTGCGATCCGGGCACCGGCGAAGGCGTTCCCACTGACTGGCATCTGATGCATCTGGGTTCCTTCGCGACCGGCGGAGCAGCCCTGATCCTCACCGAAGCTGCAGCGGTGAACGCCGCCGGGCGGATCAGTCCCCGGGACGCCGGGCTGTACAACGACAGCCAAGCGGAAGCGTGGGAACGGATCACCGCGTTCGTGCACCGCCACGGTGCCGCGGACGCGAAAATCGGCACCCAACTGGCGCACGGCGGCCGGAAAGCATCCTCCTACTGGCCGTTCTCCGGACAGAAGGGCACCGTCCCGGCCGACGACGGCGGCTGGCCCACCGTCGGACCCGGAACCGGAGCCTTCGACGGCTACGAGGCTCCCTCGGCCATGACCGAACAGGAGATCGAAGGAGTGATTGCCGACTTCGCCGCGGCCGCGGTTCGGGCCGTTTCGGCCGGTTTCGACACGATCGAACTCCATGGCGCCCACGGCTACCTCCTGCATCAGTTCCAAAGCCCGCTCGTCAACGACCGCACGGACCGGTGGGGCGGTGACGAGGCCGGCCGGAACCGGCTCACCCTCGCTGTGATCGATGCCGTGCGCAACGTTATTCCCGACTCCATGCCCTTGCTGTTGCGGATCTCCGCGTCCGATTGGGCCGAGGGCGGCATCGACGTGGAAGCGTCGGTTCGGCTGGCCAGGACGGCCGCTGAACACGGCGTCGACCTCGTGGACGTCTCCAGCGGCGGCGCCGTGGAGTACCAGCAGATTCCGGTAGGACCCGGCTACCAGACCGGCTTCGCGGCCCGGATCCGGCGGGAAACAGGGGTCCGGACCGGGACCGTGGGGCTTCTGACCTCCGCCGGCCAGGCCGAACACGCCGTCGCGACCGGCCAGGCCGACGGCGTCTTCATCGCCCGGGCAGCCCTGCGCGATCCGCATTGGTGGCTGCGGGCAGCGTTCGAACTCGGCCACGAGCTTCCCTGGCCCCCGCAGTACGAACGGGCAGTTCCCCGGCACTCATTTTGACGTTCCGGAGCGTCTGGCGTTTTGGACGGTACGGACGAGGATACGCCTTCCGGACGATCCGCTGAGGGGGCTGCGGCGGTTAGTCTATCGACATGACTTTTCAGCAACCGCATCCGCACACCCCTGGCCAGCAGCCGGGCCCTCCGGTGCCGGCACTGTCACTTCGCGGGCTGGCCAAGCGCTTCGGCACCAAGATCGCCGTTGACGGCATCAACCTGGACGTGCCCGCCGGTTCCTTCTACGGGATCGTCGGGCCGAACGGGGCCGGCAAGACCACCACACTGTCGATGGCCACCGGACTGCTGCGGCCCGATTTCGGCACGGCGCTGGTGCACGGAGTTGACGTCTGGCAGCACCCGCTGGAGGCGAAAAAGCTGATGGGAATCCTGCCCGACGGTGTCCGGCTCTTTGACCGGCTGACCGGCGAGCAACTGGTGAGCTACGCCGGGCTGTTGCGCGGAATGGGCCGGGACGTTGTTGCCGAGCGGGTCAAGGAGTTGCTGGCCGCCCTGGACCTCAGCCCCGACGCCGGAACTCTTGTGGTGGACTACTCCGCCGGCATGACCAAGAAGATAGCCCTCGCCTCCGCATTGATCCACGCGCCCCGGCTGCTGGTCCTCGATGAGCCGTTCGAGTCTGTGGATCCGGTCTCCGCTGCCAACATCCGCGACATTCTGGACCGGTACGTGGCGTCCGGGGGCACCGTCATCGTTTCCAGCCACGTCATGGACCTGGTCCAGCGGATGTGCGACCACGTCGCTGTGGTCGCCGCCGGGCGCGTCCTTGCGGCCGGGACTGTGGACGCTGTCCGCGCGGGCGAATCCCTCGAGGACCGCTTCGTCCAGCTGGTCGGCGGGCGCAACCATTCAGGGGGGCTGGAATGGTTGCGCACCTTCTGAAGCTCAAGCTGACACTGCTGCGCAATGGCGTCCGGCGCAGCCCCTGGCAACTGTTCGGCCTTGTCATCGGTGCACTCTATGCGCTGGGCCTGGTAGCCCTCGGGATCTGGGGGCTGCTGGTCCTCCGCGGGGCGGACGCCGGCCTGGCGCAGACCGTGGTGGTCCTCGGCGGAGCTGCGGCACTGTTGGGGTGGGCCGTCGTCCCGGTCGCGGCCTCCGCCGCTGATTCGACCCTGGACCCTGCGCGGTTCACCACCTTCGCCGTACCCATGCCGGCGCTGCTCACCGGGCTGGCGCTTGGCGGGCTCATCGGAATTCCAGGCACAGCCACACTGCTGGTCGCGTTGGGCACTGTGGGGACCTGGTCCCGGAATCTTCCCGGCGCGGGAGGTGCACTTCTCGGAGCGGTCCTTGGGGTGCTGTCCTGCATCGTGGTGTCCAAGGTGGTCACCACTGCCACCGCCGGACTGGCGGGTTCCCGCCGGTTCAAAGATGCCAGCGCAATTGTCTTCCTGATTCCGCTGGTTTTGCTGGGCCCCATCCTGGCAGGCATCTCCGAGGGCATCGCGAACTCGGGGGACTTCCTCCCCGGACTTGCCGAGACGTTGTCCTGGACTCCGGCCGGGGCCGCCTGGGCGCTCGGCGGTGACCTCGCCACGGGAAATTACGGCGCGGCCGCGGTAAAGCTCCTGATCGCCGCCGCCACCCTCGCCGGGCTGGTGCTGAGCTGGAAGCTACTGCTCCAACGGGCCCTTGTCACGCCGCCGTACGCCGGAACGGCCAGGAAACGGGCCGGCGGACTGGGCTTTTTTGGGTTGTTCCCGGCGACGCCAACGGGCGCAGTCGCGGCCCGGTCCCTGAGCTACTGGCTTCGGGACCCCCGGTACGCGGGCTCCCTGGTGATCGTGCCGCTGCTGCCGGTGCTGATGCTGTTCCAGACCAGCCAGACCGGGTCCTACGGCATGCTCCTTCTCGTCGGCCCGCTGACAGCGTTCCTGCTTGCCTGGTCGATCTCAGCCGACGTCTCCTACGACAGCACCGCCTTCGCACTGCACCTTTCGACGGGAGTGAGGGGGGTCAACGACCGGCTCGGCCGTGCCGTGGCATGCCTGCTCATCGCCCTGCCGGTGGTGCTGGCGCTCAACGTCCTGCCCTACCTCGTCGGCGCGGACTGGGCGCTCCTGCCCGGAGTGCTCGGACTCTCCCTCGGGGTCCTGTTCAGCGGTGTTGGACTGTCCTCCGTGGTCTCGGCGCGGTACACCGTGGCGGTGCCGCTTCCCGGGGACAGCCCCTTCAAGAAGCCGCCCGCCAACGTCGCGCAGACCATGGCGGTGCAGTTTGGCGGCATGGGAGTGCTCCTGCTGCTCACGCTCCCCGAATCGGTGCTGTTGGTGGCGCAATTCGCCACCGGCAGTGCCACCTACGGCTGGATCAACCTGGTCCTGGGCCCGGCCCTGGGGCTGGCGTTGTTCGTCATCGGGATCCGGCTGGGTGGAAAATGGCTCGACGCGCGGGGGCCGGAACTGCTGGCCCAGCTGGCCGTCAACCGTTGACGGCGCGCCGCAGCCGGGACTGCGATACCCTGCCACTAAGCCCCCGCCAAGGGCACGTCGGAGGCAACAACCGTTAACCCCACTGCCACGGGACCCGCAAGGGCAGCCGCAGGCGCCGCAAGTAACCGTAAGGGCACGCCATGGAAGTCGTCATTCTCGCCGGCAGCAGGCCAATTGCCGCCCTCGCGGCGGACGCGGTGCAGGCCCTGCTGATACGAAAACCCGGCGCCGTCCTGGGTCTGGCCACCGGTTCCTCGCCGCTGCCGGTCTACGACGAACTGGCGCTGCGGTACAAACGGGACAGGCTGGACTTCAGCGGGGTGCGTGCTTTCGTCCTCGATGAGTATGTGGGTTTGCCGCCGGGCCATCCCGAGTCCTGCCGGGAGGTCATCAGGCGGGAATTCACCGAGCGGGTAAACATCGAACCGTCGAACGTTACCGGCCCCGACGGCTCGGCAGCCGACATCCCCGCCGCCTGCCGGGACTACGAGGAAACCCTCCACAAGGCCGGGGGAGTCGACCTGCAATTGCTGGGCGTTGGCACTGACGGGCACATCGCGTTCAACGAGCCCGGTTCTTCCCTGGCCTCGCGGACCCGGATCAAGACCCTGCTGGAGCAGACACGCCGGGACAATGCGCGGTTTTTCGGCAGCCTGTCCCACGTTCCCCACCATGTTCTCACCCAGGGCCTCGGAACCATCCTCGAAGCCCGGCATGTGATCCTTCTCGCCACCGGAGCGCAGAAAGCCCAGGCGGTCCGCGACCTGGTGGAGGGACCCGTTGCCGCGATCTGCCCCGCGTCTGTGCTGCAACTCCATCCGCATGCCACGGTCCTGGCGGATGAGGCGGCGGCGTCGTCCTTGCGGCTCGCCGACTACTACCGCCACAGCTATGAGAACAAGCCGTCATGGCAGGACCTGTAACGTCCGTTCCGGCCGGCCAGGCAGGCTGCAGCCGCCGTCCGGCCGCCACGCCGTCGCCACACCGCCCCCTCCAGCGGCTAAGATGGAACTCATGAACGCCATGACCGAACCCCTCGAAAACGACCCGATGCGCGAGCTCTCCGGAGCCGGGACGTCGACGGCCACGATCGAGCGCGAGGAACTGCGCCAGGAAGTTGAGCCCGGCGACCGGGAACGCTTCTCGCACTATGTGCGCAAGGAAAAGATCATGGAATCCGCCCTGTCCGGCGAACCCGTCATCGCCCTGTGCGGCAAGGTCTGGACACCGGGCCGCGACCCGAAGAAATTCCCCGTCTGCCCCGAATGTAAAGAGGTCTATGACGGCCTCCGCCCGGACGGCAGCGGCGGCAAAGGTTCCGGCGACAAGTAGCCCACTCCTGGGACACGGCGCGCCGCTCCCCAAGCACGCCGCCGGCAGGCAGTCCTGCCGTTCAGGCGCATGATGCCCGGCCCATGATGGCGCCGGTGATTGCTGACGGTTCATCCGACGAAGATTGGTGTTTTGTGTTTAATTGGGTTTCTCCGGCAGCGGCTGCAGTGCGCACACTGGGGGGTCCCAATTGACAGAGACGCTCTTTGGCGGTCCCGTACTGCCTCCCGCGTATCCCGAGCGGGCAGCCTGGGGCACCGCGCAGAAGCTTCGGGCCTGGCAGCAGGAGGCCCTCGACAGCTACTTCAGCTCCCACCCCAAGGATTTCCTCGCCGTCGCCACCCCCGGGGCCGGCAAGACGACCTTCGCGCTGCGGGTGGCGTCCATGTTGATCGAGGCCAACATCGTCAACCGCGTCACCATCGTGGCACCCACGGACCACCTGAAGCGGCAGTGGGCCGACGCCGCAGCCAGGGTGGGCATCGCCATTGACCCGAACTTCAAGAACGCCGACGGCCAGCACGGCCGCGGGTTCATCGGCGTCGCGGTCACTTACGCGCAGGTGGCGAGCAAGCCCATGCTGCACCGGGCCAAAACCGAGGCGGCACGCACGCTGGTGATCCTGGACGAAATCCACCACGGCGGCGAGGCGTTGTCCTGGGGCGACGGCCTCCGCGAAGCCTTCGAGCCCGCAGCCCGCCGCCTCTCGCTGACAGGTACGCCGTTCCGTTCCGACACCTCGCCGATTCCGTTTGTTGAGTACGCAGAAGACCGCGACGGTATCCGGCGGTCCAAGGCGGACTACACGTACGGTTACGGCAAGGCGCTCCGGGACCATGTGGTCCGGCCCGTCATGTTCATGGCCTACTCCGGGCAGATGCGCTGGCGCACCAGCGGCGGCGAGGAGATGGCGGCCTCCCTCGGGGAATCAGCCGTCACCAAGGACATCACCTCCCAGGCCTGGCGGACCGCCTTGAACCCCGCCGGGGAATGGATCCCTGCGGTGCTCGCCGGGGCGGACAAGCGCCTCAGCGAGGTGCGCCGGACCGTTCCCGACGCCGGCGGCCTGGTCATCGCCACCGACCACGAGGACGCCCGCGCCTACGCCGGGCAGCTGAAGCGGATCACCGGCGAGTCGCCCACGGTCATTCTCTCGGATGACGCCAAGGCCTCCAGCAAGATTGAGGAGTTCACCGCGAGCGAGAAACGCTGGATGGTGGCCGTGCGGATGGTCTCCGAAGGTGTCGACGTTCCGCGGCTCTCTGTCGGCGTGTACGCGACCTCGACGGCCACACCGTTGTTCTTCGCACAGGCTGTCGGGCGTTTCGTCCGCGCCCGGAAACGCGGCGAAACGGCATCGGTGTTCCTGCCGTCCGTGCCGCAGCTCATGGCGCTCGCGAACTCCATGGAAGCCGAGCGTGATCACGCACTGGACCGCCCGGAGAAAGAAGACGGTGACGGCCTCTTCAACCCGGAAGACTCGCTGATGGACGAGGCGAACCGCGAGGAGAAGGCCTCCGATTCCCTGACCAAGGGCAAATTCGAGGCCCTGGACTCGCAGGCCTCCTTCGACCGCGTGCTGTTCGACGGCGGCGAGTTCGGTACCGGCGGCGAGGTGGGCTCGGAGGATGAGCTGGACTTCCTTGGAATTCCCGGCCTGCTCGACGCCGAACAGGTGGGCACACTGCTGCGCCAACGCCAGCACGAGCAGCTCAACCGCAAGAACTCGCGTGGCCCGCAGGCTGATGCCGTGCGTGCCGCCGACGCGGTCCCGGCCGTGCCGGACCACCGCATGCTGATGGACCTGCGCACGGAACTGGCAAAGAACGTCGCCGCATGGTCCGCCCGCACCGGGACCCCGCACGGCGTCATCCATACCAAGCTCAGGACGGTCTGCGGCGGCCCTGCCGTGGCGCAGGCCAATGAGGATCAGCTGCAGACCAGGTTGCGGAAGCTCCAGGACTGGTTCATCGGACGGAAGTAACAGTCTCCCGCGTGAACGTTAGGCAATAAAGAGAGGGCCGGGAATTCCCGGCCCTCTCTTTGACTGCTGGCGGTGCCGGGAGGTTACTGTCCGGTGCTGCAGAGCCCGCTGAGGGTCTGCCCGGCGGCGGTGTAGGAACCCTGGAGCTGCTCAAGCTTCGCGGAGTCCGGGTTCTCCTTCGCGGCTTCGTCCAGATACTCGAGGATCGACTGCAGCGGAGCCCTCATCTCCTCGGACGCTGAGGCCTCAATCGGCCGGATGCGGTTGGCGAGGCGGATCATGCCCGCCTTGTCGGAGTTCGACGCCGGCCCCGCGCCGACCGTCTGGACCCGTGCGCAGGATTCCTGGGTGGTGTCCAGCGGGGCAGAGCAGCCGGCGGCGCCGAGCAGAGCCCCGGCAGCGATCAGGACAGTAAGGGTCTTCTTCATGATGTACTCCGGGGTTTTGCGGGTCAGACGATTGGCAAGGATTTCGAGTCTACTTCGAGGGCGGCGTTTTCCGGCTCAAATGACATCGACCCCGCCGAGTTCCATCTCGGCAACGGCATCGTCAAGGTCGTCGGCAATCCCCACGGTGAGGTCCCGCACCACGGTGACGGAGTATCCCGCCTGGACCCCGTCCAGCGCTGTTGCCTTCACGCAGTGGTCGGTGGCGATCCCGACCACCACGACGTCCTCGACGTCATGGCTCTGGAGCCAGTCGTCGAGTCCGATGGCGTCCTCGCCCCCGGCGAAGTCGCCGGCTGCGAGGCCTCCGTCCGCGGCGCCGCCGGTGGTCTCGGAAGAACCCGCGGATGCCGGCATGGCTCCGGGCTTCCGTTCCCCGGTGGGGACGGCGTCGTCCGGTGCCAGCAGCCCCTCAAAACCGGAGTAGGCGGCGGTGAACTGGCCTTTGCGGAAGTAGGCCTGGATGTATTCCGTGTCGAGGTCCCGGTGAAGCTCGGCCCCGCGTGTTCCGGCGACGCAGTGCTTTGGCCAGCTGTCGACGTAGTCGGGGTCGTCCGAGAAATGCGCTCCCGGATCAATATGCCAGTCCTGGGTGGCCACCACATGGTCAAACTCTCCATGGTGGGCGTCGACGTACTCGCTGATGGCGCCGGCCAGCTCCGCCCCGCCGGTGACGGCCAGGGCGCCTCCTTCGCAGAAGTCGTTCTGGACGTCAACGATGATCAGGGCGCGGGACATCAGTTCTCCTCGTAAATGGTGGGGATGGCCGCTTCGCCGCGCTGCAGCCGGTTGACGACGGAGGGGAGTTCCCTCATGGAATCGGCGTGGCGCTGACGTGCACGGACCACGCCTTCGGGCCCGGTCCAGCCGGGAAGCAGTTCGCCGTTCTTGATGAACTGCTGCAGGAGGGGCCGGTCGTTGCCGTCGTCGTCCGGGCGGTGCCCGATGCCGACGATCTCCTGAGTAGCGGTGCCGCGCTCGTTGAGCTTGCGCAGGGCGTACTTGCGCCCTCCCTTGCTGGTCTTGTTCTTCGCGGCCTTGGCCACCGGAACGAAGTTGCCGGCGTCGTCGGTGCGGCTGACCAGCTTGTAAACCATGCTGGCCGTCGGAGCGCCGGAGCCGGTCACCAGCGAGGTGCCGACGCCGTAGGAGTCCACAGGAGCGGACTGCAGGGCGGCGATCGCGAACTCGTCCAGATCAGAGGTGACGATGATGCGGGTCCGTTCGTTGCCGAGGTCGTCCAGGAGCTGGCGCACCCATTGCGCCTGCGCCACGAGATCGCCGGAGTCCAGGCGCACGGCGCCGAGCTTGTCGCCGGCCAGGTCGACGGCGGTGCGCACCGCCGACTCGACGTCATACGTGTCCACCAGCAGTGCCGTGCCGGCCCCCATTGAGGCGATCTGCGCCTGGAAAGCCTCGCGCTCGGTGTCGTGCAAAAGGGTGAAGGAATGCGCGGCGGTGCCGACGGTTTTGAGCCCGTAGCGCAGGCCGGCCTGCAGGTTGGAGGTGCTGTCGAAACCGGCGATGATGGCTGCCCGGGCGGCCGAGACCGCGGATTCCTCCTGCGTGCGGCGCGAGCCCATCTCCACGCAGGGGCGGCTGCCGGCCGCGGTGATCATGCGTGATGCTGCCGAGGCGATGGCGCTGTCATGGTTGAGGACCGAGAGAACGTACGTCTCCAGGATGCAGGCCTCGGCGAACGTTGATTCGACGATCAGGATGGGTGAATTGGGGAAGTACGCCTCGCCCTCCGCGTAGCCCCAGATGTCGCCGGAGAAGGAGAAACCGGCCAGGTACTCCAGCGTCTCCTCATTGACCACGTTGGTGCGGCGAAGGAAATCGATGTCCTCGTCGCCGAAGCGGAAGTCCGCGACGCCTTCCAGCAGCCGGCCTGTGCCTCCCACAATGCCGTACCGGCGCCCGTCTGGCAGTCGCCGGGCGAAGGCCTCAAACACTGACTTGCGGTGGGCGGCGCCGGAATGCAACGCGGCCTGCAGCATGGTCAGCTCGTAATGGTCGGTGTACAGGGACGTGCGGGGACGGTCCCGCCCAGCTGATGAACTCACAAATTCACTCTAGTGCGCATCCCCATAGAATGGACAGATGACCCTCAGCGTTGCGCTCGGCCCTGACACCCAGGAGAGCACCCAGACCGGAACAGTGACATCCACCGATGCCCTGACCGCCCCGGACATCCCTTGGAACCTCGTGATCTGGAACGATCCGGTGAACCTGATGAGCTACGTGAGCTACGTGTTCCGCAGCTACTTCGGCTATTCGGAGGCGAAAGCCAACAAGCTCATGATCGAAGTCCATAAGAAGGGCCGCTCCATTGTGGCGCACGGCAGCAAGGAGCAGGTGGAGCAGCACGCGGTCGCCATGCACGGGTACGGTCTTTGGGCCACCGTGGAAAAAGCCACCGGCGGCTCCGGCGGCGCCGGATCAGGCAAGGGCAAAGGAAAACGTGGCTAAGGCATTTAAATTCGGCATCAAAGGCATCACCGGTTACCTGGAGCCGCCCGAGCGGGAACTGTTGCGCAGTCTCTTCGACGACGTCGTGTCCATGCTGGAACCGGAGGAACGCGCCAATCAAGACCCTTTGGCTGCGCTCGTCGGACTCGACGCGGAGGCGCGCGAACCGTCGGACCGGGCCCTGCGCCGGCTGCTGCCGAACGTCTCGAAGACCGACGACGCAGCGTCCCTGGAGTTCCGCCGGTACACCGAACGGTCCCTGCGGGAGAGCAAGATCGGCGCGTTGAAAGCCGCTTCCCTGGGGCTGGACAAGGACGAGCTTGTCCTGACCGCCGCCGATGCGCGGCACTGGTCGATGGCGCTTAACGATGTCCGGCTGGTGCTGGCCGAGCGCCTCGACATCCGGGACGACGAGGACGCCGGGCACGTTCACCTCATGCAGGACTGGTCCCAGGCCGAGGACGTCGAGAGTTACCTGGCCCTGGTGTACAACTTCACCACCTGGCTGCAGGAATCCCTCGTCCAGGCAATGCTGCAGTCCCTGGAGGCGTAGGTCTGAGCTTCTAATCTGCCCAGTGGCCACATCTATCCGCCCAAGGCCCGAGTCCGCCTTCCTGGGCCGAGCTGGGTCTTGGTACGTGCAGGCGCCGGCGGGTGGACAGCACTGTCACGGGGACGCTGTCGAATGCTGGCTCCAGGCTCCTGACAGGTCACGCCCGATCCGGCGGCAGTGCTTACTGCGTGCCCGGCCGCGGGACTGACAGATCAACGCAAAGACACCAAAGGGTCTATCCCAACGAGGGTCAAGCCCCCACGACCAGGACTGCCGAATCTACGGCTGATGATTCGACAAGACCAGACTGACAGTCCCGGCACACCCCGGTGCGTCCGACGGATTGGCGGATGCCCAGGCTGGCGCAGACGTCGTCGAGCCGGGTGAGGTGTATGGGCTGCCATGCGAGCCGCTGGGGTGCCTTGCTAATCGCGTCGGCAAGGATCAAATTCAGGGAGCCCTCGGATTGTTAGTTGATGGTGCTGGCGGCCGGTCGACGGGGTTCGCCGGTGGCCGCAGGTGTCGGGGCGATGTGGAGTCGCGTGGAGAACGCTGCTATGAGGGCGAAGAGGAAAGCTGCTGCCGCTATGGCCAGCGCCATGACAGCGACGGTGCCGTAACCGCTGGCCCGGGGGTCCAGGAACGGGTAGGGGTACCAGTCAACGATGGGACCGCGGATCAGGCTGTAGATCAGGTAGAGCAGGGGGAACGCGAGCCAAACCAGCGATGTGTGGACAGGAACCCGGGTTTTGGGAAGGTCAACAAGCCAGTCGATCACCATGATTGTCGGGATGGTGTAGTGCAGCACGACGTTGATCCAGGGGATTGGAGTGTTGACGTCAATGTTGCTTAGCAAAAGGTTGTAAACGATCCCTGTGATGGTCATGTAGATGGTGGCAGCACCGCGCAGGAGCTCAAGCCAGCGGGGGCTTTCGCCTTTCCACGCGTACACGCCAGCAATCGCCAGGGTGATGAACGCGATGATGTTTGATTCGATGGTGAAGTAGCTGAAGAAGTTCCCTGCGGAGGCCCCGGGAACGTTCTGGAGCAGGTGTGTCAGCTGGAAAAGTATGGCGAGAAGCCCAAGCAGGGCAAACCAGAACCTGAAGAGCGCGAGCCCTCGATTGGATGTCATACAGGGATTCTATGGGGCCGAAAACGTCGAGGCCCTGAGGTTGGTCGTGGCGGCGGCGGCTCAGCGTCAAGGTTGACAACATATTTGGGCGCATCGGGTTAGCTGGTCCGTACATGGCCTCAGGAAAGTCCGCCTCACCGGGATGGTGCCATCGCCACGATGATTTAGGGAAAAGATCAGTCAGAGCCATGCGCGCTCAAGGATCCTCTCCCGGTCACCGTTTGTTACTGGTTCGGCAGCTCTCCGTCTCTTGTTTCGCGCTGCACTTGCGGAGCCTGCGGGTTCGACACCAGCCTGATCCTTCGCCGACAATGCGAGCATCAGAAGATGTCGCTCATCCAGGTTCTGAACGCATCACCGTCCTCCACCGAAAAAAGCGTCAGCTGCTCACTGCGCTGACGGCCACGTACGCGGAAGTCATGGAAATCCGCCCCGACACCATCCGGGTCGTTTTGCACGAGCTCCCTCGCGAGAACTGATCGGTCGCCGGCGTCACCCTGGCAGACTCGGGCCAGAACGAATCCATCTGCACGGAAACGGCCCAATAGGACGGAGAGTACGCATCCACGCTCCGCTCGGGACTTCAGCCTTTCAGCTGGCCGCATTCGGTGACTTTCAGCGTTACGATCGTGTGATGGCCCGCCTTATCGCTCCGGACGCAAGGTACCACTCCTCTTGGCTGGAAGGCTCCGCAGAGTTCGACGGCGCCCACAGGGACGGCGGCGGTGGTGAAGACCGGCCTCTGGAAGAGCTCCGGGACCTTCGATCATTCCGCCGCTTCGTCGAAACCCTTGTCGACGACGCGTTGCCGGAGAGCCCCCGGAACCCAGGGTACGTTCCGTGCACGTACTTGTGGATCATGGACGGCGACACGTTCCTGGGCTCCCTGGCCATCAGGCACGAGTTGAACGACTTCCTCCTCAACGAGGGTGGGCACATCGGCTACAGTGTGCGGCCGTCGGCACGGCGCCGCGGTCACGCCTCGAAGGCACTGGCCGATGCCCTGCTGTTGGCCAAAGAACTTGGTATCTCCCGGGTTCTGGTCACCTGCGATGAGGACAACCTCGGCTCCCGTGCGGCTATCGAAAAGAATGGCGGCGTCTACGAGGACTCCCGCAACGGCAAACGGCGTTACTGGGCCGACACCGAACAATCAGGCGCACCCTAACCCCACCCCATGATGGCTACCCGTTGGGCGTCCCGGCCAGCCGCCAGCCGCCGGTTTAATAGCTGAGGCATCCCGGCCACCTCAACCACTACCATCTCAGCAAGGGAGCCTTTACCGGGGTTCTTGCCGTTTTCGCCGTGGGAGCTGGACATGTCTCGTTGAATCAGATCAACCTGGGCTCTGTTCAACACGCTGTCGTATATCCCAGCTGCACTCCAGCAGACGGCCATCTAGGACTTGGCGCGCCAAGCGCCCGGTAAAGGATCGGCGGGCTCAACCGGTCGTTGCAACCATGTCGGGGCGGATGACTTTCGGTGCCGTGAAATCCGAGTTGTCCACGACGAGCGTGGCACGTTCCCAGGGCCGTGCAGCGTCGAAGTAGAGGCGCTGTCCTCCGACATACCGGCGCATTGTTGGGTGCTCCGGGTCGGGATTGCTGCCGTTCCGGACCGCCATTCGCGCTGCGGTCTCGGTGAACGGAACGTCCAGGAAAACGGACGCGTCCCAGTAGGAGGCAAGTTCATCACGGTGCAGGAACATGCCTTCCACAACAACCAGCGCATCTGATGGAGCGTGAACGGGCTCCACGTGCACGATTCGGTCGGTCACTGCGTCATAGGATGCCGGCGAGTACCAGCCGTCCCCCGTTGGGCCGAGCGGTGCGAGTAACTGGTCCTGCAGGGCCGCGCAGTTGTAGGTGTCCTCCCAGAACCCTTCTGGCGAAGCACGTCCCTTGGCGTGCCTCACGGGCGAGGGGTTCAGATAGTCGTCGGCATGGATGACTATTACGGGGCGGTCCTGGATCGCGAGTACCAGCTTGGCGGCGAAGGATGTCTTGCCACTGCCATCAACGCCGTCGATTGCCACCATGCGGCGCCCGGGACCGGCGGCGTCGAGAATGTCAGCGGCCAGTGATCTCATGAACTTCTTCATATCGCCGGACACGACGAGGATGGCTAGTAGCTGGCATCGGGAAGATCTGGCTGCCGGGTTTGCCCAATCCCGAGCAGAGCAACGGCAGGTAAAACCACTTTTCCATTTCTCAGCATGGGCGAGACTAGGCGCAAGTATTCATGCCGCATTGCGGACTGCATCGATGGCGTCTGACTGGTTACGATTTTGCCGATTCCACCCACGCCGCCTGCCGGGCCTGCCCACAGGTCCTCAGCATCGACAGTGAAATCCCAGGCAAGAGTCTTCGTCTCCACCGCGTCCAGGCCGGCCCCGGCGAGCAGTTCATTCAACCCCTGCTCCGTGCGGTCAAAGTCCATATCGGCTGGGAGTTTTTGCTGGCCGGGCACGGTTGCCCCGCTGGCTTCCACCACATCTGACCACAGCCTGTTTATGGCAGAGAGTTCAGAGGGCCATATCGTCACAGCGACGACTCCCCGCGGTCGACAGACACGCTTGAGATCAGCCACGGCGGCGCGGGGATTGCCCACGTGATTGACGACGAAGTTGGCCATAACTGCGTCAAAAGTATCTGGTGCGAAGGGCAAATTCGGTACCCCGCCCCGGAGCAGCTCTGCCTGAGGTGCCGCTGCACGCGCTAGGGCGAGCATCTCAACGTCAGGATCGATGCCGGTCACCTCTGCACCGCGGCTGGTGGCTAGGGCCGTGAGGTTCCCGGTTCCGCAGCCAACATCCGCCAGAGGACGCCCCGCAAATCCGCCAACCAAGGCTTCTGTCGCGTCCAGCAACGGCACAATCGCCCCAGCGCACAAATGCGCAAAACTCTGTGAGTATGAGCGACCCACGCCAGCCCAGTTGCTAGGGCCCCTTTTGTCAGCACCAATCGTCGTCACCTGATCTTCGCCCCCAGACTAGTCACCCATTCTCACAGTCCAGTGTGGGACATCACGATCGGGACTGCCCGGTTTCTTGTTCACGCCATGCGTTGGCGCGTCGCTTGCCGACTGCGCCCGGTAGACGATCCTTGTGTCCATGCAGGCCAGCCGCAATCTAGGTCAGGGCCTGTTTCCAGGCGTCGTGATTGCGTAGGACATAGTCAGCCGCAGTGTGCCAGTGCGCGCCGTGTCCGTTGACGTACATGTCGGCCCAAGGCTGGACTCCGGTTTCATGAGAGGACTTCAGCAGCCCGTGCATGGCCGCCGTCCTCTTTCCCAAGGCCTCGGGCAACGCTTCCCGTAGGATCTCGTCGGGCCCATAACCGTCGACAACAGCGCGGAGCCTGGCAGCGGCCTCTGGAACCGGTTGGCCCTCAAAGAGCATTCCAAAGGACTGCGCTGCATATGCGAGGTCCCATAGGCGCGTACTCGGGCCCGCCGCGTCCCAATCGATAAACACCCACCGTTCTCCCATAATGAAGTTCCAGGGAGCGAGGTCGTTGTGGCACATCAGGTTCGGATTCTCGGCAGGAAGCAAAACGTTCCATCCGGTCGTATCTGGGAGTTCAAATCCTTCGCTGGCATCGTGAATCTGACGAATCAGGCGGCCGACCCGCAGGAGGTCATGCTTTCCGAGGGGCAACTGGTCAAGCGCGGAGACACCCTCGACGTACTCGGTGACATGCCGCCCAGCGTGATCTCTGCCGAGGGGTTTGGGAACGTCGAGGCCGGCTACTTGGAGGACTCTCAAGTACTTCTGGACGGCGGCAGAGTTCTCCAGCCACGGTTTGCGCACCGTATCGCCAACACGAAGGACACTCCCTGAGGCGTTTCCGCCTGCAAGTTCTTCAGCTTCCTCCTTCACCCGAAGAACGCTACCGCGTGCCAACAAGCTGGCCAAGCCAACGCCCGTAGTGGTTCCGCTGCACGCCTCGGGAACGAAGAAGCGGGCGACGGTCTCACCGAGCAAGACTTGCTCCTGGGGAATACTGCCGTGAAGTTCATCGTCAGAAACCAGAGGATGTCAGACGCGGCACTGGTGGCGTTGCACGTCTCTTCTTCACGACCAGGCGGGGTGCCGCCGGCAACCCGCGCGCCTCAGAACGCGTAGCGGATGCGACAGTATGGCGCGATGTCCTCAATTAGCGCAGTCAGTTGGCGCACGTAGCCCGCCTTGGCGCCCGAACGGTAGCGGACGTTGGTAAAACCGTTGGAGGAGACCTTGGATTCCTGGAGCTCCGGACGCCACAGCACGTTTTCGGCCTGTGGGTGCCACCCCAGATTGACCTCGTGGAGCCGCTCGTTGTGGGTCAGGAAGATGACTTCCGCCGCGAGCTGCGCTTTCGCGGCGGCCGTCAGGGTGGCATCAAGCTGACGGAGCAACTGCTCCCAGTCGTTGAGCCAGGTGTCCGTGATGATGACGGGGGAGAAGTTCACATGCACCTCGTACCCGGCGTCGACGAAGTCGTTAATAGCAGCCATGCGTTCAGCGACGGGCGAGGTCCGGACGTCAATGGACTTCGCCAAATCCGCAGGCATCAGGGAAAAGCGGATCCTGGTATGCCCGCCATGGTCCCAGCCGAGCATCGCCCGGTTCACGTACTTGGTGGCGAAGGACAGCTTCGCGGTGGGCAGGTCGCGGAAGAGCACGACCAGATCTTCCACGTTGTCGCTGATCAGCGCGTCGACGGAGCAGTCGCTGTTCTCGCCGATGTCGTAGACCCAAAGTTCGGGGTCGCACTGGTTCGGCTCCAGCTTCATGCCCTGGCGTGTGGCGTGCCGTTCGAGCGCACGGGCAATCTGGTCGATGTTCGCAAACACGGTTACTGGGTTGCTGTACCCCTTGTGCCGGGGCACGTAGCAGTAGGCGCACGCCATGGCGCATCCGTTGGCGGTGGAAGGCGCAATGAAGTCCGCGGACCTGCCGTTGGGCTTGACGGTCAGCGCCTTCTTGACCCCCAGAATCAACGCTTCCGTCTTGATGCGGGACCAGCGCGGCACGTTGGTTTCATCGCCGTGCACCTCAGGGATGTTCCAGTGATTGTCGACAAGCACCACGTCGGCATCCGGCCAGCGCGCGAGGATCTCCCTGCCTCGGGGAAGCTCGAGCGCGGCACCTTGCGCGTAAATGCGCCGAATCTGCAGCAGACGGTTGAATTCCATGGTTCCATTCTCCCTATCCGGAGGTGAGATCCAGGACGGCTTGGCCGGGCGCGGGCTGACGACCCCGGCGGGCTTCCTGGTCGGCGACGAGCGGGTCGGGTGGCAGTGGTGGTCCGCTCAGGAGGCATTGGCTGGATGGAAGGTGGCGCCGCCGTCAGTGGAGACCCAGAGCGCGGTGGGGCTCGCGGCCCAGAGGGCCGTCTTGCCGTCGGGGCCTTTCGTTGCGGCGATTGCCTGTACGTCCGCGCTGACCTGGCCTTGGCGGGTCCAGGTGGCGCCGCCGTCGGGGGAGTAGTGGACGGCGCCGCCGGGTTCAACCCCGAAAGCCTCTTGTGCGTCGGCGAAAGCAGCGAATTGGATCACGGGAGAGGATGTGGTCAGTGCCCAGGTGCGGCCGCCGTCGGTCGAGCGTTGCACGCCGTCGGCCGTGGTGGCCAGGACAGTGTCTGAGTAGGGGTTCCCGGCGAGGGTGGCGGGCTGGAACCCGGCTGTGGCGGTCTGCCAGGTTTTTCCGTCCGGGCTGGTCTGCAGTGCGCCGTCGAAGGCGACGATCCCGGATTTGGTGGTGGTGAGGGCGTGGAAGTCCGATTCGCGCTGCCGGGAGAGTTGTTCCCAGGTCCTGCCGCCGTCGCTGCTTTTGATCAGCCCGAGCGGGTTCGGGAGGGATGATCCGGGGCCCGGGTGGCCGGAGGCGAAGAACACGCCGGGGTCTTTGGCGGACGCGAATCCCATGAGGTCGTTCTCGGGACCGACTCGGACGGCCGGGTTTGCGGACATGTCGTAGAGGCCCTTGTGCGTGGCCAGAAGCACCTGGCCGGTTTCGCCGTTGACGTTCAACCCGTGAATGTGGGCGTCGGGCAGGTCGTTGCCGGTTTGTGGAGGTGCGGTGGGTGCCGGGCTGCAGGCTGAGAGGGCCAGAACGAGGGCAGCAGCGGCACACGTTATGGTCGCGGCGGGGCGGCGGAGGATGAAGGCGAAGGCCACGGTGACTCCAAAGTGGGGAGGGGGCAGGAAGGTGGCGCCGGCCCCTGGAGGGGGCCGGCGCCTGCGGGCGGGGCTGGTTAGAGGGTGGCCAGCAGTTGCTGCATTTCCTGGATTTCCGATTCCTGGGAGGTGGCGATGTCTTTGCTGAGCCGGAGCGCATCGGGGTTCTTGCCTTGCGTGGTTTCGGTTTTGGCCATCATGATCGCGCCCTGGTGGTGGGCGATCATCTGGGTCAGGAAGAGTTTGGACGCTTCGGTGCCTTGGGCGGTTTCGAGCTTCTTCAGGTCATTATCGCCCATCATCCCTTCGCCCATGCCGTGGCCGGGGGACATCGTGGGTGCTTCGTTCCAGTCCTTGAGCCAGCCGGTCATGGTGGTGATCTCCGGTCCCTGGGCGGCCTTGATTTTTGTCGCAAGGGCCGTGATGGGAGCCGGGATGTCTTTCTTGGCGAGCATCATGTCGCTCATTTCCACGGCCTGGGTGTGGTGCGGGATCATGCCCTGGACGAACATGGTGTCGGCGGCGTTGTGTTCAGCTGAGGCGGTCGGGGCGCTGCTGGACATCATTCCCGGGCCCTGGTTCATGCCGGGCATGCTGCTGGCGGAGCTGGTGGCCGGTGTGGTGCTGCCGGAGGTGCCGGTTCCGGAGGCGCAGCCGGCGAGGGCGAGCACGGAAGCGAGGGCAGTGGCGGAAACGGCAAGAAATGTATTCTTCATGGAAAATCAGGTCCTTCAAGGTAACAGGGGGCGCTGGGGCGCCGGCGGAGAGTTTGGTGTCCCGGCATGGCGGGGGATGGGCCGCTCAGGCGAAAGGCGTGAAGCGGCCGGGCATGAATCCGGCGGCCATTTTCTACGTCCTGCTGATGCAGAGCTGACCGGGCGAAGGGCTCCCGGGAAGATAGGACCACCCGGCGGCGCGTGCCAGGAACGGGCCCGTCTTATTATCGACCGTGAGGACCGCGGTCCCTGGCAGCGGGGCAGCCAGGGATACGGTATTCGCCGCCGGGATGCACCCCGGGGCCATGGCCTGCATGTCCGGGCAGCCCGCCGGGTCCGGGCACTGCGCCGCCGCGACGGAAGGAGCGTGGACGCCGGCTTCGGGGGCCGTTAAGAGCCCTGAATGGCCGCTGAAAGAGTTGAAGTGACCCGGCTGGGCTGTTTGTGTTGCCGGGCCCGCCGTGGCGGCGGCCGGTGCATGCACGGAGTGGTTACCAGTCATGACATGCATGCCGAGAATTCCGGCGATGACGGCCAGGACTACGGCAAGGAGCCCCGCGGGGTGGAGGAAAGCCGCGACGCGGCGTTGGCTTGTTGCGGTCATCCCATTTCCTCCTTTCCACACGGTCTGCTTTTAAAGGCTACCCGCTGGCGGCCCGTGTGGCCCCCGGGGCAGCGCGGAGGAGTCCTTAACACCGGTACCGGCCATGGGCCGAAAACCCGTATGCGGCGGCGCCCGGATCAGCTGCCGGCCAAGGTGTATCCCGCAGAGGCGACGGCGTCGTGGACTGCCGAGGCCGAGGCTGTGCCCTGGACAACCAGGCGGGACCGGCCACCCGGCACGAGATCAACCGACGCTGCGGTCACCCCGTTCACGGTGCCGACAGCCTTCTCCACTGTTTTAACGCAGTGCCCGCAGGTCAGTCCCTCCAGAGCGTATGCCGCGCCGCCGGAAGTCGTTGGGGCCGGTCCGTCTGTTTCGTTGAAGCAGCAGCCGCAGCCGGAAGCAGGGGAGGAAATCAGGGGCAGTTGTTCACGTGCTTCAGTTCCGCACATCTCATCTTCCATTCTTCTTATAAGGGGAGGCGACAGGTGATGTGGTTGAACAGCTGTAGGGCCGAGACAGGCAACGGCCGGGACATACCGGTTCACTGACAACACCCCGAGCATACCCCTAGGGGGTATAGGCGTCAAGCATATCGGTCGCGGGAGTCCGTTGACAACATCATTGAGATTGCTTCGAATTCTTTCGCGTACCGGACCGATATGACGCCGGCGCATCCTCAGCGTCCCGCCCCGGCCTGCCGCTGGGGCCCGGCGGCCGGGGCCGGTCCCCGGGTGTGACCCATCAGACACGAGTTGCTTGACACAATGTGATGGCTGCGCCCTTGGCTTAGCCCTATCCTCGAATAATCATGACTTCAGCATCGAGCATTGATCCGGCAGCGCGTGCTGTTGCGGACTCCCCAGCGAGCAATACCGCCAGCAGCCTGATGGGATCGCGGCCCATCGGTGTCTTCGATTCCGGCGTCGGCGGACTCACCGTGGCCCGGGCCATCATCGACCAGCTGCCCAACGAATCCATCCTTTACGTCGGCGACACCGCCCACGGCCCTTACGGTCCGCTTCCCATCGCCGAGGTCCGGGCCAATGCCCTGGGCGTGATGGATGAACTGGTGGACTCCGGCGTAAAGCTGCTGACCATTGCGTGCAATTCCGCATCCGCGGCTGTGCTCCGGGACGCCCGCGAGCGCTACACCGCCCGCTATGGCATCCCCGTCATCGAAGTGATCCAGCCGGCTGTCCGCCGTGCCGTCGCCTCCACCCGCAGCGGCCGCGTCGGTGTTCTCGGCACCTCGGCCACCATCGGCTCCCGCGCGTACGAGGACACTTTCGCCGCCGCCCCGGACCTGCACATCACCTCGGTGGCCTGCCCCGCCTTCGTCTCCTACGTGGAGGCCGGCATCACCACCGGTCCCGAATTGCTGGCCGTCGCCCGCGACTACCTCGCGCCGCTCACGGCGGCCGGCGTGGACACCGTGGTGCTGGGCTGCACCCACTATCCGCTGCTGACCGGCGTCATCTCCTTCGTGTTGGGGGAGGACGTCATGCTGGTCTCCAGCGCCGAGGAAACGGCCAAGGACGTATACCGCGCTCTGGCCTCCCGGGGGCTGGAACGGACCGACACGTCTGCTCCCTCACACAACTTCATCGCCACAGGTGACGCCGCACAGTTCGAGCACCTGGCCCGCCGCTTCCTGGGCCCCGAAGTTCTCAGCGTCCGCCACGTGGACCATGTCGCAGCGCAGTACCCCACGGGGAGCCTGGCCAGGATCACGCCGGAGATGCTTGCCGCCGCGCAGGCCGGCACCCACCGTCCGCGGATCTCCAACTTCGTGGGCGGGTCCGCGGGCGGGGGAACGCTGCTGTGAAGCTGACCATCGTGGGCTGCACCGGATCCTTTCCGGGTCCCGGCTCGCCGGCGTCGTGCTACCTGCTGACCGCCAACGACGGCGAACGGAACTGGAAGATCGTCCTGGACCTCGGGAGCGGTGCGCTCGGCGCCATCCAGCGCTACACGGACCTGGAGGACATCGACGGGATCTTCCTTACCCACCTGCATCCGGACCACTGCATGGACCTGTGCGGGCTCCACGTCGCAGTGCGGTGGAAGCCCGGCGGCTGGGGGCGCGGCAGGATCCCGGTCTGCGGGCCCGCCGCCACCGCGGACCGGATGGCCACGGCCTACGGCCTGGCACTGGAGCCCGGCATGCATGAGGAATTCGACTTCAGCAACTGGTCCGAGCGCAAGCCGGTGACCATGGGACCGTTCACGGTCACGCCGTATGCGGTCAACCATCCGGTGGAGGAGGCCTACGCGCTCCGCGTCGAGGTCACCGAACCGGACAAGGACGGCAACCCCGTCACCCGGGTGTTGAGTTACTCGGGAGACACCGATGCCTGCGGCGGGCTGGAGGACGCGGCCCGGAACGCGGACCTGTTCCTGTGCGAGGCGGCCTTCGAGGAAGGACGCGACGACGGCATCAAGGACGTGCACCTGACCGGCAAGCGCGCAGGGGAAGCCGCCGTGGCCGCGGGTGCCCGCCGGCTGCTGCTCACGCACATCCCGGTCTGGACGTCCCCGACCACCGTCATGGCCGAAGCCAGGGGAGTCTTCGGACAGCACGTGGCCGTGGCCGTTGCGGGAGTGCACTACACCATCTGAGCCGGGCCGGCCCGCACGGTGTGCCCGGCCGGCCCGGTCAGGGTCGATAAGCTAGGGGCATGACTTCCGAAGCCCTTACTGCCCCCGTTATCCGCGCCGATGGCCGCACTCCCGATCAGCTCCGTCCGATCAGCATCACCCGCGGCTGGTCCAAGCAGGCCGAGGGATCGGCCTTGATCGAGTTCGGCAACACCCGGGTGCTGTGCACGGCCTCGCTCACTGAGGGCGTCCCGCGCTGGCTCAAGGGCGAAGGCCGCGGCTGGGTCACGGCCGAGTACGCCATGCTCCCGCGCGCCACCAACACCCGCTCCGACCGTGAGTCCGTTAAGGGCAAGGTGGGTGGCCGGACCCACGAGATCTCCCGCTTGATCGGCCGGTCCCTGCGCTCCATTATCGATACCAAGGCCCTCGGCGAGATCACCATCGTGCTCGACTGCGACGTCCTGCAGGCTGACGGCGGCACCCGTACCGCAGCGATTACGGGCGCCTATGTGGCGCTGGCGGAGGCCATCCGTTTCGCCCGCGAGAACAAAATGATCGCCCGCAACGCCCAGCCGCTCACGGATACGATCGCCGCTGTCTCGGTCGGTATAATCGACGGCATTCCGATGCTGGACCTGCCGTACGTCGAGGACGTCCGCGCGGAAACCGATATGAACGTGGTGGTTACGGGCTCCGGAAAGTTTGTTGAAGTCCAGGGCACCGCCGAAGGCGCCCCCTTTGACCGTGATGAGCTCAACAAGCTGCTGGACCTGGCCCTGCTGGGGACCGAGCAGCTCGCCGCCATCCAGCGCGACACCCTGGCCGAAGCTCCGTGACCGCAGACGCCGCCCCGCAAGGTGCAGCGCCGCACGGCCTGGCGCCGGTGCTGGTGCTCGCCACCCACAACCAGGGCAAGGTCCGGGAACTCCGGGAACTCCTGCGCGGGCAGGTTCCCGGCCTCGACGTTGACACCCAGGTGGTGGACGCGGGCGCCGTCGGCGCCCCCGACGTCGCCGAGACCGGGGTGACCTTCGCCGAGAACTCGCTGCTGAAAGCGCGGGCAGTGGCGGAAGCCACCGGGCTGGTCGCAATCGCCGATGACTCCGGGCTCGCCGTCGACGTCCTCGGTGGCGCACCCGGCATCTTCTCGGCTCGCTGGGCCGGCCGCCACGGGGATGACGCCGCCAATCTCCAGCTCCTGCTCGACCAGCTTGCCGACGTTCCCGATGAGCACCGCGGTGCCGCCTTCGTCTGCGCCGCGGCACTGGCCGTGCCGGGAAACGCGGCGGGGGAAGGCCGGGAAGTGGTGGAATACGGGCAGCTGGAGGGAACACTGCTGCGCGAACCGCGCGGAGCCGGCGGCTTCGGCTACGACCCCGTGCTGCAGCCCACCGGACTGGACCGTAGCTGCGCCGAGCTGAGCCCGGCGGAGAAGAACGCGATCAGCCACCGCGGACACGCGTTCCGGGCGCTGCTCCCCGCGGTCGTCGCGGCGCTGGCCGGGAAGTAGCCTGGCCCTCGGGGCTTCTGCCTGCACGCCGATACGGCAGAAGGCGCCCCACGGTGTGGGGCACCTTCTGCCTGCGTTCTTGATCCGGACGTCCGGTCCGTGCTGCCGGGCCGGAACAGGGCTTAGGGCGTCTTGCGGTCTTCTTCGGGTTCGTGCTCCTCGATGAATTCCTCGACGATGTCGGTGCCGTACTTCTCGGACTGGCGCTTGGCCACGAAGCCGCGGACCACCTCGATGGCGATCGGAACCACCGACACCAGGACGATGGCGATGAAGATGATGTCGAGGTTTTCGCGGACCCAGGGAAAGGTATCGCCCAGCAGGAAGCCCAGCAGGGTCACGCCGCCACCCCACAGCACGGCGCCGATCACATTGAACACGAAGAACTTGCGCTTGCTCATCTGGGCGACGCCCACGATCACCGGGACAAACGTCCGGATGATCGGCACGAAGCGGGCCAGGATCAGGGCCTTGCCGCCGTGCTTTTCGAAAAACGCATGGGCGCTCTCGACGTTCTCGCGCTTGAAGAGCTTGGAATTGGGCTTGTTGAAGATCGCCGGGCCCGCTTTGGATCCAATCAGGTATCCGACCTGGTTACCAAGGATTGCCGAGATGATGATCATCACCACGAAGGCCCAGAGATTGACCTTGATGGTTCCCGTGGCCACCAGGAGACCTGCCGTGAACAACATGGAGTCGCCCGGCAGGAAGAAGCCGATCAGCAGGCCCGTCTCGGCGAAAATGATGCCGCAGACCAGCAGTACCACCCACGGCGCCAGAGCCGGATCGGCCAGGAAGACCTGGGGGTTCAGCCAGTCGGGCAGGAACGAGGCGAGCTGCGGCTGCACCGGGCCTGCACCGCCGAGCGTGGACACGGCGAAGTCATTCAAAGCTAAAAGGTTCACCAGTCAAGGGTACTTGACCCCCGACGTCGGGCGCGGGCGGCCGGCCAAGCCTGCTGCAAGATAGTCCCGGCAAAGTCGCACGGCCGCCTCAGCCACGGCGGCGTCCGGTACGGGTAAGGCCCGGACCCGGCGGTAATGTTGGAGCGTGGGTTTGGACTTTACAGCGATCGACTTTGAGACCGCGAATGGCTTCCGTGGTTCACCGTGTGCGGTTGGGCTCAGCAAGGTGCGTGGCGGTGTCGTGGTCGAGGAAGCCTCGTGGCTGATGCGGCCGCCGCAAAACCATGACCGTTTTGACCACCACAACGTACGGATCCACGGCATCCGGCCCGAGCAAGTGGCCGGGCTGCCGCGCTTCGGGGAGCTCTTCCCGGAGATCGGTGCGTTCATCGGCGGAGACGTGCTGGCCGCCCACAACGCCGCCTTCGACCTCGGGGTGATCCGTTCCGGCCTCGAAGTATCCGGCCTGCCCGGCCCGGCGTATGACTATGTCTGCACGGTGATGCTGTCCCGCCGCTGCTATTCGCTGGTGTCCAATTCCCTGCCGTACGCGGCCCAGGAAGCCGGCGTGCCACTGGTCAACCACCACGACGCCGCCGAGGACGCCCGCGCCTGCGCCGGCATCCTGATCGATATCGCCGCCCGCAACGGCGCCGCCAGCATCGCCGAACTGTACCTTTCCCTGGGTTTGGCGGTGTCCCGGCAGGAGGCCTTCCACCCGCTGCGTGATCCCCTCTCCAAAGCCAGCCAGTCAGCCCTCGACGCCTTGGCGGCAGGTCCCTCCGCGACGGCCGCCGTGCGGGCCTACCTGCCCGGCTGGCCGGAAGAGGGCGCCAACCCGCCGCCGAACCTTCTCGCCGAGGCTGGCCACCCCCTGTTCGGCCAGACCGTGGTGTTCACCGGAGAACTCGCCATACCCCGTCCCGAGGCCAAGATCCGTACCGCCGAGCACGGGGCACGGCCGGAGAGCCGCGTCACCGCCCGCACCACCGTCCTGGTGGTGGGCGACGGGTTCGACGCCGCCGACCTGCGCTCCGGCAGGCTCACCGGCAAGGCGCGCCGGGTGCTGGAACTGCACGAGCGCGGCCAGCGGATCGAGGTTCTCTCCGAAGGCGAGTTCCTGCAGATGGTCGGCGGCCACGTGGCCTCCGCCGCGGTTTCCTGACCCTGCCGCCCAACCTCTAAGGCTTGACCCCCTTCCCGGTCATACTGCGCAACAGGATTTTCGCGGGCGGCAGCGCCGCTCCTAGCCTTGAACAATGAGCAACCTGACTGCGCCGCCCGCCGCGCCGCCGGCACCCGGAACCACCGCGCGCAGCGCATCCCCCTGGCGGACGGTCTTCGCGTTTCCCAACCCGGTCAATGAATATGCGGCCCGGGTCACGGCGGCGCTGGTGGTGTTGGTGTCGGTGCTGACCCTGCTCACCGGCTTCGGCTGGGGCCTGGCCGTCATTGCCGCCGGGTTCTGGCTGCGTGTGCTGTTCGGCCCGCGGATCTCGCCCCTCGCCCAGCTGTCCGTCAAAGTCCTCACGCCGCGGCTGGGCAAGACCCGGCTGGTTCCGGGTCCGCCGAAACGCTTCGCCCAGGGCATCGGGGCTGCGCTGTCCACCGCCGCCGTCGTCCTGCTGGCCGCCGGGCTGGGGCCCGCAGCATGGATTTTGCTGACGGTCCTGATCGTAGCGGCCTCCCTGGAAGCGTTCGCAGGATTTTGCCTGGGCTGCGCCGTCTTTGGTTTCCTGCAGCGCCACGGCCTGATCCCCGAGGACGTGTGCGAGGCCTGCAACAACATTTCACTCCGCCGCGCCTAGGCACAGCAAGTGCCCGCCGCGCCTAGGCACAGCAAGTGCCCGCCGGTCCCGGGTCAGGCGCCGGTGACGGCCGCCAAACGGGAGGCCATGCCACGGATGACCTCCGGTGCTTCAAGCCGCTCCAGCCACCCCGCCGGCAGGCAGTCCTCGCCGTAGAACGTGCCCAGGATGTTTCCTGCCATCGACGCGGTGGAGCCGCTGTTCCCGCTGTGATTGACCGCGACGGCGATCGCCGCCCGGAAGTGCTGTTCCGGGCCGGGGTGCGCCGAACGGTCCGGTTCGGTGGCGAGCACTGCGTAGAGGGCGACGGCGAGTGCCTCCTCCGCGCTTTGGCCCTCGCCGAGTTCCCGGACCAGGTCCTCGGGTTCCAGCAGCGTGCCCTCGGCGCTGAGCCGGAGGGCGGTGTCCAGCCGTGCGAGGAGGAGCGGGGCAACTGTTTCGTCTTTGCGCAGCATGCCGGCGTTTAGCTGCCCGAGCGCGTATTCCGCCGCAGGGCGCAGCCCCTGGCCGGCCACCAGGGCGTGGATGACGAGGCTGAAAACGCCGGCGCCCTGCCGCGCTGCGGGGTGCCCGTGGGTCAACGAGGCCGCGTCGGCGCTGAGCTTGTAGACGTCGGCGGCGGCGATGTAGGGGATCAGGCCGAAGGGCGCCGACCGCATCACCGTTCCGTGGCCGTTCGATTCGGGGTTGACCGGCCGGAAGTAGGTGCCCATCGCCCCGGTCGCCAGACCGCTCAGGCAGGCCTGCTCGGGCGCGCGGCGGTGCTTCAGGACGCTGTGGGAGTCGATCCAGCGCGGCGGCTGGAACGGTGCCGCCTCCGGAACCGGCGCACCCTGGGTGGCGAACCAGCGCAGGTACGCCAGCCACAGGCACGCGTTCGTGTCCGCGGCCACGCCCGAGTTGGCCCATTCCAGCGCCTCCAGCAGTCCGTCCACGGTATACAGGGTGAGTTGCGTGTCGTCGGAAATCGAACTGCCGCCGTCGAGCGCGGCGAAATCCCGGAGTCCGTCCTTACCGAACGCGCCACGGATGGTGGCAATGTCCTTGGATTCGACGGCGTAGCCCAGCGAATCGCCGAGGGCGCCGCCCAGCAGGCAGCCGAGGATCCGGGAGGCGTGCGACGGGCTGGGCGCCGGGGCGGCGGGGCGGGCGGGCTCAGTGCTCATGACAGAGAATTTTACCCCGCCCCGTTTCCGGCCCCAGCAGGGCGCAAGTCCAGCGAACGTCCAGATTCCGCTGACAGACTGCTCGCTGGTCGCCAGCAGCAGACCCTAACCAACCGACCAAAACGAACCGACCAAAACGAACCGACCCAAACGGAGGAATTCCCGACCATGAAGACGCCCGCGTCAGCCCTTGAGCCGTCCCAACGGCCGGCCGTTTCGTTGGAAGCGGCGCCCGGGCTGCTGGGGAGGGTGTCCGCCGAAGCCCTCGGGACGTTCTTTGTGGTGGTCGCGGGCCTGGGCGTTCCGCTCTTCACCCTTCCGCAGTCGAATCCTTTGTCGGCGTCGCTCGCGGCAGGGCTCGCGGTCACCGCCGCGATGTTGGCGTTCGGATATCTGTCCGGCGGCCACTTCAATCCCGCGGTGACCGCGGGAAACGCTGTTGCAGGCCGTATCCGTCCGGTAGCCGCGGCGGCGTACGTGAGTGCCCAGGTGGCCGGTGCCCTGCTCGGCGCGGTCACCCTCTTCGGCATCGTGCGTACCATTCCCAGCATCGCCGACTCCAGGACCGCCTTTGACACAGTCGCCGCCGGCTTCGGTGAGAACTCCGTCATCCAGGTCCCCCTGGCCGGGGTGCTGCTCATCGAGGTGCTCGGCGCCGCCCTCCTCGTGGCCGTCTACCTGGGCACCACCTCGGAGCGGAACCCTTCGCGGCTGGCGGCGCCGTTCGCCGTCGGCCTGACCACGGCGGTGCTCCTGCAGTTCGGCCAGGCGCCCGGGAATGCTCCTTTCAATCCGGCGCGGGCCACCGCGTCGGCAATCTTCAGCAACCCTGACGTGCTCGGCCAGCTCTGGCTCTTCTGGGTCGCTCCGCTGGTGGGCGCTGCACTCGCCGGACTCGTGTTCCGTGGGGTTGCCCTGATGACGCCGGCCGGCACGGCCGCCCCCGTGGACGGTGCTGACCAGATGGACGACGACGACGCCGTGGACACTGTCGCCACCATTGACGGGGTGGAACTGCCCGGGGCGGAACGGATTGGCCTCGAGAAGAATTCGGCGCCTGCGGCCGGCAGCGATGAGGCCCGGGCGTTCTTTGATGGAGAGCGCGGAGATCGCGGCAAGTAGCCGTGCGCCGGAGCGGTGCCGCAATCCTGTCGGTGGCAGCCGATAGCGTAGAAGCATGCGGTTATTGCACACCTCGGACTGGCACTTGGGCCGGTCCTTCCACGGCGTCGGCATGCTTGATGCCCAGCGCGCCTTCATCGACCAGCTCGTTACCTACGTCCGTGAGGAGGCCGTGGACGTCGTCCTCATCGCCGGCGACGTCTACGACCGCGCGCTGCCCGGGGTCGACGTCATCCGGTTGCTCGACGACGCCCTGGTCGGTCTTACCGGCGCCGGCGCCCGGGTGGTCCTGACCAGCGGCAACCATGACTCCGCCATCCGGTTGGGCTTTGCCTCCCGGCTGCTCGAACGTGGGGGAGTGCACCTGCGCACCCGGCTCACCGACCTCGACCAGCCGGTGCTGCTGCCGCTCGACGCCGGGGCGGACGCCGACGTCGGCGCCGGGCCTGTGCTCGCCATCTACGGCATTCCCTGGCTGGAACCCCGGCTCGTGGCGGAACAGCTTGGGGTCGACACCGCCAGCCACTTTGAGGTGACGCGGGCCGCCACCGCACGCATCCGCGCCGACCTTACCGCCCGGGCCGAAAACCGTACGGTCCATTCCGTGGTGCTTGCCCACACCTTCGCCAGCGGCGGGATCAGCTCCGACAGCGAACGGGACCTCAGCATCGGCGGTGTCGGCGCCGTGCCGCTGGATCTGTTTGACGGCTTCAGTTACACGGCACTTGGCCACCTGCACGGCCGGCAGCAACTCTCGCCCACTGTCCGGTACTCCGGATCGCCGCTCGCATACTCCTTCTCCGAAGCGCAGCACCGCAAGGGCAGCTGGCTCCTGGACGTCGATGCGGACGGCGTCGGCGGGATCCGCGAGGTCCTCTGGAAAGCCCCCCGGACGCTGGCCGTGTTGCGCGGCA
Source organism: Arthrobacter sp. MP_M4 (assembly GCF_035984855.1). NCBI lineage: Bacteria > Bacillati > Actinomycetota > Actinomycetes > Micrococcales > Micrococcaceae > Arthrobacter > Arthrobacter sp. MP_M4. Next base: position 82,842 of record NZ_JAXCHX010000010.1, read on the forward strand.
AGCTGGAGCAACTGCTCACGGACGATGACCACGCCTGGGCCGAAACCGCCTACTGCCAGATCACCCTGACCGACGCCCAGCGCCCGGCGCAGGCCATGGAAAGGCTGCGCTCGCGTTTTCCCGACACCCTGGTGCTGGGCTTCGATCCCGAAGGCGCCGGGGCCGCCGCGAAAATGAGCTACAGCAGCAGGCTCGCCGCGGCCCAGGACGACCTCTCCGTGTGCTGCGGCTTCCTGGAACACGTCCGTGGCCGGGCAGCCGGCGCTGATGAGGCCGCCGTCCTCGCCGAAGCCCTGGACTCCGTGCGCCTGGAAGGAATGTCCCTGTGAGAATCCACCGCCTCGAGATTTCCGCGTTTGGTCCGTTCGCCGCCACGGAGCACATCGATTTTGACCGGCTCAGCGCCCACGGCCTGTTCCTGTTGAACGGTCCGACGGGAGCCGGTAAAACCAGCGTCCTGGACGCCATCTGCTTTGCACTCTACGGTTCGGTGCCCGGCGCGCGGCAGGACGGCAAACGGCTGCGCAGCGACCACGCCGAGGCCGCTGCGGAACCCCGGGTCACGTGCGAATTCTCCGCCCGGGGGCGGCACTTCGAGGTCTCCCGCTCGCCGGCCTGGGACAAGCCCAGTGCCCGGGGCAAGAACGGCTTCACCGTCCAGCAGGCCAATACGCTGCTCCGGGAACGTGTGGACGGGCAATGGATTGAGAAGTCCGGACGCAACGACGAGGCCGGCGCTGAGATCGCGGACGTCCTGGGCATGAACCGGGAGCAGTTCACCCGGGTGGTGATGCTGCCGCAGGGCGACTTCGCCGCCTTCCTGCGCTCCAAAGCCACCGACCGCCTCGAATTGCTCCAGAGCCTGTTTGGTACCCAGCGTTTCGAAGCCGTGGAACAGGAGCTGGCCCGGAAAGCGCAGGCAGCCCGGGCCGAGGTCGCCACCATCACTGCGCAGCTGGAACTCCTCCTCGCCCAGGCGGAGGCCGAAACTGCCCCGCTGGAGTTGGCCACGGAAGTCGCTCCGGACAAGGCAGATCCGGACCTGTTTTTGACCCGGCTGCAAGCGCAAGCAGCTGGCGCCGCTGAGCAGTTACGGGCTGCAGCGACCGAAGCGGACGGGGTGCGCGCCGACCGCCTGACCGCCAGTGAAGCCGCGACGGCCCGCGCCGCGCGGGTGGCCAGGCTTGCCGCGGCCGAAATCCGGCGCTCCACGGCGGAGGCGGCGGCCCCCGCCACGGCCGCCCGGATCCGGCAGCTGGGCCTGCACCGCCAGGCCGAAGTTCTTGGCGGCCAACTGCAGGCCGTGGACAGTGCCGGAACAGCCGAGGAAGCCGCAGCCACCGCCATGGCTGCTGCCGCGGAGGAAGTACAGACCGCGGCGCACACAGACCCTGAACTCGCGGTATTGCGAGGCGGAACGGGGGACGCCGGGCCGGGCGTCTCGGCCGGAGGCGGCCCAGGCGGTATGGTCCCCGGAGACGGCACCGGTGTGGACTCCGGCGCCCTGGGCGCTGCGCTGCGGGGACTGCGTTCGGTACGGGCGGTGCTGGAGGAGCGCCTCCCGGACGAGGCCAGGCTTGCCGGGTTCCGTGGCCGCAGCACGCAGCTTCGCCTCGACCTGGCCCGTCTGGAGGACCAGCACGCGTCCGGAACTGCCGCCCTGGCCGTGCTGCGCCACGAATCGGAAAGCCTGCTCGCAGGACTTCGCCCGCTCGAAGAACTGGCCAGCGAGGAGCAGATGCGGACCAAGGAAGCTGCCGCCGCCGAGGAGCTGCTTGTCCTGGTCCGGCGACACGCCGACGCCCTGACGGTTTGTACGGCCGTCACGGAGCGCCATGGTGCCGCCCGGACGAATTACCAAAACCTTCGCCAGCGCTGGCTGGACCTGCGCGAGGAACGACTGGCCAACGCAGCCGCGGAGCTGGCATCGCAATTGCTGCCCGGCATCCCGTGTTCGGTATGCGGCAGCCCCGACCATCCGGCGCCCGCCCCGGCCGCGGCCTCTGCCCTGACCGTGGCAGAAGCCGAAGAAACCGCGCAGCACGCCTGCGAGCTGGCGGAGACCGCCCTGGCCGCGCTGGAACGCGAACTGTCCGAGGCCCAGCAGCGCATCGCCGTGCTGGCGGCACAGGGTGGCGACACCGCGTGCGAAGACGCTGCCCACGAGGCGGCCCTGGCCAAGGAACGTGCCGCGGAAGCGCGCCGCGCGGCGACCGACCTCGTCGGCAACCGTGCACGGCATGCGCAGCTGGAGGAAGAGATCGCGGGCGCGGAGCAGGGCCTGGCGGCTGCGGCTTCCGGTATCGCCCAGACCGGATCCACCCTCGCGGAAGTCCGGGAACAGGCCGAATCCCTGGAACTGGCCCTCGATAAACTCCGGGCCGGCCATCCGGTCCTGGCAGCCCGCATCACGGCTTTGGAGGCCACCACGGCCGTGCTGGAACACGCGGACGAGGCCCGGACCCGGCTGGAACAGGCCACCGCCCGCTCCTTCGAAGCCCGGCAACACCTGGAGCTGGCGCTTCCCGGCGCCGGCTTCGAGTCCGCGGACGCTGCCCGGGCCGTGCTGCTCCCGTCCCCCGAAGCAGCGGCTCTCGAAGCTGCCATCCGCTCAGCGCAGGACGAGGCCGCCCGGATCGAAGAACTGTTCGCCAGCGAGGACCTGGTCCTGGCGGCAACTGAACGGGACACCGCCGGGCCCTTCGTGGCAGAACTCGTGGACCAGCTCCGCGCGGACGCCGTGGCTGCGGAACGCTCGGCGCGGGACGCGGAACTCGCGGCCGGCCTCGCGGAAAAAACAGTTCGGACCCTCGACTCCATCACCGCCAACTACGCGCAGCTGGCGGCGGCAGGACGGGAACCCCGGGAACGGGCGGCACTGCTGGCCGCCGTCGCCGACGCCGCCCGCGGTGCAGGCGACAACACCTACCGCATGAGCCTGAACAGTTACGTTCTCGCCGCCCGGCTCGAACAGGTGGCGGTGGCAGCTTCGGAGCGCCTTATCGGCATGAGCGACGGACGTTATACGTTGCAGCACACCGATGCCAAGGCAGCCCGCGGGCAGAAGTCAGGGCTGGGGCTGGAGGTCGTGGACCAGTGGACCGGGCAGCGTCGTGACACCGCGACCCTCTCCGGAGGCGAGTCGTTCATGGCTTCGCTGGCGCTGGCCCTTGGCCTCGCCGACGTCGTGCAGCAGGAATCAGGCGGCGTGGACATCGAAACGCTGTTCGTCGACGAGGGATTTGGCAGCCTCGATGAACAGGCGCTGGAACAGGTCATGGATGCCCTCGAGGGTCTGCGGGACGGCGGACGCGTGGTTGGGCTGGTGAGCCACGTGGGAGAGATGAAACAGCGCATCAGCACCCAGCTCCAGGTGGTCAAGGGACGCAACGGTTCCACCCTGCGCATCTCGGACGACGCCCAGGCCTGAGACGCCTCCGCGAACCCGGCTGCCGCAGCGCAGCCGGGCCGCGAAGGAGGACCCGTTTGCAGATACACTGGAGCTGTTACCGGGTCGCGCGCATCGGGAGGAGGGACGATGCGCACCCTTGAGCGAACCCGGAATCATGACTCTTCCCACTCCTTCCCAGGCGCCCACTTCCGCGGCGCCCCACCTTGTTGAAACTCCTGCCCGCGGCCCCTACGCCCGCTTGCCGCTCCTCGCCGGGCGAGGCTTCATCCCGCTCGGACTCTTCGCCCGCCTTCCGCTGGCAATGCTGACCGTCGGCGCCCTCACCCTGGTCACGGCCGTCACCGGCTCCTACGCCGTTGGCGGCGTCTCCGCCGGCGCGGTGGGCATCGGTTCGGCACTCGGCGCGCCCGTACTGGGTGCGCTCGCAGACCGCCGCGGCCAGCGTCCGGTCCTGGTGTTCGCCGCCGTGTTCAACACCGCCGCGGTTATCGCCCTGATCCTCAGCGTCTACCTGATCCCCGGCGGACAGGACCTCGGCGCTGCTCTGCCCGTCCTCGCGGCCGCCTTCGTCGCCGGCGCAAGCTGCCCGCAGGTGGGGCCGCTCGCCCGGGTCCGCTGGATGGCCCTGACTTCCCGGGGCGGACGCGCTGCCAACTCCGCAGACCTGGACACGGCGTTGTCCTACGAAAGCACCGCCGATGAGCTGACGTTCGTCCTGGGCCCGGCGCTGGTGGGCATCCTCGCCAGCCTGATCGCGCCCTGGCTGCCGCTCGCCCTCGCTGCGGCGCTGACCCTCACCCTCGTTCCGGCCTTCGCCGTGCATCCCACGCATTCCGCCGTGGAGCTGACGCCGGCGCGGACTCCGGCAAGCGCCGCCCAAGCGAAGCAGCTCCGGGCGTCGCAGCCGGCCGGTCAGCGGATCGGTGCCTTTGCTGCCGTGGCACTTCCGGTGCTGGCCATGGTCTGCATGGGCACGTTTTTCGGCGCCACGCAGACCGCGCTGAGTTCCTTCTCGGCCAGTTTCGCCACCTCCGAGCTGGCCGGACTCCTCTACGCGGTGATGGGCCTGAGCTCCGCGGCTGCGGCCCTGTCGGTGGCGTACTGGCCGGCACGGTTCACGGCGAACGTCCGCTGGCTCGCCTGTGCCGCGCTGATGACAGGACTGGCGCTGCTGTTGTTGCTGCCCTCGTCGGCCCTTCCCATGATCTTTGTGCTGCTGGTCCTTGGACTGCCGGTCGGGCCGCTGATGGTGACGGTGTTCGCGATTGGCGGGCTCGTCGCCCCGGCCGGGAAACTCGGCACTGTCATGACTGCTCTGGCCAGCGGCATCGTCGCAGGTACGGCTGTCGGCTCCTCGATCGCGGGGCAACTGGCGCAGAACGACGGATATTCGGCCGCCTTCGTGGTGCCCGTGTGCGCCGCAGCGGCGCTGTTCCTGCTGGGCGCGGCAGCCGCCGTCGTGATCCGGCGGCGCGACGGGGCTGCCGCCGCCGGTTAGCCCAGCTGGCTCTCGATCCGCCCGGCACTGGCGGCAAGGGCTGCTGCGACTTCGCCGGGATCCTGGGCGGCACGCAGATAAACGACGGCGAGGGCCGCCGGCCGCCCGCCCGGAACCCGGATGGGAACGGCGAGTGAGGAAACGTTGGCGAGTACCTCGTCGTGGCTGGCAGCGTAGCCGCGGCGGCGCGCCTCGGCTGCTTCGGCGCGGTAGGGAATGCCGGGCGCGGCCACGGACCATTCCTCCTCGGTCAGTGCAGACTGGATCGCTATGCCGGGCGCGCCGGCGCTGATGGGGTGCCGGGACCCGGGATGCTGGACGACGGCGGCCCCGGTGCGCCGCGGGTCCACGGTCACAAGGGTGACGCACTCCTCGTGGTCCCAGACGGCCACGAAGGCGCTCATCGTCAACGAATTTGCGAGCAAGGTGAGCTCCGGCAGCGCTGCCGTCTGCAGGTTCCGCGATACTCCCCGGGCCAGGACGGCAAGGCCCGGCCCGGGCTGGACCCGGCCGCCGTCGTCGCGCACCAGCAGGGAGTGGTCTTCCAGGGTGCGCAGAATGCGGTATGCCACCGAGCGGTGCACCCCCATCGCGTCGGCGAGTTCGGCGATGGTCAGCGGGTTCGGGGCGTCGGCCAGGATCTCCAGGGCGCGGATCCCGCGCGACAACGTCTGGGACGGGGAAGCCTGGGCGCTGCCGGCGGTCGGAGTCATTGGTCCATCCTAAGTGTGCGGCGCCCCGGGTGCGGCGGCGGAACGACGGGGAGCGCCGGCTGCCCTTGTGCCCTGCCTCACACTGCGCTAGCGTTCCATATGTGAACTTTGTGTTCAATTATAGAACTATATGGCTCTCGCCGCTGTCGAAGCAGGCACTCTACAGTCACGGCGGGATGCCTTTTTTCTAAAAGGTGTGACCTGGCGCATATTTCATAGTAGTATTCTGAATACTTACTGACCGTTCGATCAGTAATTCCAGAGGCAATCAGTTATTCTCTCGCACCCACCCCGGGCAGCACCTCTGCCCCCAGCAACGGAGTTCCAATGACCGCAACTTCACGTGTCGATACAGAGGCGGGCCCCAGCAGCAAGCATGAGGAACGCAAAGTCCTCGCGGGCACCCTGGTGGGAACCACCATCGAGTGGTACGACTTCTTCATTTTCGCCCAGCTGACGGCAACGTTGCTGTCACCGCTGTTCCTGGCACCCCTGAACGCCTCCAATCCGGGCCTGGCGCAGATCCTTTCCTTTGCCCTCATCGGCATCAGCTTCCTGTTCCGCCCGCTCGGTGCCATCGTCGCCGGCCACCTGGGCGACCGTCTCGGCCGCAAGGCCATGCTCGTCTTCACCCTCGTGATGATGGGTGCCGCCACAGCGCTGATCGGCATGCTGCCCACCTACGCCCAAATCGGCGTCTGGGCTCCGGTGCTGCTGATTTTGCTCCGTGTCATCCAGGGCTTCTCGGCCGGCGGTGAGTGGGGCGGTGCCGCACTCATGGCCGTCGAGCACGCGCCCATGAGCAGGCGCGGCCTGTTCGGCGCGTACCCGCAGATCGGTGTGCCGGTGGGCATGATCCTCGCTACCGGCCTGCTGTACTTCCTCAACACCGGAATGTCCAAGGAGGACTTCGCTTCCTGGGGCTGGCGGGTGCCGTTCCTGCTGTCCATCGTCCTGATCGTGGTCGGCTACCTGATCCGACGGGCCGTTGCCGAGAGCCCCGTCTTCAAGGAAATGCAGGAACGCAAGGAAGAGAGCAGGGCGCCGCTGGGCGAGCTCATCCGCAAGCACAAGAAGGCCGTCCTCTACTCGACGATGATCTTCATTGGCAACAATGCCGCCGGCTACTTGCTGATCGCGTTCTTCATCTCCTACGCCACCAAGACCCTGAAGATGCCCACCCCGCAGATCCTGCTCGCCACCACGCTGGCATCCTTCGGCTGGTTGATCTTCACCCTCGTCGGCGGCTGGCTCTCTGACAAGATCGGCCGGGTCAAGACGTTCCTGATCGGCTACGGCATTGTCTTCGTCTGGATGATTCCAATGTTCGCCCTGATCGACACCAAGAACATCGTCCTCTACGGCGTCGCGCTCTTCGTCCTGACCATTGGCCTGGGCCTGTCCTACGGCCCGATGTCCGCGATGTACGCCGAGATGTTCCCGGCGAACGTGCGCTACTCGGGTATCTCCATCGGCTACGCCTTCGGCGCCATTCTGGGCGGTGCGTTCGCGGCCACCATCGCGGAGGTCCTGCTGCAGGGCACCGGCTGGACCGGATCGATCGGCATCTACATCATGATCCTCTGCGTCATCTCCGCGGTCGGCGTTCTCCTGGCCGGGGAAACCAAGGGCCGCCCGCTCGGCGTCGTTCACCACGCGCCGGCGGAAGCCGCAAAGCACTAACGAGCAACTGGGGCATTGGAGGGGCGCGGGCCGAGAGGTCCGCGCCCCTCTTGCTTTTAAGCCAACGCGTCTTCAGGCCAGCGGGGCACCGGGATGCTCCGCGCGCGCCGCTCCATCCAGCGAATGGAAAAATTGCCTGTAGCATGTCCGGGGTGCGCCCGGCCGCCCCCGCGGAGGACGCTCCATGATGACCCTGCCCCGAACCGGGAGGCCCGCGCGGACACCGCGCACGATCTTTGGGAGCCGAAATTGACCGTCACCACGCTGCTCACCCGGCTGCCTGCAGCCATCGCCGTCTCCTGCCTGGCGGGTGTGCTGGCGGCCTGTGCACCACCCGCCGCCGCACCGCGGAGCCCCGGCATGGATCTTGACAGCGCGAAACAGTCCACCCGCAGCCAGCAGGACGAACTGCTGTTGGTGGTCCCGCCGGCAGCCGTGTCGACGACGAAGCAGACCGCCACCTCCCGGGCCCTCTTCGAATGTGAGACCGGCGGCTACTACTGGCCGGGCACCCTGGATGTTGTCCTCAGCGAAGACGCCGACGGCGCGGCGCTGCTGGAGCGGATCAAGGCTGACTGGTCCGCGAGGAGCGGCTGGACCGTCAGGGACAAGACGAGCGCCAATGGCGACCCGGAACTGGTGATCGTGAGTGAGGAAGGCTACAGGCACGCGATCGAGTTCAACCCTGGGCGGAACGCGCTTAACGTCCTGTCCTCCTCGGCGTGCTTCCAGATGGAGGAAAAGCCCGAACCGGGTGTCGACTATTAGACTCCGGACCCGCGTTGCTTTGAGTCGGCGGGAGGCTGGACGCCGAGGAAGCTGACGGCACCCTGCTTGAAGGCGCGGCTGGTGATCGCATTGGTGTGGTTGCGGCCCGGCAGGACCAGCTGCTCCACCTGGGCGCCGGCCTTGGCGCCCAGCGCTGCGAGCTCCGGCATCGAGGCCGCGCGCTCGTCCTTTTCCCCAGCCACCAGCAGCATGGGCATGTGCGGCACGGCCTCGGCGGGATCGAACGGCTCACTCTTGATGGCCTCCACGAGGGACAGCAACGCGAAGATGTTGTTGCTCGGCAGCATCTGGGCCATTTTCAGCAGCCCGGCGGTTGACGCATCGCCGATCGGCGTGCCGTCGGCAAGGTAGCGCTGGGCAGCCACCAGATCGAAGTCGGCCAGCGGGTCGGAAACGTTCGGACCGCCCAAGACCATCCGGTGTACCAGCTCATGCTGGGTGGCGCCGAATTCCCAGGCGAGCCGGGACCCGAGCGAGTAGCCAATCAGGTCCAGCCCGCTGGCCGGGTCCCCGTCGCGCAGGGGGCGCACGCCGGCGTCGAACGCGATTTGCAACAGATCCGCGCGGATCCGGCTGGGGGCGTAGGAATCCTGGTCCTCGGGGGATCCGCTGCGGCCGTGGCCGGGCAGGTCCACCGTGATGACACGGCGGCCGGCTTCCAGCAGGGCAGTCAGCCAGCCGGTGTCCTCCCAGTTGAGCTTGGTGGAGGACGAGAAGCCGTGCAGCAACAGCACCGGCCGAAGTCCGGCGTCGGCCTCCGGCTCGTGCACTCCGACGTTCAGCTGCGGGTCGGTCCCTTCGACGGTGTGGGAGTGCTGCTGGCCGCTGTGTCTGCCGCTCATGGTGTCAGTCCTCATCAAGTACGGCGCTCAGGCGGACCCGGCGCTTCGGTGCCTCTTCCTTCGGGACTGTGCCCACGATGCCGGCGGTGTTGTCCGGCACCTCAAACACAATCAACGGCTCGCCGACGTTGATTTTGTCGCCGGGTCCGCCGTGGATACGCACCACTTTACCTGCCTGCGGGCTGGGCAGTTCCACGGCCGATTTGGTGGTTTCAACCTCCACCAGGGGCTGGTTCCGCTCCACCTGGTCACCTTCCGCCACGAGCCATTCCAGCACTGTCGCCTCGATCAGGCCTTCGCCGAGGTCGGGGAGGGGGAAGGAAATTTCAGCCACGTTTGTACTCCAGTACTCGCTGGATCCCGAAGAGGATCCTGTCAATGTTCGGAATGTATTCGTCTTCCAGGTCTCCCGAAGGGTACGGGACGTCGAAGCCCGTGACCCGCTCCACGGGGGCCTTGAGCGTGTCGAAGCAGCTCTGCGTGATCAGCTGCGCCACTTCGGCCCCAAGACCGGAGGTCAGCGGCGCTTCGTGGACGACGACGGCGCGCCGCGTCTTGCGCACGGAGGCGCCCAGCGCCTCGGCGTCGATGGGTTTGAGCCAGCGCAGGTCCAGGACCTCGATGTCAATGCCGTCCTCGGCCGCGAGCTCGGCCACCTGCAGGCAGCGGGCCACCATGGCGCCCCACGCCACGAGCGTAAGATGCCGGCCCGCTCGCATCACCTTCGCGCCGGTGGGGGAATTGCCGCCGCCAGCGGCGTCGTGCCTGGCGAGGTCCACCTCACCCTTCTGCCAGTATCGGGACTTCGGCTCCATGAAGATGACCGGGTCCGGCCGTGTGGCGGCGTACTTGAGCAGGTGGTAGGCCTCGTGCGGGTTCGACGGCGAGACCACTTTAAGCCCCGGCGCGTGGGCGAAGAGTGCCTCAAGGCTTTCGCCGTGGTGTTCGGGGGCGCGGATGCCGCCGAAGCTGGGCACCCGCAGGGTGATGGGCATCGGCAAGGTGCCGCGGCTGCGGTAGTTCATCCGGGCGATCTGGCAGACGATCTGGTTGATGGCCGGGTAGGCGAAACCGTCGAACTGGACCTCGGGGATGGGGTGGAAGCCGGCCATCGCCAGGCCGACGGACATCCCCAGGATGCCGGACTCGGCGAGCGGGGTGTCAAAGACGCGCTGTTCACCGTGTTTGGCCTGCAGCCCGTCGGTGATGCGGAAAACGCCGCCGAGCCGGCCGCAGTCCTCACCGAAAATGACGGCCTTGGGGTTCTCCGCGAGGACCTCGTCCAGGGCGCGGTTCAACGCCTGCTGCATGGACATCATGGTGGAAGGCGCCGCGACCGGTGCAGTGCTGCCGCCTTCGAGTATCGAGTTAGACATGTTCGGACTCCTCGCGCCAGTTAGCGGCCTGGGCCTGCAGGGCAGGGGTGGTTTCCTGGAAGACCAGGTCGAACATCTCGGTGCCGGGGCGGGACCCGAGCGCCTGGATGCCGGTGCGGATGTGTTCCTCCTCGGCCTTGGCCGCTGCGAGGGCTTCGGCGAAGAAGGCAGCGTCGGCGATGCCGTCGGCAAGAAGCCGCTGCCGGAAGCGCTCCAGCGGATCCAGCCCTGCGCCGTCGCGCTCTTCATCGAGCGAGCGGTAACGTCCGGGATCATCGGAGGTCGAATGCGGCCCCCGGCGGTAGGTCATGGCCTCGATGAGCACGGGCCCGTTGCCGGACCGGGCGTGTGCGAAGGCGCGCCGGGTGGCCTCAACGACGGCGACGACGTCGTCGCCGTCGATCTGCAGCGCGGGCATGCCGTAACCGGCGGCGCGGGCCGCAACGGAGCCGCCTGCAACCTGGCGTTCGGTGGGTACAGAGATGGCCCACCCGTTGTTCTGCACGAAGAACACCACCGGGGCTTTCATCACGGCGGCGAAGTTCAGGGCCTCGTGGACGTCGCCCTGGGAGGAGGCGCCGTCACCGAAGTAGGTCATGGCAACGCCGAGGCTGCCGTCGGCGGTGCCGGCCAGCGTCTGGCCGTGGGCCCAGCCCACAGCGTGGAGCACCGAACCGGCCACCACGGCCTGGATCGGGGCGAGCCGGGTCTGCTGCGGGTCATAAAGGCCGCCGTGCCAGGTTGCCTTGTGGGTGGACATGTAAGCCACCATGTCCACGCCCATGGTGCGGGCCACGCCCATCTCACGGTAGGTGGGGAAGACGAAGTCCCGGGTGGTGTCAACGGCGTAGCCGCTGCCCACCTGGGCCGCCTCCTGGCCCAGCTCGGGGGCGTAGCCGGGGATGATGCCCTGGCGCTGCCAGGCGATGGCCGAGGCATCGAGGTGCCGGACGGCCACCATCAGCGAATAGAGCTCGCGGAGCTCAGCAGGGGTCAGTGGCTTGGCGGCGTAGCCGGAAGCCAGCGGAAGTGTGTCCATGGATGTGACCCTAGTCACCGGGCACATGGTGGGCAATCAGCCCGCAACAAACTGGTCAGCCTGCACAGGAGTGTCAGTCAGTGCGCCAACGGGGGTGGCAGTTTGTACAGAACCCTGCGCCGTCCCCGCCGGCGCCGGATTACTGCGGCTCGGGCGCCCGGTTGCGGGAGATCCGGGCGCCGGTCCAACAGGCCGCGGCGATACCAGCGACAAGCACCAGGGTGCTGACAAGTTGCTTGCTGCTCTCCGGGCTGCTGAAGCCGACGGCGAAGATCAGGGCCAGGAGCACCAGGCCGAAGATGGTCAGCCCCGGAAATCCCCGCATGCGCAACGGCAGGTCGGTGCCCTCGCGGTCGGCGCGGCGGCGGAGGACCAACTGGGACACCAGCGCGGAGCCCCAGACCATCAGGCAGGTCGAGCCGACGAGTTGGAACAATGCGGGCAGAATCCGTTCCGGAAACAGCAGCTCCAGCACGGTGGCCAGGAAGCCGAACGCGACGGAGACGCCGACTGCCACCACCGGCACGCGGGCCTTGTTCACCGTGGAGAGGAACCGGGGCGCCTCACCGCGCTCGGACAGGGAGAAGACCATCCTGGACGCGCCGTAGAGATTCGCGTTCAGGGCCGAGAGAAGTGCGACGACGGCCACCAGCGTTATCGCGGCACCGGCGCCGGGGATGCGGGCCAGGTCCAGAACGCCGGCGAACGGCGAGGCCAGGGCGTCCGAGGTGTACGGCAGGACCGCGGCGATGACGAACACCGAGCCGATGTAGAAGACAAGAATGCGCCACACGACCGTGCGGATCGCCTGGGCCACGCTGTGCTGGGGGTTCTCGGTTTCGGCGGCGGCCACACTGACAATTTCGGTGCCGCCGAACGCAAAGATCACCACGAAGAGGGCTGTGGCGATGCCGCCAAGGCCCGCGGGCGCGAAATTTGTGGTGAAGTTGCTGAGCCCGGGGGAGGGGACGTTGGGGAGCCAGCCCAGCAGCAGGGCGGCACTGATGCCGAGGAACATCAGGATGGCGGCCACCTTGAGGATGGCGAACCAGAACTCGAACTCACCAAAGTTCTTGACGCCGGCGAGGTTGATGGCCGTGAAGAGCACCATGAAGATCAGGGACAGGGCCCACACTGGGAGCACGGGCCACACCGTGACCAGCAGGGCGGCGGCGCCGAGGGCTTCGGCGGCGATGACAACCACCAGCTGGAGCCACCAGAGCCAGCCCACGGTGGCTCCCGCGGTCCTGCCCATCGCCTTGGCGGCGTAGACGGAAAAGGCGCCGCTGTTGGGGTTGGCCGCGGCCATTTCGCCGAGGGCCCACATCACGAGGATGATCAGGGTGCCCGCGACCAGGTAAGAGATCAAAACCGCCGGCCCGGCGGCTTGGACTCCGGCGCCGGAACCGAGGAACAGGCCGGCGCCGATGGCGCTGCCGAGTCCCATCATGGTGAGCTGGCGTGGCTTCATGCTGCGGCCGAGTTTCAGGCCGGGGCGCTCCGCGGTGGACTTCATTGTCATGCTGGCGAACCTTTGTGTGGTGTGGATCTGTACGTCCTTCTGGGACCTATTGAATTTACCGCCACCCGGCGGGCACCCCGCACACCGGCCGTGAGAGCATGGGAACAGATTGTCAGCCAATACCGCGCCATCCCCAGCGCCTTGTACTGCCCGTTCCCCGGGAGAAGGGATTTTCGATGGACGTGGATCCTTTGGATGCAAAGATTGTCCGATTCTTCACCGACTCGCCCCGCGCCTCGGTGCTGGAGGCCTCCCGGGTGCTGAAAGTCGCCCGCGCCACCGTGCAGTCGCGGTTGGACCGGATGCAGGAGCGCGGCGTCATCGGCTCCTGGGTCCCGCATCCGGATCCGTCCCGCTTCGGGTATCCCGTGGTGGCGTTTTGTTCGCTCACCATCAACCAGGACCTGGGCCACGATGCGGTGGTCGCGGCCCTCGCGGAGATTCCGGAGCTGATCGAAATCCACACGGTGTCCGGAAGCTCGGACTTGATGGCCAGGATCGCGGCGCGTTCCAACCCTGACCTACAACGCGTGCTGGACGCCATGATTGCCACCCGGACAGTTCTTCGCTCGTCCTCGGTGATTGTGCTCAATACCCACTTTCAGGGCCGCACGCTGCCGCTGCTTGAGGCTGCCGCCGCCGGGCAGTAACACCGGGACGGATTTTCGGAACCTAGGCGCGGCCCTTGAGAATCAGGTTCCAGTAGACCTGCGGGAAGATGTCGCGGTCCACCACCCACGATGCGCGGCTCTCTTTCCACGTCGGCACCTTCGGGACGGTGGGCATGGGCCGGGACTGGTCATCGAACTCGGCGAAGACCACCGTGGAGCGGGACACCGTGAAGGGGCACACCGAATATCCGTCGTACTTGTTGGTCAGGGGTTTTCCCTGCCGGGCCGCGACCAGATTTTTCGCCAGGACTTTTGTCTGCTTCCGCAGCGCCCCGCCGGACTTGGAATTGCTGGTCGCCGCAGCATCCCCCAAAGACCAGACTGCCGGGAAGCGGACGTGCCGGAGGGTCTGCGGATCCACTTCCACAAAGCCGCCGGCGTCGCCCCGGGCGGGCAGTTCCGTGGCCTTGAGCCAGTCCGGGGCCGACTGCGGCGGGACGGCGTTGAGCACGTCGTAACGCAGTTCCTCGGTGGATCCGGCGGCGTTGTTGCGGATCAGCGCTGTCTGGGCCTTCGGGTCCACTGCGACCAGTTCGCTGTCCAACCGCAGTTCGATGCCGTACTCGGCAACCTTGCGGTTAAGCTCCTCGTCCACTCCGGCCACGCCGAAGACGGTCGGGTAGGGCTGCACCATGATGACCCGAATGTCCTGCAGCACTCCCTGCTCCCGCCAGTAATCGCAGGCCAGGTACATCGGTTTCTGCGCGGCGCCGCCGCACTTGATCGGCCCGGCGGGCATGGTGAAAACCGCGGTTCCCGCCGTGAGGGCGCTGAGCAGGGTCCAGGCCTTGGCCGCCAGGCCGAACTCATAATGGGATGCACCCGACGGGGAATGAACAGCCTCGCCCAGACCCGGTATTTTGTCCCAATCCAGCTGCAGGCCGGGGCACACCACCACGTGCTCAAACCCCAGCCTGCCGCCGGACGCCAACGACACCGTTTTGCCGTGCGGGTCGATGTCCACCGCGGCGTCCCGGATCCATGCCACACTCCGGGGCAGAACGGCGCCCTCCGGCCGGACGGCTTCGGAGGCTTGCGCCCGTCCGCCGGCGATGTGGGAAAACAGCGGCTGGTAGTAGTGCTGGTCCGCGGGCTCCACCACAGCCACATCCTTCACCCCGTAACGGTGAAGGCGTGCCGCGAGGGAGACGCCGGCATTGCCGCCGCCGATGATGAGCACTTCGTGGTGCTGGCCGGCCACGGCGTTAGTTTTTAACGGTCAGGGCAGAGGCCTTGTGCGCCGCGCGGGCGCCGGTCTTGGCGGACTCCACCACGTACTGCGGCTCGTCTTCGCTTGCCCGGTGGGTATGGCCATCCAGCTCGAAATCACTGACTTTCTTCTCCACGACCTTGCCGTGGGTAGGGCCCTGGTGCGTGTTCCATTCCACGGCTGTTCCCTTGGTCAACGACATCGGTGCTCCTTGGGTCGGGGGTACCGGCAGCGCTGGGTTCCCAGCACCCGGAGCCTCAATCGTAAGCATGATGAGCTTTATTGGGTAGCGCTAACTCCGGGGCCGGGCGGAACCGGAACCATTTTGCCCCCAATCCGGATCGTCGTAGACTTAGTTCTAGTCAATTTGACTGTAACTACTCCGGCGGTCCTGCCGGAACCGGCCGCGCCCCTTCCCCGACGGCCGGACCGCAGCTCGGGAAGCCGGGGGGACCCGCCATGTACACCACAGCCGCCAACGTCGCGGAGCGCCAGTTCGCACCGCCGTCGCTGGCCATCTCCACGGTGATCTTTGCGCTGCGCCCCAGCGCACGCTCCGGACGCCCCACCCTCTGGATTCCGCTGGTTCGACGGATCCGTGAACCGTTCAAGGGATTGTGGGCCCTGCCGGGCGGGCCGCTGACCCATGCCGAGTCCTTGCAGGACGCAGCCTCGCGGAACCTGCAGGAGACCACCGGCCTGGCTCCCAGCTACCTTGAGCAGCTGTACGCCTTCGGCGGCCTGCACCGCTCACCCACCCAGCGCGTGGTCTCGATCGTCTACTGGGCCCTGGTCCAGCCCACCGAGGCCGCACTTGCGGACGAATCCGAAAACGTCCGCTGGTTCCGGGCCGATCGGCTCGGCGACCTCGCCTTCGACCACAACGCCATCATCGACTACGCGCTCTGGCGGCTGCGCAACAAGATGGCCTACGGATCCATCGCCTACCACCTGCTCGGCGAGTACTTCACCCTCGCCCAGGTCCGGGAGGTCTATGAGGCCGTTCTGGACCGTGAACTGGAACCGGCCAACTTCCGCCGCCAGGTCAAAGCCACACCCGAAATCGAAGAAACCGACCAGTACCTGCAGGGCGGCAAACACCGCCCGCCCCGCCTTTACCGCTTTACCGGCCGCCCAGGCCTTGACCCGGACAACAGGAGCACACCATGAGCAGCGTCAACACAGCCATCCAGCTGATCACGCGCGAGCAGGCCGCCCGCACCACCGCCAAGGGCGTGGCACCAGTCTCCACCTGCAGCCCGGCGCTCGCCCGCGGGCCCTGGGACTACGACCTCGCCGAAGCCCTCGCCGGCGTGCCCGCCTACGGCCCCGGGGCCTCCATCGCTGACACCGCCCCGGCCTCGACCCCCCGGCAGGGCCAGCTTCCGGAGGAGTACAAGAGGGCCAGCGACGCCGAACTCGGCGCACGCATCCGCGCCGCCAAGGCAACGCTCGGGGACCGTGCCATGGTGCTGGGCCACTTCTACCAGCGGGACGAAGTCGTGGAATACGCGGACTTCGTCGGTGACTCATTCCAGCTGGCCAACGCCGCGCTGACCCGCCCGGACGCCGAGGCCATCATCTTCTGCGGCGTGCACTTCATGGCCGAAACGGCCGATATCCTGTCCCGCCCGGACCAGGCGGTCATCCTGCCCAACCTGGCTGCAGGCTGCTCGATGGCGGACATGGCGGACATCGACTCCGTGACCGAGTGCTGGGAACAATTGGAGGAACTCTTCGGCTCCGAGCCCGACGCCGACGGCCGGGTTCCGGTCATCCCGGTCACCTACATGAACTCCTCCGCCGCCCTCAAGGGCTTCTGCGGCGAGCACGGCGGCATCGTCTGCACCTCTTCGAACGCAGCCACGGTACTGGAATGGGCGTTCGAGCGCAGCCAGCGGGTCCTGTTCTTCCCGGACCAGCACCTGGGCCGCAACACCGCCAAGGCCATGGGGGTGCCGCTGGACCAGATGCCGATGTGGAACCCGCGCAAGGACCTCGGCGGCAACGACGGGCAGACCCTGCAGGACTCCCGCGTGATCCTGTGGCACGGCTTCTGCTCCGTCCACAAGCGCTTCAACGTGGCCCAGATCCAGAAGGCCCGCGCCGAGTTCCCGGGTGTCCAGGTCATCGTGCACCCGGAATGCCCCATGGAGGTGGTCGACGCCGCGGACTCCGCCGGCTCCACGGACTTCATCCGCAAAGCGATCGCCGCCGCCACCGAACCGACCACGTTCGCTGTCGGTACCGAGATCAACCTGGTCAACCGGCTGGCAGCGGAGTATCCGCAGCACACCATCTTCTGCCTGGACCCGGTGATTTGCCCCTGCTCCACCATGTACCGGATCCACCCCGGCTACCTGGCGTGGGTCCTGGAAGCACTGGTCCGCGGCGAGGTGGTCAACCGCATCACCGTGGCGGACACCGTCGCCGCCCCGGCGCGCGTGGCCCTCGAGCGGATGCTGGCGGCGCGGCCGTGACCAGGCGGCTTGTGGTCGTGGGCAGCGGCATCGCCGGACTGTACGCCGCCCTGCTCGCCACCGAGCGGGCAGATCCCGCGGCCGACGCGGTGGGAGGCGGCGGCCCGGCCACCGAGGTGGTCCTTCTGACCAAAGGCACGCTCGAGCAGAGCAACACTTTTTACGCCCAGGGCGGGGTCTCGGCCGTGCTCCTGCCGGAGGAAGCCGCCCCCGGTGATTCCGTAGCGGCCCACATCGCCGACACCCTCGCCGCCGGCGCCGGGCTGAACGACCCCGAGGCCGTCCGGGTGCTGTGCGTCGAGGCCGTCCGGGACATCGCGGGCCTGCAGCGGTTCGGTGTGGAGTTCGACGCCGGACCCGGCGGGGGACCGGCGCTGGGCCTGGAGGCAGCCCACTCCGCCGCCCGCATCCTGCACGCCGGCGGCGACGCGACCGGGGCATGCCTGGCACGTGCCCTGGCCGCCGCGGTCCTGGAGCGCGCAGCGCAGGGCCGGCTGCGGGTCGAGACCGGTGCGTTCGTCACAGACCTGCTCACCGGCCCCCAGGAACCGGGCCCGGCGGCAGGCGCCGCCCGGGTCACCGGCGTCACCTACCTCTCTGACGGTCAGCTGAAGCACCTGGCCGCCGATGCGGTGCTGCTCGCCACCGGCGGCGCCGGCCGGCTCTTCGCCCGGACCAGCAACCCCGCCGTCGCGACGGCGGACGGCCTGGCCCTCGCGTGGCGGGCGGGCGCAACGGTCCGGGACCTCGAATTCTTCCAGTTCCACCCCACCACCCTTGCGGCCGACGAGACCCCCGGCGGTCCGCCCGCGCTGCTCATCTCCGAAGCTGTCCGCGGGGAAGGTGCCGTCCTGCTCGATGACGCCGGTCACCGCTTTCTGCCGGACTACCATCCGGACGCCGAGCTGGCCCCGCGCGACGTCGTCTCCCGCAGCATCGCCCTGCACCTCGCCGCCACCGGCGCGCCGGCAGACAGCCCGGTATACCTGGACGCCCGGGGAATAGAAGCCGCCCGCGGCCCCGGATTCCTGGCCCGGCGGTTTCCCACCATCACCGCCGCCACCCGCGCCGCCGGCTACGACTGGGCCACGGAGGTGCTTCCGGTGTCACCAGCGGCCCACTACTGGATGGGCGGGGTGGCCACCGATCTCTGGGGGCGCACCTCCGTGCCGGGACTCTACGCCGCCGGTGAGGTCGCGTGCACCGGCGCGCAGGGAGCCAACCGCCTGGCCAGCAATTCGCTCCTCGAAGGGCTGGTTTTCGGCCGCCGCGCGGTGGAGTCGTTCTTCAATGGCGACAAGGGCAGCGGGCAGGCAGCCATGGGTGCCGGCCAGACGAATTACCAGGCTGGTCCGCCCGGAGGTGTCGCGATCACCGAGGCCGGCCCCGGGCCGTTCTCGCGGGATGCTTTGGGCCGGCTGATGACCGCGCACGCCGGAATACTGCGCAGCGGCGGGCAACTGCGGGAGGCGGAGGCCGTGCTTTCCTGGTGGGCCGCCGTCGTCCGCCCCGAGGAAGTGACGGACGCAGCAGACCTGAAGGCGCACGAGGACCGGAACCTGCTGTTGGCCGCCCGGCTGCTCGTCGCAGCCGCCCGGAACCGGGCCTTCTCGGTGGGTGCACACTACCGGGCGGACGCCGACCATCCGGAAGGCACCCCCCTTCCACCCGCCGTTCTGGCCGCGCCCGCCCGCTCCTTTCCGCTGGCCGCGCCACACGCCCACCGGCACGCCGCCATCCGAACGAAACAAAGGATTTCCTCATGACCGCACCCGCCGCAGCCCGCCCCGCTCTCCCGGTGCCGGCGCTCGCAGGAACGCTGCCGGCCGCCGCCGTGGACGCCGTCCTGCGGGCGGCCCTGCTGGAGGACGCACCCTACGGAGACATCACCTCGCAGACACTTATCCCTGCGGAGGCCCGCGCGACGGCGGTCCTGGCCGCACGCGTCCCCGGCGTGCTCAGCGGCGGGGAGGTGTTTGCGGCCGCGATGAAGCTCACGGACCCCGGCGCCGACGTCGAACTTCTCGTCCCGGAGGGTTCCGCCTTCGCCGCCGGGGCGGTCCTCGCCCGGGTCAGCGGCAACGCCCGCGCCGTGCTGCTCGCCGAACGCGTGGCCCTGAACCTCGTCCAGCGGATGAGCGCCATCGCAACCCGGACCGCCGAGTTTGTCGCCCTGGTCGACGGCACGGGGGCCCGGATCACCGATACCCGGAAGACGACGCCGGGCCTGCGGGTGCTGGAACGCTATGCCGTCCGGTGCGGCGGCGGTGCGAACCACCGCTTTGGCCTTTCGGACGCCGTGCTGGCCAAGGACAACCACCTGGCCGTCCTGACCGGCGGAGACCCCGCGAAACTGACCGCCGTCCTGCGGGAAGCCAAAGCGCGCCTCGGCCACACCACACACTTCGAAGTGGAGGTGGACCGCATGGACCAGATCGGGCCCGTGCTGGCCGCCGGAGTGGACACCATCATGCTGGACAACTTCTCCCTCGCAGATCTCGCCGCCGGCGTGGCCCTGGTCGCCGGCCGGGCCCGGGTTGAAGCCAGCGGCAACGTCAACCTGGCCACTGTGGCCGGTATCGCCGGCACCGGGGTGGATGTCATCTCCATCGGCGCCCTCACCCACAGCGTCACCGCCCTGGACCTGGGCCTCGACATCGACCTCGGTCCCGGCGCGCCGTGATCTTCCTCGACGCTGCGGCCACCACACCGG
This sequence comes from Arthrobacter sp. MP_M4, assembly GCF_035984855.1. NCBI lineage: Bacteria > Bacillati > Actinomycetota > Actinomycetes > Micrococcales > Micrococcaceae > Arthrobacter > Arthrobacter sp. MP_M4. The sequence continues at coordinate 102,790 of NZ_JAXCHX010000010.1, forward strand.
TCCGCCGCGAGGTCATCGAGGCCATGTGGCCGTTCCTCACGGGGGAGTTCGGCAACCCTTCAAGCCACCACTCGCTCGGGGACTCCGCCGCCACGGCGCTCGCCGGGGCGCGGGCGGCGACGGCCCGGGCCTTGGGCTGCCGGGCCGGCGAAGTGGTGTTCACTTCCGGCGGCACGGAGGCGGACAACCTGGCGGTCAAGGGCATCGCACTTGCCCGCCACGCAGCCGACCCCGGGCTGGACCGGGTGGTGATCAGCGCCGTCGAACATCCTGCTGTGGTGGAATCCGCCCGCTACCTGGAACGCGTGCACGGCTTCAGCGTGGACGTGGTGCCGGTGGATTCCTATGGCCGCATCACCGAAGCGGCCCTGGCAGCCGCGCTCCGGCCCGAGACAGCCCTGGTCAGCATCATGTACGCCAACAATGAGGTGGGCACGGTGCAGCCGGTGGCGGCGCTGGCCGCGCTCGCCCGTTCACACGGAATTCCGTTCCACACCGATGCCGTGCAGGCCGCCGGGTGGCTCCCGCTCGATACTGCTGCCCTCGGCGTCGACGCCCTGAGCATCTCCGGGCACAAACTTGGGGCGCCTAAAGGCAACGGGGCGTTGTTTGTGCGGGGCCGGATCCGGCTGGAACCGGTCATCCACGGCGGCGGGCAGGAACGCGGGCGCCGGTCCGGCACCGAAAACGTGGCCGGGGCCGTAGCTCTGGCAACAGCGCTGGCGCTCGCGCAGGCGTCACAGGATGACCGGACGGCCCGCGTCGCGGCCCTGCGCAATGATTTCATCCGCGCCGTGCAGGCCGGAGTTCCGGGCGCGGTCCTGACCGGCCATCCGGACGAACGGCTGCCCTCCGTGGCGTCCTTCTGTTTTCCGGGGGCCAGCGGCGAATCCGTGCTGCTGGAGCTCGAACGCCAGGGCGTCATGTGCTCCTCCGGATCCGCCTGCGCCGCGGGTTCGGACGAGCCCTCCGCGGTGCTGCTGGCAATGGGTTTCGACGCCGCGACCGCCCAGACCGCGGTCCGCTTCAGCTTCGACTCCGCCGTCACGGCGGCGGACCTGCAGGCGGCGGCGGCCGCGGTCCGCACCGCCGTCGGCAGCGTGCAGTCCCTCCGCCCCGGCGCCTGACCCCGGTTGCCCTATCACTTGATGCTGCTCCCAGGCCTCCAAAGGGACGGTATCTGATAGCGCAACGGGGGTGCCGGGACTTGGGGTGCCGGGACTTGGGGTGCCGGGACGCTAGCGGTGCCGTGCCCGGCGGAAGATCCAGTGCCGCAGCATGGTGAACCGCACGGCCGTGGCCGCGAAGCCGGAGATGGTGGTGGTCCACAGCTCGGCGGCGACCGTTGCGTCCGGGTTGATCCAGTGCAGGACGCCGAGGCTGCCGCCGGTGATCAGCAGGGCCACGAGGATCACGATTAATCCGTTGAGGTGGTCGCGCTTCATCCGGTGGCGTTCGGTGATCTTGAAGGTGAGCCGGCGGTTCAGTGCCGTGTTCATCAGGGAGGTCAGAACAAGGGCTACAGCATTGGCCGGCTGCGGGCCCAGGTACGGGCGGAGGAAGGCATAAAGAGCCAATGACGTCACTGTGCAGAGAACACCGACGGCGGTGAACCTCAGCAGCTGCCGGACCAGCGGGTACCGGAGCAGGCCGCGGTGCCGCCGCCGGTCAGAGGGCCGGGCAGCCGGCCGGCCCGGGGCAGGGGCGGTGCCAGCTGACGTGTCCGGGGCAGGGGCGTGCTGTTCGAGTTGGGCATCCATCCGCTCAGTACAGCTCGCCGACAGGGATCTCCACAGCCAGACGGTTGGACGGGCCGGCGAGGGGGCAGGCCCAGGCCTCGTTGTAGGCGCAGGAAGGGTTGTAGGCAAAATTAAAATCAACCACGAACTCAGTGGCTGGCCCTGTTCCGTGGCCGCCATGGAAGGCGCCCTTGATGGTGTCCAGCAGGTAGCGGCCTGCCCCGTAGCTGCCGCCGGACTGGCCGGCCGTGGCATCGCGGAACGGCACAAAAATGCCGCCGCCGTAGCCGTGGAGCTTCCACACGGCGAGCTGGCCCAGCTCCGGCAAATCGAAGGTGCCCAGCCGGACGAACCGGACCACGCCGTCGGTGCCCGTTTCAACGTTCATTTCCCGCCCCGCGCCTTCGCCGGTCAGCGGGATGTGGAAACGGTAGATGGGATCGTAGTCCGCCGTCTTAAGCCCGTCAAAGCTGGACTTCGCAGCCGCTGTAAGCGGTGAGGCGGGATGGGTGCCGAACATCCGGTCCCGCTCCTGGCGCCAGTATGAATGCGCCTCGGCCGGATCTTCCGCCGCGACCGTGCGCACATGGGCGTAGAGCGCGAAGGTCCGGATCCGCCAGTCCGCGATGTCAACGGCGGAGATGTCCGCTACGTTGTCCTGGGTTCTGATATCCCCGTTGCCAAAATCCTGATCAACCATATCTCCAGCGTATCCCGCTTTAACAGCAGCGAATCGCGCGTCCGGTGGCCCGGTTCCAGTACCGGCAGGGCCGTAGACTTTCGCGCATGCCAACCACTCCCGCGCCGTCCGTTGCCCGCGCTGCCGCTGCCCTGGCCGAACTCGTGCAGTTCCGCACGGTCTCGTCCCGGCTGGAGCGCGGGGCGGATCCCGCCGAGTTCGAGGGCTTTATCGCGGCTCTCGCGCGGCTGTATCCGGGCGTCCACGCCACACTGGAGCTCGAACGCGTTAACGGCCACGCGCTGCTGTTCCGCTGGCCGGGCACCGGCGCCGACCCGGCGGCCCGTCCGGCCGTCCTGATGGCCCATTACGACGTTGTTCCGGCGGGCGATCCCGACGCCTGGACCCGCCCGCCCTTCTCCGGTCACAACGACGGCACGTACCTGTGGGGCCGGGGAAACCCTCGACGACAAGGGCCAGCTGGCTGCCATCCTGGAGGCCGCCGAAACCCTGCTCGGGGCAGGGTTCGCCCCTGCCCACGACCTCTATTTCTCGTTCGGCGACAACGAGGAGACGGCCGGTGACAGCGCCGCGGCGCCGCGCCGGACTGCTGGCACGCCGCGGTGTGAAGCCCTGGCTGGTGCTGGACGAGGGAGGCGCAGTCGCGGGCGGGGCGTTCCCCGGCGTGACCCGCCCGGGCGCCGTCGTCGGCGTCGCGGAAAAGGGGATCCTGGATGTGGAACTGCTGACCAGGGACCCCGGCGGCCACGCCTCCACTCCTCCCCGGATGGGCGCAACAGCGCGGCTGGCCCGCCATCACCAGGATTGAGCGCAGCCCCTTTCCACCGTCGCTGCCGGACGTGACCGTGGCAATGCTCCGGCGCTTTGGACCGCATGCTCCGGCGCTTTGGACCGCATGCTCCGGCGCTTTGGACCGCATGCTCCGGCGCCCCTGCGGTCCGTCTTCGGCCGGCTGTCCTTGTTCCGGACCCCCGTGACGCTGGTCTTTGGCCGGCTGGGCAACGAGACCAACGCGATAACCCGGACCCCCGTCGCCATCACCACCCTGGAGGGCAGCACCGCCGCCAACGTCCTGGCCGCGACGGCCCGGGCCAACGCCCAACATCCGGGTGGCTGTGGGGGACACCGTCGAGGGGACCGTGGCGCGGCTGCGGCGGATCATCCGGGACCCGAAAGTGGAACTGCGCGTCGTGGAGGGCAATGACCCCTCGCCGGTCTCACCATATTCCGGGGCGCAGTGGGATCTGCTGGAGGGTTGCATCGCCCTGGTCTTTCCGGAGGCGCTCGTGACGCCCTACATCATGATGGGCCGCACGGATTCCCGCCGCTTCACCGGAATTTGCGGCGCCGTGTACCGTTTCGCCCCGTTCTTCATGGACGCCGCGGCCAGGGGCAGCATCCACGCCGCAGACGAGAAGATCCTCCTGGAGACGCTGGAGCGCGGCGTCCGCTTTTACGAAATACTGATCCGGGAACTCTGAGCAGTCCGGTGTCCCGTTACGCTGGCACCATGACTGGGATGGAAACCCGCCGGGGGACACAGGGCCTTCGCATCGCCGCTGCTCTGGCGCTCGCCGCGGCCGCCTTGTCCGGTTGCAGCGCTGCGGGACCGGAAGTCCCTGCGTGGACAGCGGGCGGCGCGTCCGGTTCGGGCCCGGCTGCCTCCCCGACGGGTCCGTCCGCGGGCAGCACGACGCCGGGCGCCTCGCCCTCCCTCTCCGCGTCGCCGGGCTCGACGGCGGCGGGCTGGAAGGTCTTCACCGATCCGGCGAAGACCATCAGCTTCGAACTGCCGCAGGAATGGATCGTCCAATCGGTAACCCCCGGGCCGGGAACCCTGCCCGGGGCGCTGAAGATCGAGGTCAAGGACGCCGACGGCGGTTACCTCGCCACCCTGCAGACCGGGCTTCAGCCCCGGCCCGCGGCGGCCTGCCCGGCTGATGCCGCAAAGCCGTACGTCGTGGTCAACAGCGTTCCCGTGGACCTGCCGCACCGTGGCGGAGGGGGCACCATCGACCCGCGCGTGGTGTTTCGGGTAATCCAGGGCTACAAGTATTTCGGCTCGTACGGCATCACCAACGTGGTCGGAGGCACCGAGGGAAAAGCCTGCGTGCTGCAGAACCTGGTCCGCGGCCCCGACAGCAAGGGCGACTACTCCTTTGGTGACCGGGCGGACCTGCTGGCGTTTGCCCCGGACCAGAAGGTGGCCCCGGCCAAGGCTTTCGACACCCTCGACCAGGCCGCCGCATACGTTAACGAGGGCTCGGAATTCGCCAACGTCCAGCGGATGCTACTGTCTCTGAAGATCAACACCTAGTCCTGCTCCGCCCGCACCCGGAGGGCCGGGACCGGGGACGTCCCCGCCCTCACCTCTCACCCCCGGAGAAACATGGAACGCTCTGTCGCTGCCCGCATGGGTTTCAAGACCGTGGCCGGCACCAGGGTTGCCCTGGCGGTGTCCGTGGCCCGCAATTCCGGCTACAGCAGCTTCGTTGAGACGCTGTCTGTTACTTCCGGCGGCGACGACGTTCCGGTGACGGAGTTGTCGGACCACCACGGCGGGCGCTTCCACTACATGGAGTTCGCGGATTCCGCCGATGTTCTCGTGGAGTACACGGCCACGGTGGCAGGTGCCGCAGTGCCGGAGGAGCCCGGGCTGATGGAACTTATCCGCTACGTGCGGCCGAGCCGCTACGCCGAGTCCGACCGGCTCCTGCCCACCGCCTACGCTGAATTCGGCGGCCTGCAGGGCGCGGAGCTGTTGCTCGCAGTGCGCCATTGGGTTTTCAACGAGCTGCGCTACGTCAGCGGATCCTCCCGCGGGACAGATGGGGCCGTCGAAACGCTCCTGCACCGCCGCGGTGTCTGCCGGGACTACGCCCACCTGGCGATCGCGCTGCTGCGCGCCAAAAACATTCCGGCCCGGCTCGCCGCCGTCTACGCCCCCGGCCTGAGCCCGATGGACTTCCATGCGGTGGCCGAGGCCCACATCAACGGTGTCTGGCAGGTCATCGATCCCACCGGCCTGGCCCCGCGGGAAAGTCTCCTCCGGATCACCACCGGCCGGGATTCCTCCGATACCGCATTCCTCTCGACAGTGGGCGGCAGCTTGTCGCTGACGCACCTGACCGTCACCGCCGTCGTCGACGGCGCCCTGCCGGACGAGGACCCGGCCCAACCCGCCACCATCCGATAGCTGAGGGAACGGCACCCCCAACCCGCCGCCGGGCGCTCAGCGGGCGGTGACTGAGGCCCGCAGCTTCTCGGTCAACCGCAGCAGCTCCTGCTGTTCGGCCGGCGTCAGGGCCGGGACTACCAGGGCGGCGATGTCACGGACGTGCTCCCGGCCGATCTGTTTTTGCAGCTCCCAGCCGGCGTCGGTGAGCTTGACCAGAACTCCGCGGCCGTCGTCCGGTGCCGGCATGCGCTCCACCAGGCCGCGCTTTTCCAGGCGTTCCACAAGCCGGCTCAGGCTGGATTGGCTCAGCAGCACGTGGTCGTTGAGCTCATTTTGCCGGAGCCACCCGGACGGGCAGCGGGAAAGCGTGAACAACACGTCGTACTCGTTGACGGCCAGGGCCTTGAAGGCGGGTCCGGCCTGGAGCCGGCGCATCACCGCCACCTGGGCGCGGAACAGCGACTCCCAGGTTTCCGCGGCCAGGCGCACCGGCGACGTGCTCGTCTTGGCGGGCATCACACCCCCTGAACGCCGGCGGTCGCGGCGGACGGCTCCCCGGCCGCGGCCAGGGATGCGGCGACGCGTCCGGCGTGGGTGGGGGGTTCGGGGACGTGCGCCGGCGTCTTCTCGGCGTATTCCTTGCGCAGGACCGGCAGGACTTCTTCGCCGAAGAGGTCCAGCTGCTCCAGCACGGTCTTCAGCGGCAGCCCCGCGTGGTCGATCAGGAACAGCTGGCGCTGGTAATCACCGAAGTATTCACGGAAGGACAGCGTCTTTTCGATGACTTCCTGCGGGCTGCCGACCGTCAGCGGCGTCTGGGACGTGAAGTCCTCCAGGGACGGGCCGTGGCCGTAGACCGGGGCGTTGTCGAAGTAGGGGCGGAAATCCTTGACGGCGTCCTGCGAATTCTTCCGCATAAAGAACTGACCGCCAAGGCCCACGATCGCCTGGTCGGCCTTGCCGTGGCCGTAGTGCTCGTAGCGTTCACGGTAGAGGCCGATCAGCTGCTGGTAGTGCTCCTTGGGCCAGAAGATGTTGTTCGCGAAGAAGCCGTCGCCGTAGTAGGCCGCCACCTCGGCAATCTGCGGTGTGCGGATGGAGCCGTGCCACACGAAGGGGGCGACGCCGTCGAGCGGGCGCGGCGTGGACGTGAATTTCTGCAGCGGCGTGCGGTGCTTGCCGGACCAGTTCACGGTGTCCTCGTCCCAGAGCCGGCGCAACAGGCTGTAGTTCTCGACCGCGAGCTCGATGCCGTCCTGGATGTTCTTGCCAAACCAGGGGTAGACGGGAGCAGTATTGCCCCGGCCAAGGACCAGGTCCACCCGGCCGTCGGCCAGATGCTGCAGCATGGCGAAGTCCTCGGCGATCTTCACCGGGTCGTTGGTGGTGATCAGTGTGGTGGCCGTCGAGAGGATGATGCGCTCCGTCTGCGCGGCAATGTAGGCCAGGGTGGTGGTGGGGGAAGAAGAGAAGAAGGGCCGGTTATGGTGCTCGCCGAGAGCGTAGACATCCATGCCGATTTCTTCGACCTTTTTAGCAATCGCCACCGACGCCTTGATGCGCTCGTGCTCCGAAGGGGTGCGGCCTGTGGTGGGGTCCGGAGTGATATCGCTGACGCTGAATACGCCGATCTGCATAATGTGCCTTTCCGTGGCCGGAGTCTTCCGGGAGCTGCTTCCAGTATAACCGAGATAGATGCATTTGCATCTATCGACCGGTATAACCACCGCCCTGTCCGAATATTCCCCCGGCGCCCGTCGGGCTTGCCGCCCGTGGCCCGGACGCTGCAGGTGCTCGCCAAGCTCGGCGGCATGTACGGCCACCGGAAAATTCTGCTGGTGTCCACCGCGCTCACCGCGGCGGCGTCCTGGGCTGTGGCGTTCGCCCCGGACTTCTGGACCTTACTCGCGGCCTGGTCTCTGCAGGGCATTTACGTGGTCCGACTGCCGCTGGAAATCGCGCTGATCTTCAGCCGGGTCCACCAGCTGCCCGACGGCGCTGCCCGCACCAGGCGCGCGGCCGGGCTCCTGGTCGGAGCCCTCGAATTCGGAGTCATTGCCGTGCGCTTGCCGCCGGGTCCCTCGTCGAGGCGTTCGCCGGCCCGCTGCAGCTGGTGCTGATGATTCCGGCAGTGGCAGTCTCCGCCTGCTGGTTCAGCATCCGCTTGGGCGTGCCGGAATCCACCGCGCGCAGCGGCGGCCGGGTGGATACGCGGGGCCTCACCTTCCTCGCGGTCGGGCTCCTGCTGATCACCTCGGGGCTGACGTTCATGCGGCTCAATGGGCCGGCCGCGTGGTGGCCCTGGGCGCTCGTCACCGCCGGGATCCTGGTTTTCGTTCCATTCACGCGCTACCGGCTGGGCCGGGAGACCCGCTGGTGGACATCCGGATGCTGCGCGCGAAGGCCATGTGGCCCATCCAGCTGACTGCAACCCTGTTCGGCGTCTCGATGCTGGGCAAATATGGCGGTAGCCGGCATCGGCTCCGGAGCCCTCGTGGCCGCGCTGCCCTCGGCGGCCGCAGCTGCTGCTCCGCTGAACCGGACGGCTATGGCCACCGGCCTGACCAACACCACCAAGACCATCGGCGGTGCTTTTGCCTCGGCAGTGTTTGGCATCGCCCTGCTGAGCCACGTCCTGGCTGAGGCGGGCTCGGTTGCGACAGAGAGCAGTGCAACTGCGGCGCCCCTGGCCGGGTACCTCATGGTGTGGGCAATTTGCGGCGTGACCGGCCTGGCGGCAGCCGCTGCCCTGGTCCTCGTGCCGAAGTTGGCCTTCTCGGACCCGGCTCCCGTCGCCGTTCCCGTGCCCGCCGGACCCCACTAGGGGGCCACCCGCCGGGACCTGAATCCGGTCAATACCGGCGGGGCGGTGTCCGCAGCCGCGACAGGGTCTTTCGCTGGCACGACAGGAACGTTATCTTCGTAGCCTGGAGGATGCCCACATGATCAGAAGGCCCGGAAGTACTGCCGCCGCAATCCTGGTTGCCGTCAGTCTGTTTCTGTCCGGCTGTACGGCTCCGCGGTTGGAGCCTGCGGGTGGGGTGGATGCGGGGGCGGTGTTGGCGGCGTTTCGGGGCCGGGATATGGGGGTGCATTTGGAGGCTTTGCAGCGCATTGCCGATGATAACGGCGGGAACCGGGCGTCGGGGACGTCGGGGTATGAGGCGTCGGGCCGGTATGTGGAGGAGCAGTTGCGTGC
>NZ_JAXCHX010000011.1:0-109005 GCF_035984855.1 Arthrobacter sp. MP_M4
ATGTTTCCCGAACGCTTCGCTTCCCTTGGCGATGCCAGGGCCTTTATCAGCGAGTTTGTGGATTGGTACAACCATCACCACCAGCATTCCGGAATCGGCTTCCACACGCCCGCGAACGTCCACTACAGGCTCGCCGCCGGCATCGCCAAGGAACGCTCCGCAACCCTCGCCACAGCGAGGGTAAAACACCCCAACCGCTTCACCAAAACCACCGACCCCAAAATCCTGGCTCTGCCCGGGCCCTCATGGATCAACCAACCCAAGGAAAACACCGAACAGTCAGCCGCCTAACTCCCGTTGGTACCGTTCAGCTTGAAAAATTCCGCCTCGTTGGAAATGACACTTCTTCGTATCTTGTATCGGTCATATTTTTACCCCCATTAGTAATTGACTGTCCCGAGTGACTATACCGGCGGGGTGGCAGTGAGCCCATGCAAAATAGTTCCGACGCCGAAAAATGTGATTAGGGCATTCGCTTGTTTTTGGATGGGGCCTCGGTACCACGACGAAGCCAATTAGCTGCTCTGCAGACGGGCGAAGTGCGTTTCGATCAATCGTACGGCGATAATCGATCGACATCAGTAGAGTCCGACGGTGACACAGCCAGGTAAAGACCAGTTGTCCTTCGTACTTCGCGAATAGCGCCGAAGGCCCGGCGCCTACCTCATGGCCTAGAACTTCGACAGCGGGCGATTCCAGCCAAGAAACGTCATGCCACGAAGCTTTATTGATTGGGCGCAGACCTAGTCAAAGGTAGGGCCGTCCAGAACAAAAGACTCCCACCATTAGTCGTCAGCCAGGGATTCTGTGATCCCAAGACGGGAGGGCCGTGGCAAGATGGGGTCCATTATGGACAGGCTGTTGCGGCGCGCTCCTGACGCGGAATGGGTGTTAATGTACCGGCTCGGACTGAGCCGTAAACGCATCGCTGCCCTTGTGCGCGTCCCGCCCGCTGCCATCGGCTACCATCTGGCCATCGCCCGCCGCCAGAATCCGGGACTCGAGGCCGAACACCAGGCTGCCGCCGGCGCCGTGCCCGTTCCTCACCCTTCTCCCACGGACCTTGCCCGTATGGAAGAGGTCATCACTTGGCTCTCGGCCGAAGGCCGGCTCCCAGACGGCCGTTCCGGCGACCGGAACGAAAGGTCCATTGCCCGGTGGTTGGCAGTGCGGCGGCGCGAAGCATCCGAAGGCACCTTGGACGCTACCTACCGCCATAGCCTTGCCCAAGTGCCGGTGTGGGCCGAAAATCGCAGGAAAACTGCAGACGAAACGCGATGGCACGACCGCCTCGCCCAGCTTGTGAGCTTCCGGCAGGAAGGCTACGACTGGCCACGCCACCACGACTATGACTCAGAGCGCGAGCACACCCTTGGGGTGTGGATTCACACGCAGCGGTACAAACGGCGCCGCGGCGAACTCGATTCCATCAAGGTAAAGCTCCTGGACGACGCAACTCCCGGATGGTACAAGGGCAGAACCCGGGGCCGCGCTCCCCGGAGGTAAGGGCCGGGACTCTGCCAGGTCCTTGGCCGACCGTGTCCAGGCATATCCAAGGGTCAACCTCACTGGGCAGCCACTTGCTCATTCGCCTAATGCCGTCGCGAGCGCGCTGGAGCCACCTCCAAGGATCCCCCTAGATGCCCCAGCGGGCACATCAATAAAGATCGGGTCCAGCCAAGAACCCAGCTGCCGTTCAGATTCGGGCGAACTGCTCCTCAACGCCGCTGATGACCAAGCATGGAATCGGCAAGAGCACCGCTGAAGCCACCACCGCCGTTGGACATGCAAAGATATGTGTTCTCTCAGGCGACAACCCGGGCCTTGCGTTGGATGCGAGGGACTAGGACCACACGCAAGCTGCACCTAAATGTCCCTGCGACCTGGTAACTTTGAAAGTCAGCATCACCAGAGGAGACGCACTTGATACCCGTAGTCGATGTATTTGCCGGACCCGGCGGCCTGAACGAGGGTTTCTCGTCTGTACGCGACCGCGAGGGGCGTAGCGCCTTTCGGACGGTGGCTTCCATTGAGATGGAGAAGTCGGCCGTCCAGACGCTCAGATTCAGAAGCGCGGTGCGCGCATTGCGCCGCGGTGGTGCTGCATCCAACGAAGCCGTGCAAGATTTTCTCGCTGGTGACCTTTCGGTTGAAGCTCTGCATGTCGATGCAGACTTCCAAGTAGCCTATAAAGAAGCCGTGGAAGAAGTACACGAGTTCGTCCTGTCTGAAGAGAGCAGGGCTGAGTCTGACGCCATCATTCGAAAGGCCTTGGGCGCCGACGCGGATCGGTGGGTCCTCATCGGCGGACCGCCGTGCCAGGCCTACTCGTTAGCCGGCCGGTCAAGACGGACAAACGACTCGTCATTTCAGGACGACCACAAGCACTTCTTATACCGCGAATATCTCCACATCATCAGAACGCACCGGCCCACGGTCTTCGTGATGGAAAATGTCAAGGGGCTGTTGTCTTCGGTCAATAGAGGCCAGAACATGTTCGATTTGATACGGACAGATCTGCAGCAGCCCTCCGACGGAGTTCAATACGATGTGTTCTCCATGGTTGTGGACCATGAGGGTGACGCTCTAGACGCCGGTGATTTCCTCATACGGTCCGAAGACTACGGCGTGCCTCAGAAGCGCCACCGGCTGATAATCGTGGGCGTGAGTAGGGACAGTGGGCTCGAGCGCCCCTTGGTCCTCGAGCCATCTGGCCCAGTTACGGTGGCAGATGCCATTGGCAACCTCCCGGCACTGCGATCCAGAATTTCACGCTTCAAAGCTGACGACACCGAAGCTTGGTATGACGTTCGTCGTACCGTCAAGAAGTACGTTCCAAGCGCACAGATCGATAGCCGCGGCATGAATTCACTTCCCTACGCTTCGAGGGACCAGCCGAAAGCCCTCGATAGTCTGATGACAGAAAGTGCTCGGCGCTATCACGAATTCATCCGATCGGAAGCGTCCGCCGCCCTCCCCACGTGGAACCACGAAGCCCGGGGCCACATGATCCCGGATCTCCTCCGTTACGGAGCCCTTAGCGCACTGGCGGAACAGCGCTTGAACAGCCCGAAAGTGCGGGAACTTCCTCGCAGTCTCTGGCCACTTCATGCGAACATCGAGGCTGACATCGTCCCCTTCGAAGATAGGTTCCGGGTTCAGGTGGCCGGTTCGCCGTCATCCACCGTGGTCTCCCACATCGCAAAGGATGGCCACTACTTCATCCATCCCGACGCCGCACAAATGCGCAGTCTCACCGTCCGGGAAGCCGCGCGCTTGCAAACTTTTCCAGACGACTACATTTTCTTGGGAAACCGAACGCAGCAGTTCACACAAGTGGGTAATGCAGTCCCACCGCTCTTGGCCAGCCAAATCGGGAAGCGAATAGCAGCTATATTTTAGTCTCCGCGGCCTTCATAGCTTGTTCGCTTTCAAGGAAGACGTCCTCGACCAGATCAGCTATCTGATCTTCCGACATGAGGAAGGCGCTGACGACCACAAGTCGACGCGTGAACCTCTTCATGGCATCACGCAGGAGCATCATTCGCTTACCAGTGGAAAATGTTGACAGATGTCTGTTCGCTATGGCCCGCGCCAATGGCGCATACCCACAGATCAGAGGACGTTCTGTTAGCTGAACCGACTCGTCTTCCTTAAGACGCACCGCAATGTCGGGGCCGAGCAGAAACGCTCTCCACCAGAGTCGCCCAAAAATTGTGCGCGTCATGGCAAAGAGCCTTGCTTCCGTAACTTCCCAACGAGCGCCATCGCCAGATCTGTGACCGTATCGCCAAATGGCAACATCCGGCAGGAGACGGATGTTGATGAAGTTCCACACATCCACACTCGCGGCATCAGCCGGTAAAATATTCATCCGCTCGTAAAGGATCCTAGAGACTGCCTGGTCGAATTCAGTTTTCTGCCTAGCCTGATCCATGTCTGGGAAACCGTGTAGCCGTGCTTCTGCAATTACCGCGGCGCGCAGTTCCGCTAGATCCCCGTCAGTGCATCGTGCTGTAGCTACAGGATAGAACTCGGCCCCCGCAGTTGTGATTGAGGATGTCAGGTGACCAATTTCCTCAAAGGATTGGACCCGCAGATCGTTCCAAATGGCGGCTGCCTGAGCCAGCGGTAGCCTCGGAAAGCATACTGGCGTTGCGTTCAACTTCCACTCCCATTTACGACGCCCTGAAGATCAGCTTCAACTCTGCCGGGATCGTCGCCGTACTTGCTGCGAACTTCCTTCAGGGACGATCCCACCAGTTTTACGACACCCAGCAGCAATGCTCCGAGCGACCCTTCAGGATAATTGCGCGACTCGTCCAAGTCCGCGTGACTTAGCGCCTCACGCAGTAGTTGGCGAATAAAGTCCATTTTCAAGACCTGCATCCACAAGTCTCCCGCCTCAGAGTCGACGTGATCGATAAGCGGCTGTAGCTGAGGGTTGTCGGTGTTGAGCCACATCCACAGCGAGGCTCCTGCCGGATCATGAAGGTCCAGAGACAACACTCGGAGCCACCAGAGCGAGGATTTCGGGTTCGTGATGCCGTGATCTGTGAAGGAGACAGGAAGGATGGGCAACTGGCCGCCGTCGCCCTCAAGGACAATCTTGGAGGCCGCGCGGTAAACAGTGTGACCGACCTGGGACGGAGCGAAGTCGCCGGGCGGGTTTTTCGATGGCGAGAGGACGCCCATTTCGAGTTCGAGTGTGAGAGCACCGCCCAATGTAGAAGCAGGTACGGTTATGGCGACCTCCTGGGCCCCGCTTGTGACCGGGAGGGGCACGCTGGTCGTGATTACGGGGGACGAAGTCGAGCGAGCGATTAGGACCCACGCGAGCACAAGGTCGTCCGGAACCTGCAATGCTTGCCGCAGGTCCGCGAGATTCAACGTCATGTTGCAGGAGACATCGAGATCAGAAAAGTAGTTCCAGTCCGGGAGGATGCCTCCCGTCAGGTTGGCAATCTGTCCGTTGACCGAATACTCCCATTCGGGCGGTTCGATGGTCCCGTCCTCAACAACGAGATGGCCCAGACTGATCCTTCTCATTCCCTAACCAACTCCAAGGCCACAGTCGAGGACACGGCCGTATTTTTCGGCTGGGTGAATATGGCCAGGTAATCGTGTTCGGACGGAACATCCACCTTGATCGACTGCGTGCGCACGATCTCACCGTCCACCTGCCATCCAACGAATTGGGGTCCATCTTCGCCCAGAGGAGCGTCCACTTCGATGGCACCAGTTAGTGTCACCACGTGGCCGCGAACGCTGAGCTCAAAGGACTCGCCCACTTTCCCACCAGTAACGGCGTAAGGGAAGCCAACATGGGGCGATCCATCCATGATCATGAGGCGGGGTGGCGCCGCCAGCTTCGCAGACGCACGACGCCCCCCTGCCTTAGCCGGTCCACCTCCACCCGGCACCTTTTCAGGTTGCGAGTTCGCCCCATGCCCACTGATGCCGCCGATCAGGCCTCCTAGCGCCGTGGCGATCCGTGTCGCGCCAGCCGCTTGCTGAGCTACCGTAGCGGGACCTGACGAACCGTGCATCCGCTTAAAGGTTCCTTCGATCCTGCTCAGCGCGATGCGAACGAAATTAAAGCTCCCACGAGTTATCGCATCCTTGACGATCCAGTCGTCATGAGTAACAGGCTCGGAAGACGCGAAGTCCTCATCAACGCCCTCGTCGGCCAAAAAGACCGAGTAGACGGAGTAGTCGTCGGCCGGAGCAGTGACATCCATGTACTTGACGATTATCCTGGGAGCCCGCATGAGAGCCACAGAGTTCTCCAAGCTTCGATCGTCGGAAATGTGGTTGATCGCCTGTCGCATTGCCAAGATTCCGAGACGACGAATGGGCCTCTGAGACATTATTGTTTCGAGCTTTGTCTGAGAAGTGATGGGGGTCTTCTTCGTCGCCGCGAATCGCTCGCTGTCCGCGTAGGCCTGTGCAAAGTGCCTAACGAGCGGTTCCTTCAGGGGGTCGATGTTCGGCAACTCCACACCGTCCAGGCCGAAGACAAAACGAACGTTCGGCCCGTCGCCAGTGTCCACGGCATGTGGCCAAGCCCATTTAACGGCAGCCGCCCGGATGGCCAAAATTCGATCCGACAAAAGGACGTCTTCTCCTTCGCCTTGGAAATGCTGTGGGGCCAGCACCATGATGCTTGTGCCGGTCTGATCGCTGTCGGGCACCGGCATGCCTACCGATTGGGCTATCAGCCGAGCCGTATCCCCCGTCACGGGATCTACAATTCCGTCAGAAGAAATCGCCCCCCACCAATTTCGACCTGTGAACTTGAAACCCTCATGGACGTAGCCCCCATCGCCACCGGAGACGCCAATCAAGCGGTTCTCGATAGTTTGCCCAACGACCGCCTGCGAGTAGACCAGGCATACGCCCACGCTGCTGGCCTGATACAGCACGCCCTTGCCATAGCCGTAGGTGCCGCCTCTAAGACCTTTGCCATCATCTCGACCGAAGTTGCGAACAAAATCGGCGAAATCCGCGCGTTCGCCCTCCGCAGGTTCGATGTTGGCGCGGACGGGGCCTCCCAGGCCCGTCGTTCCGTAGTCGGAGATTGTTAGTACGCGCAGACGTCCGCTGCTCGCTTTCTGAGGGATTTGCCGAGAGGCGCCGTGGGGCGGAAGCTCACAGAACAAGTCGTGAATAAGAACCCCGGTTTGCTCTTCAGAGAGCAGGGTGTCTGCGACGTGAAACTCGATGTGGCCGCCTTGCCGTGCATCCCAGCTGTTCTGCAGTGATTCCCGCAGCAGCACGCTCCAAAGGTCCAGGCTTGTCTTGCCCATGGCCTTCTGAATGGACTTGGCATCTCCGCTACCCGTGGGCTCCCACGGGTGTCGGAACAGTCGGAACGTCCCGTTCACAGAGACATAGCCTCCTTCAGTTCTTCCAGTGGAATGTCGACAGCAGCTAACGGACCCAGATCGACGGAGTACTGGAGCGCGGAGATCCCGTCGAGCATTCCGGGCATGGGCATGGTTTCGCGCGTTATGCGAGGAAAGTCGCTGCCCACGGCCAGGGTCTTGCTGGAAAGGGCTAGGAAACGATGCGCAGCGTAGTGACCGGAATCCGATTCGAAATAGCCGACTTTCTCCAGCAGCCTCAGCATGTCTAGGCGATCGATACCGGAATCGTATAGGCGTTCAAGAACAGTTGGGATGGAATCGCCTTGAGGCGTGCGCTCGATCTGATAGGCGGCAACGTATAGCGGCAGACCGTCCGTGGCCTCGAGTTGGCGCGCCCCGTGGAAGCCAACGATCATGTTGTTGTTGCTCATGGTGGTCTTCACCTCGAAGGAAGCGTTTTCGAACTCAAAGTCGTGCCTGTTTCCCTGCGGGCCAGTCCATGATCGCAGCGCCCAGGGACCATGGTGAAATGCGAGCTGTTCCAGGAAAAGCAGCTCTCCATAAAGACCGGAAAGTTGCGATTGACCTAGAAGGCGCGGCTTGTCATCCCGTAGCAGCTCCTTCCAACGGTCGACCGTTTGCCTCGTGAGCCGATCCGCCTTGCCGGGGTCCGCCGCCACTGCGTCCATAATGTCGTCGGCCAGCAGGCTGAACTGTGATCGAACCCGTTCCGCAAGGCACTGCAGTGCCAAGAACGCTTGCTGCTTGCCTGCGACAGTGATGGTCCGGTAACCGAAAGTGACGAGTTTGTTCTGCCAGTCGATGCTGTTTTCCGGTTGGGAGGCGACGGGGACAAGCAGGGTCGGATGTCCGTTGCCATCTATGGCATGAACGACCGGCCCATGTTCTGTCAGAACGTCCGTGTTCCTGACGGTCAGCTTGTGCGGAGCAGGCACTTGACCCTGAAGGAATGAAAAAATGGAATTGGAGGATTCCTTAGCGTCCATCATTTTGCGGCAGCCTCTTCTTGTATCGCGTGCTTTTCGTCGAGGTCGTCAGCCGCAGCGAGTTCAGCCTCCACATCTTCAACTTCGTCAGGGTCTACCCGCGCGCTGTAGTAATCGACAGTGTCGGACAGGTCACGCGCCTCGGGGAACATCAGTGATATGCCTATCAAGTGATTCGCCGCTTTCAGCGGGACACGTTCGGACTTCGGTTTCGTGGGATCGCTATGGTCCGCGACACTTATCACCTCCGAGCCAGACTCTTCAGTGATGTCCGAGTCTTTGTTGATGGCATAGATCGCCAAGAGGCCGACCTTGTCTAGTCCCCGCTTTCTCCTGAGGTCTCGCAAATGGTAGTCACGGACTTGAGCTTCACTAGACAGTCCGTGGGAGTCGACGATGGATTTCTTGATGTAGTCAAGATCAGCGAACCGATCCCAACGCGATGAGATGGCTTTGAGATTCGCCACGCCACTCTTACTGCTGGCGACCATCTTGCGGCGCTTCAGAAGCTTCAACGGCTCGTCAAGGCCCAGACTCAGGTCGGATACAGGCGCATTCTGGCGCTCAACGAATACAACATTCCAAGAGTCCAAGGCTCCTTTATCCGCTTGGGTGCGAATATATTCGCGGACTGTATCGGTCTGAATAGTCCGCGCATCTTCGTGAACCTTGTAATCCGTCAAGAAGTCGAGAATCAGGTCATTCGATATGCCAGAAAACCCGCGCATACTCTTACTCGGCAATTCATCTTCTGTGTGCCCTGAGGCACGGGCTGCTGCAACGAGCGCGGCGGTGGCCTCAATGTTTGTGTCGAGCCAACTCTTGTCTTCATCGTTGAAGAGGATGGTCTGGACCTTCGTGCCCGAGTAGCTCACGTTAACTTTGATCGCACTGCGCATCTTTGCCGCTGCGGTAATCGTCATCTGAGGATGGGACCTAATCCGCACAGGCAACTGAGATGGTTTCATTCCTTCTTTGGCGTAAGTATCAATCTCTTCTCGAATCTCGGCCTCGACCGTTGCGAGCGCGACGAACCATTCGCGAAGCTCGGTTGTCATCCAGACGCGAACCAGGTCCTCATAGCCCTTTCGGTAACCGAACCACCGGCCCATCTGGAGCAAAGTGTCATAGGCGGATGCGGCTCGAACAAAGTAGCTGGAAATCAACCCTTCGAGAGTCAGACCCCGCGAGAGCGTATTACCCCCCACCACAATTACAGTCTCAGCCTGGTCTTTGGTGTACTTCAATCGCTCGCCAGACAAGTAATTGTCCATGAGCACCCGTGTGGAATCGAGTGTCTTGGGGAGTTCAGCCATGACCTCAGCGACGGAAACCGGCGCGTTGTTGAATGCGTTGGCGCCTACATGCTGCGTCTCCGAAACCCACAATTCCGAGAGCTCCCCTAGGACCGTGGGGTCCTGCGAGGCAACGCTCTTACGCAGGGCTAACAGCTCCGCCTCGACAGCTGTCTTCGTGGCTTGGTGGGCGACAGCCCGCATTGAGGTGTGCACAAGCATCGAGGAGTGACGAATCTCATTCGAACGGAGTCTGCGCGCCGTAGTGGCGAGGGCAAACCAGAGGACTGCCCGCCGGAGAGAGGGCGGTACCGACGCAGTCCATTGTTCAAGTTTGTCCTTGTTCGTCGGCGGTTTGACGATGGCGGCATCTTCAATAGGGACTTCACGAACGACGTCGAGACCATCATCCGGGTCTACTCCTTCTTCGGCTTCCAGCGTGCCGAAGATTCGCTCAGGACCAAAGTAGGCATCGGACCGTGGCAACGTGACGACGAAATTTCGGGGGTAGAGACCCGATTCGTCGAGTGGATCGATCAACAGGTTGGCAAACGGGGTAGCGGTGTAGGCGATGTAAGCGGATTTTGGATGGGACAGCAGCTCTTGAATGAGCTTATTAATTGTCGATTGGCGACTGCCCCCGACGTCGATTGAGGCCTGATCTGCTTCATCATCGATGATAAGAATCGGGCAGTTGGCCAGGGTCGTTGCGGATGCCTTCTTGATCCAAGCGTTTAGCCGCCGCAGCCTGGCCGGATTTTTCTTGACGATGGCGAGAAGTCTCAGATCGTCCTGACTGAACAGCGCCTCTGACGGCGTAATTTCGGAGAAATCTTGCTCCTGAGTAGTCAGAAGGTGCACTCTTGTCTGGCACGGGTCAACGAGATAGTCGTACAGCCGTTCTTGCGTCTGTTGCCGGAGGTTGTCTGTGATTCCGGATAAAACGATGATCAGTCGATAGCCCACGTCAGCGGCCTTCGCGATGACGGAAATGAAGTTGGTCGTCTTGCCACTTTGCACATATCCCAGCACGAGACCACGAGTATCGATGGTCTCCTCGCCTGGCCGCTCCCCCAGATCGATTACGCGGGATGAAGACCTGTCAACGTCCGCGAAAGCCTCTGGCAACTCAGACTTCAATCGATTGCGAAGTGGTGGCCAAAAGAAGTCCCCTTCCTTAGGTCCCCCATACCAGCCTCCCTCACCCCCACCGTGCAGGACGTCGGTGCCATCTACGTCGTCCCATTCTTGGATGATTTTGCGTCGTCGTTCGTATTCCGCCCGGCCTGCATTCAACAGCGAGTCCTCGACCTTGAAGAAGCCATTGGAGAGGGCTGAGACAGCCGCAGCTATGCTCTTGCCGCCTCGGACCAATCCCTCCAAGTGGTCTGCCACTTCCCGCACGGCAGTTTGGTGCTCGTTCAGCTCTCCATCCAGAGCCTCAACATTTGTGGCAGACACCATCGGCCATCCCCCTTGAAATTCTCAAGCCGCCTCATGACGGTCTAGTCAGTAATCCGATATTACATAGCCGGCAGGCCCATCCTGGCCACGCCTTCCGGGTCCCTCGCGCCCGAAATATCATCACGGCTCGGGCACCATCCGTGCGAGGCGTCAATACCTTGCAAGCCGGGGTGCCCGGGCTGCATGGTCAAAGAGCTACGCGATGGCGGCCATTGATTCCCTATGCTCCCGCCAGTGCTCTCGTATCCAGTCGACTTGTACGTCTCTTACTTTGCCGCGCAGAGAGAGCCCCGCCAGTACGCTGTATGTCGGGTAGTTAGCCAGCGTAGGGCTAACGTCCACGGTAAGGGCTTTCGGGTGAACGGCAAGAAGCCCCAGATCGAAAAGCCGGTGCAGGTCCCGTCGCATGAGGAAGCCGCCGTGTTCGTGGTGTACTCCTAGCTCGGCAAAACTGTATAAGTGCGCCGCCTCCAGCGCCGCCGGGGGACATTGACCGGTGAAGATGCAGACGGGGCCGTTGGCATCGAGTAGCGACTTCCGGAATCCAGACTGCCCGAGCCGCACCCGCACGTGCGCCGTCCGGTGACCGCCGGCTGCCATATTGCTAGCAGCTTCGACAACCGTCAGGAGCTCGGGTCCGCCGGCCGCGGTTGCCGCAGCCTTGAACGCTTCCCACACCAGCGGCCGCAAGCTCAGCTGCGACTTCGGACTCTTGCAGACGCTCCTCAGGATGTCACCGGGGATCAACCCACCCAAATCTACATACGCCTCGCTGTGATGCGAGGTGTACTCCGTGACTTCAATGGTTTTTGCGGCAGGGGTCTCGAAGTTAGTCTGGCACGCGAAGCACTTGTATCGGGGCTCTTTATTCTTCCGGGCCTTGATGTGAGCCTTCCCGCAGGACGGGCAACTGTAGATCGTCTTCACCGCAGTCTCACGGTCGATTGAGGCAATGACAGACATGCCTAGGCTAGATTTCTTGTCCCACAAAACGATATGTTGGCCAGCTTCGAGCCTTGCATGATTAGGAACGGTGCTGTCCCACCTGTAATGACTTTCCGGTTCGTCGCGGTAGCCGTCGTTGCTCCCGAATGCTCGGTTCTCCCCGACGGCCAGCACTAGCCATGCAGGTCGGTGGTCAGCTGAAATCATGGCATCACTATTGCATAGCAGATAGCCCGGACGGCGGACGTCCGCCGTCTTGGCTCGAGTCGCCGAGTTCGAGTGCGGGGGACGCACTTCAACATGCACCACCCACTTGAGGGGCAGTCCCGAGCCTTTCGGCGCAGGGGCGTGGACATGGCGACGCACGCGTGGGTGCTGCGGGACCGCCCGTCAGTTCCTTGGCGAGAAGGTTGCCGCAGAACTGCGGTAAGTCAGGGTTGGCAGTGAAACCGATCCGTATGAAACGTAGGCCGTGGACCGACCCAGATGAATCAGGCTCCACGCCCTCTCGACGCTCGCGCCCAGCCCGACTTCCACATCAGCGGTCCGCTGACTGAATGCCCGAACACAAGAGGACGTAAACGTCTGAGGTCCTACGAGCTACATCAATCACCTCAGTTCTTCTGACGTAGCTCGTCCCGGAAGTCTCTAGCCGCTATCCGCGTAGAAGCATTTACTTGGAGACCTGTCGTCGAAGATTGAGTGCAACGGCAAGTTCGTGCGCTCCAAGCGTGCGTCGACTACGACGTCCTTTGCACCGCGCCAGTTCAGACTGGCGCGCCCAGTCATAGGGCTGAGGGTAACCGGGGCCGCCACGGCATATCCGATTCTGGCAGACCATGAGCGAGCGTCCTGCGGTGTTGAGATCCGTGACAGCGGTCTCTCCCGGGAACGGGTCGAGACCGCGGTCAAGAGCCTTTCCTACGAAACGGACTACCTCGCCCGCGGCCTGAAGACCCGGCAGACCTCCGTGATCGGGCTGCTCGCTCCCATGGTCTCAGACGCCCTCGCCTCCCAGGTGATGCAGGGCGTCGAGGAAGAGGCCCAGGAGCGCAGCTACGCCGTGATGCTGGGCCGCACCGGCGCCAAGTCCGCCTACATCGCCGGCTACCTCCGCACGCTGCGCACCTACCGGGACGCCGGCGTCATCCTCATCTCCGCGGTGATCACCCCGGAGACCCGGCAGCTGCTGGGGCCCAACGTGCCCATCATCTCCGTCGCCATCAGCGACAAGTCCGGCTCCCCCAGCGTGGCCATCGACGACGAGCAGGCAGCCTACGACGCGACCCGTCACCTGCTGAAGCTCGGCCACCGCCGCATCGGCCTCCTCACCGGGGACCCGGCGTCGGTCTTCGTGGCCCAGCCCCGGAAGCGCGGCTACCTCCGCGCCATGGCCGAGGCCAAATGCACCCCCGTCACCGCCACCGGCACCTTCTTCTACGAAAGCGGCGCCCCCGGCGTCGACGAACTGCTCCAGCAGGACCCCGGGCTCACCGCCATCTTCGCCGTCAGTGACGAGATGGGTGCCGCCGTCGTCAATGAACTGCAGCGCCGCGGGCTCCGGGTGCCGGAGGACGTCTCCGTCCTGGGCTTCGACAACACCTCCACCTCCCGGCACGTGAACCCGCCGCTGAGCACCATGGCGCAGCCGTTCGAGGAGATGGGACGGATGGCGGTCAAAAAGCTGCTCCGCTCCCGCGACCTGGGGCCGAAGATCATGCCGCACCGGCTGGTGGAGCGCGGCTCCACCGGGCCGCCCACTTCGACACCGACGAACCCGGTCCCGCCCGGCACCCAAGTCCTAGTCAGCTAACCCACCGAAACCACCCATCACAGGCGGCAGCCGGCACTCCCCTGTGCCACAAACCAGCCAGCCGCCGCAGTTCCGCATGCACCAAATCACTCGCACAAATCAGATAACAAGGAGCAACACATGAGGCAGCGCCGCCGCACCTGGCAGACTCTTCTCGCCACCACCGCAACCCTGACCGTCACCGCCGTCGCCCTCACCGGCTGCGGCGGGACCGCCACGGAAGCGAAGAGCACCCCGAAGGCCGCCGCCGCGTCCTTCGAGGGCAAGGGCCCCATCAACTACGTCTCCAACCGTGACGCCTCCGGTGCCGCGAACAAGAGCATCGAGGAATGGAACGCCGCCCACCCGGAGGAGAAGGTCACGTTCATCGAACTGCCCGACTCCGCGGACCAGCAGCGCCAGCAGCTCATCCAGAACGCGCAGATCAAGTCGGACACCTTCAGCGTGCTGAACCTGGACGTCGTCTGGACCTCCGAGTTCGCCGCCAACAAGTGGATCCTGCCGCTGCCCGCGGACGCCGTCCCCACCGACAAGATGATCCCCGCCACGGTGAACGCCGCGACGTACCGGGACTCCCTGGTCGGCGCCCCGTACTACACCGACGGCGCCCTGTTCTACTTCCGCTCGGACCTGCTCAAGGCCGCCGGCATCGCCGCGCCGCCCAAGACCTGGGATGAGATGAAGACCGCCTGCAAGTCCATCCTGGCGCTCCCGGAAGCGGCGGGCATGTCCTGCTACACCGGTCAGTTCGACAAGAACGAGGCCCTCACGGTCAACTTTTCCGAGGCCGTGGCCTCCGCCGGCGGCTCGATCGTCGACGCCGACGGTAAGCCCACCGTCAACACCCCCGAAGCCAAGGAAGGCCTGAACCTGTTGGTGGACGGCTTCAAGGACGGGCTCTTCCCGTCCGACGCCATCACCTACCTCGAAGAGCAGGGCCGCCGCGCGTTCCAGGACGGCAAGCTGGTCTTCATGCGCAACTGGCCCTTCCTCCACGCCTCCCTGAGCGCCACGGACGGCTCCAGCAAGGTGGCCGGCAAGTTCGACATCACCTCCATCCCCGGCACCGACGGCCCCGGCGTCTCCACCCTGGGCGGGCGCAGCCTGGCCATCTCCCCGTTCACCCCGAACAAGGCCACCGCGCTGGAGTTCGTCAAGTTCTTCACCAGCGAGGAGCAGGCCCAGAAGCGCCTCGCCCTGTCCTCCCGCGCCCCGGTCTACGCGACCCTGTTCGCGGATCCCGCCGTCGTCGCCAAGCGCCCGTTCTTCCCCACCCTGCTGACCTCGCTGAACAACGCCCAGCCGCGGCCCAAGGTGGTCCAGTACAGCGCCACCACCAAGGCCATCCAGGAAGAGGCCTACGCAGCCATCACCGGCGCCAAGGACACGGACACGGCCCTGAACGACATGCAGGCCAAGCTCACCGAGCTGTCCAAGCAGTCCGGCAGTATCCCCGCAGTTCAGACCCCACGCCTGGCCGGCCGGTTCACCCCGGCCGGCCAGGCACGCTGCAACCCCAGTGAGGTATCCCCGCATGACGACGACGACCGCCCCGCCCGCCGGCGCGCAGCCCGGCACGCCCCAACCAGGCAGCCCGCGCAAACGCGGCAACCGTTCCCCCGGTGAAGGCCGCATGGCCGCGATGCTGCTCTCCCCCACTCTCCTGGTGCTGGCCCTGGTGATCGCGTACCCGCTGCTCTCAGCGGTGCACCAGTCCCTCTACCGGGCCGAGTCAGGCCTGGACGCGGACGGCTTCGTCTCCGACGTGGACTCCTTCGTGGGCCTGGCCAACTACGAGGACCTCTTCGTCGGTGAATCCGGCCGGCGTTTCCTGAACGCCTTCGCCAACACCACCTTCTTCACCGTCACCACGGTGTTCCTCGAAACCGTCCTGGGCCTCTGCCTGGCCCTGGCCATGAACCGCGCTTTCCGTGGCCGGTCCTTTCTGCGCGCCAGCATCCTGGTGCCGTGGGCCGTTCCCACCGCCGTCTCCGGCCTGCTGTGGCGCTGGATCTTCCAGTCCGACGGCATCGCCAACACCATGCTCGGCAGCGAGATCCTCTGGACCGCCGAAGGCAACGCCTCCAAGGTCGCCGTCATCATCGCCGAAGTCTGGAAAACCGCCCCGTTCATCGGCCTGCTGGTCCTTGCCGGCATGCAGGTCATTCCCGGCGAAGTGTACGAGGCGGCCCGGATCGACGGTGCCGGCTGGTGGCGCCAGCTCGGCTCCATCACCCTCCCGCTGGTCAAGCCCACCCTGCTGGTGGCCGTGCTGTTCCGCATGCTCGACGCGCTGCGGATGTTCGACCTGCCCTTCGTCCTCATCGGCCCCGGCAAGGAATCCGTGGAAACCCTCTCCATGCTGGCCTGGGACGAATCCAACCAGCTCCGCTACGGCTCCGCGTCCGCGTTCGCCGTCATGCTCTTCCTGTACGTCGCCGTCGTCGCGATCGTGTTCGTGAAGGTGCTCGGCGCCGACGTCACCGGCGCCAAGGAACTGAAGCTGCTCACCAAGAAAAGCGCGAAGAAGTCCCGCTCCCTGGCCAACTCCGAACAGAAGAAGGCCGAGGCCACCCGATGACCATCTCCGACCTCCGCAACGCCGCCGCCGACTCCGGCGCGCCCACGGCGAGCACCGCCGCCGTCGTACCCGGCAAACCCAAAGCCAAGCGCACCTGGCGTTCCTACAGCGTCTACGCCGGACTGGCCTTGATCTTCGCCTACTGCCTGGCGCCGTTCTACTGGATGCTGGTCTCCAGCCTCCGCCGCACCGCGGACATCTTCGACAACACCCTGCTGCCGGCGCCGTTTTCGCTGGAGAACTACACCAAGGTCTTCGACGGCTCCACCATGTTCGGCCAGGCTCTGGTCAACTCCCTGATCGTCGCCGGCACCACGACGGCGTTCGCGCTGGTCCTGGGCATCTTCGCCGCCTATGCGATCTCCCGGCTAAACTTCCGCTTCAAGTCCGTGATCCTCGGCATCATCATTGCCACCTCGATGTTCCCCGGCATCTCCGTGGTGGTGCCGCTGCTGCGGCTCTTCACGGACATCGGCTGGATCAACACCTACCAGGCGATGATCGTGCCCAACCTGTCCTTCGCGATCCCGCTGGCGGTCTGGAACCTCACCACCTTTATGAAGGCCCTGCCGTTCGACCTCGAGGAAGCCGCCATGATCGACGGCTGCACCAAGTGGCAGGCGTTCCGCCGGGTCCTGCTGCCGCTCGCCGCGCCGGGCGTCTTCACCACCGCGATCCTGACGTTCATCCACAGCTGGAACGAGTTCATCATCGCCTTGTCCATGATCAACGACCCCAAGATCCAGACCGCCACGGTGGCCATCTCCAAGTTCACCGGCGCCACCGAATTCCAGGCACCCTTCGGCGAGCAGATGGCCGCCGGCGTGATCGTCACCGTACCGTTGGTCATTATGGTGCTGATCTTCCAGCGGCGCATCGTCGAAGGCCTCACCGCGGGCGCCAGCAAATGAGCGCTCCAGTGGCGTTGGTCGAGGAAACTTCCCTCACGCCCGACGTGCCGTGGTGGCAGTCCGCCGTCATCTACGAAATCTATCCGCGCTCCTTTGCCGACGGCGACGGCGACGGCGTGGGCGACCTCGCGGGCCTCACCGCGCGGCTGCCGTACATCGCATCGCTTGGCATCGACGGCATCTGGATGACCCCGTTCCAGCCCTCCCCGCAGGTGGACCAGGGCTATGACGTCACCGATTACTGCGGCGTGGACCCGCTGTTCGGCACCATGGAACAGTTCGATGCCCTGTTGGAGCAGGCCCACACGCTGGGCCTCAAGATCCTGCTCGACGTCGTACCCAACCACTGCTCCTCGGAGCACCCGCTGTTCCAGGCGGCCCTCGCGGCCGGCCCGGGCTCACCGGGACGGGACATGTTCCACTTTGTCGACGGCGGACTCGCTGCTGGGGCCGACACCGCCTATGACGTGCCGCCGAACAACTGGCAGAGCGTTTTCGGCGGCCGCGCGTGGAGCCGCGCCACCCCCGGTTCTGATACCGACCCCGACTGGTACCTGCACCTCTTCTCGCCGGAACAGCCGGACTGGAACTGGCGCAACCCTGCCGTCGGCGACTACTTCTACGATGTGCTGCGCTTCTGGTTCGACAAGGGCGTGGACGGGCTCCGGATCGACGTCGCGCATGCGCTGTTCAAGGCCGACGGCCTGCCGGACTCCCCCTCAGAGGGCGGAGTGGTGGACGGGCTGCGGTCCAACCCGCAGGTCTCGGACCAGGAGGAAGTCCACGAGGTCTACCGCCGCTGGCGCACTCTGGCCGAGAAGTACGAGCCGCACCGCCTGCTGGTGGGCGAGGTCAACTTGGAACCGGCCCGCGCCGCCCGGTACACCCGCGCCGACGAGATGCAGCAGGCCTTTGCCTTCGCGTTCGTAAAGCTCGGCTGGGACCCCGAGGCCTGGGCAGCTGCCGGCAACGAACTCGAAACCGCCCGGCTGCTCCACGGCGCCACCCCCACGTGGGCCCTGGAAAACCACGACATCGTCCGGTCCGTCACCCGCTTCGGCGGCGGCGAGGTCGGCGCCCTGCGTGCCCGGGCCGCGCTGGTGGCGTTGCTGGGTCTGCCCGGCCCGGCGTATCTGTACCAGGGCCAGGAGCTCGGACTGCCTGAGGTCGATGTCCCGCTCGAATTCCGGGTGGATCCGATGTGGGCCCGCGGCGGCGTCTGCCGCGACGGCGCCCGCGTGCCGCTGCCGTGGACAGCGGATGCTGCGCTGAGCCACGGGTTCTCGATTGGCGAAACTATCGCCGAGCCGTGGCTGCCGCTACCCACCGGCTGGGGCGCGCACGCCGTCGAGCGCCAGGAACAAGATCCGGAGTCGTCGCTGACATTGGCCAGGAAGGCGCTGGCACTGCGCCGGCTGCTGTGGAAGAACGAGGTCTTCGGGCCGGACGACGGCGGCACCTGGCGGGTGGAGCCGGGGAACCTGCTGGTCTGCGAACGCAGCGAACACTTCTTCGTCGCCGTCGCGATGGGGACCGAGCCGGTGCGGCTGCCGGCGGGGACCGTTCTGCTCAGCGCGGCGCCGCTCGCGGAGGAGGGCTGGCTGCAGCAGAACAACGCGGCGTGGGTGCTGAAGGGCTAGGACTCCGGACACGCAAGAAGGGCCGTCCACGTAACGTGGACGGCCCTTCTACTTTGCCTAGCGCGCATTCGAATGCCGAAGTCGAAAAAACTACGCCGCTTCGCTCTGCAGTTTAGAAACTCTTCTCGTTGGGCCGCCAACTGCCCCGTGATTGCCAGCTGGCGGACTGCCCGCGATCGCTGGTGCTCGACAAGGATGACACCGCGTCGGCGGTCGACCTGGTCCGGATCGCCATCCAGCCGGAAGGCGGCGGCGCCTCCTCGCTCGCGTCGGCGTTCATGGAACGCAACGTGCTCAACGGAATACTTGAACACGATGGCACCAAGCCGCTGGACCCCAAAATCGTTTGCTCAAGGCGTCGGCAAGCGCGATCCTCTGAAGGACGGGCGGTGATGGGCCCACGGCATCAGGGCCTCGATGGCCGCGCCGACCCGGAACACGCTGCCCTCGGCGAACGAGTGCCCGACCACCTGCACGCTTGTGGGCACGCCGTCGGACGCGAAGCCGCTGGGCACAGCAAGCACCGGGCACCGGTTGGCCACGTTGAACGGGCTGGTCAGGTGCGCCTCCCAGTAGTGCTCCAAGTGCCGCCCGCCAGCGTCGATCCCGGTGAGATAGTCCCCCGCGGCGTCCAGCGACGCGACGCCGGATGTCGGGCACAACAGCGCGTCGAACCCGGACATCGCCGCGGCGAGCTCTGCTTGGATCCGTGCGTCCATCGCCAGGCCCTCCGCCAGCGTGTTCCGCGCCGCGGCGGCCGCTGCGTCGGCGATGAACCGGGTGGTGTAGGCCGCCACCGGGGCGTCCCCGCCGGCGATCTCCGCGGCCATGGCCGGTCCCAGGATGTGGCCGAAGTGCGTGAAGATGGTCTCCCGGACCTGGTCCGTGGTCCACGGCAGCGCGACCTCGACGACGTCGGCGCCGGCGTCGCGCAGGGCGGCGGCCACGGCGCGGGTGTTGGCCTCCACGGCAGGGTCGATCAGGAAGTTGCCGAGGGTCACACTCAGCGCGATCCGCATCCCTGCGACGGGCGCGTGGGCTGACGGGATCGGCTCCCCCGCCGGGACCGTGGAGTGGTCCCCGGCGTCGGGCCCGGACATGACGTTGGCCAGCAACGCGGCGTCGGCGACGGTGCGCGCCATCGGCCCGTCCCCGCGGTACCAGTCCGCGGACAGCGGCGGCGCGCCGGGCACGCGGCCGTAGGGCGCCTTGTACCCGACCGTGCCGGTGAAGCCAGCGGGGATACGTGTGGAGCCAGCGATGTCGCTGGCGGTGGCCAGCGACGCGAACCCCGCAGCCAGCGCCGCGCCGGCACCGCCGGAGGAGCCGCCGGGCGAGCGGTCCAGGTTCCACGGGTTGCGGGTCACGCCCCACAGCGGGCTGTGCGTGACGGTGGCGCAGCTGAACTCGGGGGACGCGGTGCGCGCGTGCACGATCCCGCCCGCGGCCCGGATCCGCGCGACCACCGGGTGGTCCGCGGCGGCGATCCGGCCGCGGTGGGAGCCCAGGCCCTGCTCGATCGTCCGACCGGCGAGCGAGTGCTTCTCCTTCGTCGCCACCGGCAGGCCCAGCAGCGCAGGCGGGGCGCCGGCGTCGTCCGCTGACCGCGCGTAGCGCGCCTCGGCCAGCCGCGCGGCGGTGAGCGCGTCGTCGAAGAGTGTCTCGGTGAGCGCATTGACCTCGCCGTTGACCTCCTCGGTCCGGGCGATGACCGCGTTCATGAGCTCCACGGGCGAGAGCTCGCGGGCCCGGAAGAGGCGCAGCGCGGTTGCGGCGTCGAGGTAGTGGAGCTCCTCCATTACGCGCCGGCCCCGCCCGCGGCCTCGACAGGCTCGCGGTCGCCCGCGAGCGCGCCGAGGACCATTTCCCAGACGACGCCGGTCAGCGCGTCGACGCCGGCGACCATGTCCGCGTCGGTGGTGAATTCCCGCTCGCAGTGTGAGACGCCGTCCACGGACGGACAGAACAACATGACGGTGGGCACGATCCGGTTCAGGGCCACCGAATCGTGGCCGGCCATGGTGCGGATGCGGCGCGCGCGCAGGCCCAGGTCCGCGGCAACCTTCTCCGCAAGCTCGATGCCCTCCTCCGGGTAGCGCTGGATGCCGCGGACATCGAAGTCCTTGACGTTGATGCGGATCTCGTGCTCCGCCGCGAGCGCCGCGATCTGCTCCATCAGCGTCGCACGGGCCGCCCCGACGGTCTCCGGGCTGGCCGAGCGCAGGTCCGCGACGAGGTGCACGCGGCGCGGGACCACGATCGGGGAGTTAGGCTCCAGGGTCAGCTGGCCCACGGACGAGACCAGGGCCTCCTCCTCGAAGTCCCTCGTGACGTCGTGGACCATGAGAACGATCTTCGACGCGGCGACCAGCGCGTCGTGCCGGTCCGCCATGGCGGTGGCGCCGGTGTGCGACTGCTCGCCGAGCACCTCGATGTCCAGCTTCTGCGTGTGCCAGGAGTAATCGACGGCGCCGATCGCGTAGCCTTCGCGCTCCAGGATCCGGCCCTGTTCGATGTGGATCTCTGCGTAGCCGGCGACGTCGGGGCGCTCGTCCGCGCCGAGGTAGCCGATAGCCTCCAGCGCCTCGCGAACGCTGGTGCCCTTGAGGTCCTGGACCGCGAGCATGCGCTCCTGGTCCATCAGCCCGGCGAAGACCGAGCTGCCCATGATCGAGGGGGCGAAGCGGCCGCCCTCCTCGTTGAACCAGTTGACGACGGCGAGGTTGAACGGCGGGCGGGCGCCCTCCGTCCGCACGCGCTCCGCCACACGCTCCGCGGCGTGCAGCCCGGCGATCACGCCGTACGCGCCGTCGAACCGGCCGCCGAGGGGCTGGGAGTCCAGGTGCGAGCCGATGAGGATGTACGGGGCTCCCGGATGGAATTCGATGAGGGCGAACATGTTGCCGATCCCGTCCACCCGGGTCTCCCAGCCGCGCTGCCCGGCGAAGGCGACGAACCAGTCGCGGCTGATCTTGTCCTCGGCGGTGGCCGCCTGGCGGTCGACGCCGTGGTTCTCGGTAGCTCCGAAAGTGGCCACGTGGTGGAAGTCGGTCAGGAATGCTTGGGCGTTCACGGTGGTGCTCCTTGTGCGTGAGGGTGCGTTCGGAAGGGTTCAGGCTTGCCGCCGCTAGTGCAGGTTGCCGCGCGTCTCGGGGACCTTGGTCAGCGTCAGCAGCAGCAGGACGATCACGGCGGCCACGGCCAGGTAGATGCCGGGGGCGAGGTTGTTGCCGGTGGCGCCGATCAGCGCGGTGCCGATGAACGGCGCGGTGCCGCCGAACAGGGCATAGGCCAGGTTGTAGCTCACGGCCGCGGAGGTGAAGCGGGTGCGGGTCGTGAAGATCTCGACGAAGAAGGTGTAGCAGCCGCCGCCGTAGATGCAGAGCGGGACGACGAACAGCAGCTGGCCCAGGATCGCCAGCGTCAGCGAGCCGCTGGTAACGAGCATGAAGCACGGGACCGCGAAGACGGCGATGGCCGCGGCGCCGGCGATCAGCATTGGCTTGCGGCCCACCTTGTCGCCGATCCTGCCGCAGATCGGCAGCAGGATCGCGTAGAAGAGCAGCGCCGCGGCGTTGGCCATGAGCGACTGCTCGCGAGTGAGGTTGCCGCTGGTCTGCACGAACGGGACGAAGTAGCCCACCAGGAAGTAGAAGCCCATGGCGGTCAGGCCCATGACGAACACGACCTGCACCATGCGCAGGCGGTTCTCGCGGAAGGCCTCGCGGACCGGGCTGTACTCCTTGGCCTGCTCTGCTGCGGCGACCTGCTTGAACGCCTGTGACTCCTCGGTGCGGGAGCGGATCCAGAGGCCGAACACTGCCAGTGGCAGGGCCAGCAGGAACGGTAAGCGCCATCCCCAGCTCATGAAGGCGTCGGCGCTCATCGACTGGCTGAGCATCAGGATCAGTATGCCGGCGAACACAGACGGCAGCGCGGTGGCCGCGAGCGTGATGTTCAGCCAGAAGCCGCGGCGGTCGACGGGTGCGTGCTCGAACACGAACGCCGGGGCGCCGACGGACTCGCCGCCGGCGGAGAATCCCTGCAACAGGCGGCAGAGGACCAGCAGGATAGGGGCGAGCGCGCCGACCTGGTCGAACGTCGGGAGCAGGCCAATGCTCGCGGTGGCGACGCCGATCGTCAGCAGCGTGATGTACAGGACCTTGCGTCGCCCGATCTTGTCGCCGAGGGCGCCGAAGAACAGACCGCCGAGCGGGCGGATGAAGAACGCGACGCCGAACGTCGCGAAGACGGAGAGTAGGGCGACGACGGGGCTCTGGCTGGGGAAGAATAGCTGGGAAAGCACCACGGCGGAGAGTCCGTAGAGCGAGAAGTCGTAGAACTCGATGAACTGCCCGACGCTGCCTCCGGCGAGGACGCGCTTCTGCAGACCGGTGGACTTCCGTCCGGTGTTGAACTCGACGGTGGGCGCGGAGCCTGAGCCGGAGCCGGGGGCTGGCTGCTGTGTGGTTGTCATGGCATCAACCGTACGGAGGCGCGGTTACCGGGGGCGCCCACCGTGTTTCGGGACGGTGAATTCGTCGGTGCGTTGTTGTTTCGCGTGCCGGCACCGTGCCGGGGGGTTCGCGAAACATCGTGGAAACGGTGGTCCTGCTCGGGCATCGTGGTCTCCTGGTGGGGTGGTGGCCCTTCCCGGTGCGGGATCCGCGCCGTTGCGGCGTCCGCGCGGTGTCCGGCTGTGCCGGGTCCGGGAAGGGGAGTCGTCGGTCAGGCCAGTCTGCGTGACCCCGGTCACAGGTGTCTAATTGATTCTCTAGCTGTTTCGCATCGAGGAAATCGATGATTGAGCGGGCTCCAGGTCAACCGCGGGTGGCCCCGTAGAGCCGAAGGCATACCTCCTCGAAGGCGAGTGCGCGGCGGGTGGGACGGACGCCTTCGGGCCGGACCAGCACCACGGCGATCGACGGCAGGTCGTCGGCGAGCGTGAGCGGGACGATCCGGTCACCGACGTAGGTCAGCTGGTGGTGGATGCGCTGGTTGAGCACGGAGTAGCCGTGCCCCTTCCCGACGAACGCCCGCACCGTCTCGTACCCCGTGGCCCGGTGGCGGATCAGCGGCTCGACCCCGGCCAGACGGAAGAGGTGCAGGAAGTACTCGCGGGTGTGCGGCAGGTCCAGCAGGATCAGCGGCTCGGCGGCCAGCTCGGAGAGCCACACCAAGCGGTCCGCGGCGGCAGCCAGCGGATGCCCCGCATGGACGATCACGTGCGGCGGGACGCGCTCGACGACGTGCGTGGTGAACCCCGTCTCCAGTCCAATGTCGTACATCATCGCCACGTCGCAACGCCCCTCGGCGAGGGCCCGCTGGACGAACTCCTGGTCGCCCTCGAGGAAGGAGACGTGGACGCGGGGGTGGCGGCGCTCGAACGCGGAGAGGATCACCGGGGCCCGGAACGGCGCCAGCGGGGCGAACAGGCCCACGCGAAGCTCGCCCTCGAGCGCGTCCGCCTCCCCCGCGACCAGCGCGTTGATCCGGTCGGCCTCTTCGAGGAAAGGACCGAGCTCGCGGGCCAGCCGCCGGCCGGCGTCGGTAAGGCGCAGTCCGCGCCGCGGCACCCTCACGAACAGGGACGCGCCGACCTCGCCCTCGAGCTGCGCAATCGCGGAGGACAGCGTGGACTGGGTGACGTTTAGGCGCACGGCCGCCTCGGTCATGTTCTGCGTCTCGGCGACGGCGGCGAAGTAGCGGAGCTGGACGAGCGTGAAGGGCTTGGTCACTCCCCCATTGTGCCCGTCACCGCGCGCCGGCCTGCGCACCGGGGGGCGAGCTGGGGTGCGAGCCGAGCCGCGACACCAGGACGGCGACGTGCAGGGAGGCGCGGGATTCGGCGTCGTTCAGGGGCACGCCCAGTCGGCGCTCCAGCCGGTCCAGACGCGCGTAGAGCGCCGGGCGGCTGACCAGCTCCCCGCGCGCCAGCGCCGTCTTGTTGCCGCCGGCGGCCAGGAACCGCTCGAGCAGCCCCAGCTCGGCCGGGGTCAGGTCGGCGAGCTCCGATTCCGCGAAGGCGCGCACGCGCGGGTCCTCGCGCAGGACGGCCAGCAGCCCGCGCAGCCGCACGTCCGCGGAGCGGTGGTACGGGCGCTGCGCGCGCTCGGCGGCGGGCAAGGAGGCTGCCCCCTGCGCGATGTGCCCCGCCTCGTCGAGCCCGAGTGCCGCGTCCAGCAGCGACGCCTGGGTGCGCCCGACGCCCACGGTCCACCAATGACCGACGCCGGGACCCTCTCCGGCGCGACCCGCGCCGCCCGCTTGCCCCGCGCCGCTTCCCTGCCCCGAACCACCGCTTCCGTCGAGGTCGGTCCGCGCCAGGCCGGCGCAGACGCGGGCCAGCAGGGGGTCTTCGAGCTGACGGGCCGGCAGAGCCAGCAGCAGCCCGACCTGGTCCGAGTGCAGCCGGGCCACCAGCGCCGAGGCCCGCGCGGCGGACACCACCCGGGCGAGCGCGTCCATGACCAGCCGCCCGCGGCGCTGGGCCTCGAGCGGCCCGCCTCGTCCGGCGTCGAGCGCGAGCACCACAGGGACGTACGCGACGCCAGCGTCCAACCCCATGGCGGCGGCACGGTCCAGGGCCTGCTCCTCCGTCAGCGTCCCGGGCTGGCGCAGCTCGTTGACCAGCACGGCCTCGGCCTGGCGGGCCACCTCGCGCTGGTCCCGCTCGGCCATGTGGTGGATGGCCAGGGCTTGGGCGGCGCGCTGGAGGACCATGGCCGCGGCGGCGTCGTCCGGCGGGGTTCCGGGGGCGGTGAGGCGGCCCCAGTCCTGCCCGGCCCCCGCGACCGGGGCGGTCAGCATGTCCTCCGTGGCGGCCCCGGCGCGGTGGCGCGCCCGGTCCGCGGCGAACACGCCGGCGCCCTCCCCCGCGTGCAGCACGGTCCCGTCCGGGGATTCAAACAGCACGGGGCGCCCGGCCAGCTCGGCCGCGGCGGCCACTATCTCCCCGGCCCCGGCGTTCTCCACGCTGAGGGCGGTGAACGCCTCGTGCACGCGGCGCGAGGCCTCCAGCTGCCGCACCTGATCCGCGACGATCATGCGGTGGACGGTCTCGGTGACGCCGACGAACCGGATCCGGCGGCGCAGGAGCACCACGGGCAGCCCCGCCGCCCCCGCGACCCCGCGCAGCAGCGCCGCCGTCGCCGGCCGGTCCCCGAGGATCTCGAAGGCGATGCCCGCCGCGCCGGCCTCGCGGAAGCCGCGCAGGTGCGCGGCCACGGCGTCCGCGTCCAGCGGGCTCCCGCCGTCGAACGCCTGCCCGGTGCTGAGCACGAACTCCCCGCCCTGCAGGAGCACCGACGCCCCGGCCTGCTCGGAGACGTGGACCCAGCGGACGGCGGCGTCGAGGCCCTCGGCCCCGGCGAGGAGCTCGGGGTCCGCCGCCTGGAGCTCTGGGAGGGCGAGGAGGGTCCGGACGCTGAGGTGCATGGACACAGTGTAAGCATTCTCGTCCGATTTCCGACACATTGCCTGTTGTGCGGGGTAGGGGCGGCGGACAAGATGGGTGCAGGGCCGCACGGCCGAACCCCTCACCCGATCCCCCAGGAGTGACGATGACCATCACCCAGCAGTCCGCCCGCCCCGAGGCCACCTCCGGCCCGCCGACCATCCTCCACTGGATCGCCGGCGCCTCCACCGCGGCCGGCTCCGAGCGCACCGCTGCCGTCACCAACCCGGCCACGGGCGAGGTCTCCGGCCGCGTGGCGCTGGCCCGCAAGCAAGATGTGGACGCCGCCGTCGCCGCCGCGTCCGCCGCGTTCCCGGCCTGGCGCGACACCTCCCTGGCCCGCCGCGCGCAGGTCCTCTTCTCCTTCCGCGAACTCCTGAACTCCCGCAAGCACGAACTCGCGGCCATCATCACGGCCGAGCACGGCAAGGTCCTCGACGACGCGCTCGGCGAGGTCACCCGCGGCCAAGAGGTCGTCGAATTCGCCTGCGGCATGCCGCACCTGCTTAAGGGCGGCTTCACTGAGGGTGCGTCCACCAACGTCGACGTGCACTCCCTCCGCCAGCCGCTGGGCCCGGTGGCCATCATCTCCCCGTTCAACTTCCCGGCCATGGTGCCCATGTGGTTCTTCCCGCTCGCGATCGCCGCCGGCAACACGGTCGTCGTCAAGCCCAGCGAGAAGGTCCCCACTGCCACCGTGTGGATGGCCGAGCTGTGGAAAGAGGCCGGGTTGCCGGACGGCGTCTTCAACGTCGTCAACGGCGACAAGGAGGCTGTAGACGCGCTCCTGGACAACACCTCCATCAAGGCGGTCTCCTTCGTCGGGTCCACACCGATCGCCCAGTACGTCTACTCCCGCGGCACCGCCAACGGCAAGCGCGTGCAGGCCCTCGGCGGCGCCAAGAATCACATGGTGGTGCTGCCCGACGCCGACCTGGACCTGGCCGCCGACGCTGCGGTCAACGCCGGCTTCGGCTCCGCGGGAGAGCGCTGCATGGCCGTCTCCGCGCTGGTCGCCGTGGGCGACATCGCCGACGAGTTGGTCTCCAAGATCGCCGAGCGCTCCCGCTCCCTGCGGACCGGCGACGGCCTGCGCGGCTGCGACATGGGGCCCCTGGTCACCGCCGCGCACCGCGACCGCGTGGCCGGCTACATCGATGCCGGCGAAACCGCCGGCGCCACGGTGGTCCTCGACGGCCGCGTCGACGCCGCCGCGACGGACCAGTTCGATGCCGAGTCCACACCCGGGGGCCCCGCCGGCTTCTTCCTGGGCCCCACGCTGTTCGACCACGTCACCACCGAGATGCCGATCTACACGGACGAGATCTTCGGCCCGGTGCTATCGGTGTTGCGTGTGGACGCTTACGACGACGCCGTGCGGCTGGTCAACGACAGCCCGTACGGCAATGGCACCGCGATCTTCACGAACGACGGCGGCGCCGCTCGGCGCTTCCAGAACGAGATCCAGGTGGGCATGGTCGGCATCAACGTCCCCGTGCCGGTGCCCATGGCGTACTACTCCTTCGGGGGCTGGAAGAACTCGCTCTTCGGCGACACCCACGCCCACGGCACCGAGGGCGTGCACTTCTTCACCCGCGGCAAGGTGGTCACCACGCGCTGGCAGGACCCCAGCCACGGCGGACTGAACCTGGGCTTCCCGCAGAACGACTAGCCACCCACCCATACTGCGCCCCGAAGGAGCACCATGACCGAGACACTGACTTCCACCACCACCGGCGCCGGTTCCGTTGGCACCGGGCCCACGGAGGCCGAGCTGGCCGCCGGGCGCCGGGCCCACGAGCTGGACCGCGCGCACGTGTTCCACTCATGGTCCGCCCAGGACAAGATCAATCCCATGACCGTGGTTAAGGCGGAGGGTACCCGTCTCTGGGACGGTGAGGGACGGCGGCTGCTGGACTTCTCGTCGCAGCTGGTCAACACGAATATCGGCCACCAGCATCCGAAGGTCGTCGCCGCGATCCAGGAGCAGGCTGGCAAGCTATGCACCATCGCGCCGCAGCACGCCAACGACGCCCGCTCCGAGGCCGCCCGGCTCATCGCCGGCCTGACCCCCGGGGACCTGGACCACGTATTCTTCACCAACGGCGGGGCGGACGCGGTCGAGCACGCGATCCGCATGGCGCGCCTGCACACCGGGCGCAAGAAGGTGCTCTCGGCGTACCGCAGCTACCACGGCGGCACGCACCTGGCGATCAACGCGACCGGCGACCCGCGGCGGATCGCCAATGACTACGGGGATTCCGGCGTCGTGCACTTCTTCGCGCCTTTCCTTTACCGCTCCACCTTCCACGCGGTCACCGAGGCCGAGGAGACGGAGCGGGCACTGCGCCATCTGGAGGACGTCATCCAGTTCGAGGGAGCGGCCAACATCGCGGCACTGCTCCTCGAGTCGGTGCCGGGCACTGCGGGCATCATGGTCCCGCCCGCCGGGTACATGGCCGGGGTGCGGGAGCTGACCCGCAAGTACGGGATCATGTACATCGCCGACGAGGTCATGGCCGGCTTCGGGCGCACCGGCAAGTGGTTCGCCGTCGACCACTGGGACGTGGTCCCGGACCTGCTGGCCTTCGCGAAGGGCGTGAACTCGGGCTACGTGCCGCTCGGCGGCGTCGCGATCTCCGACGCGGTGTTCGACACTTTCCGCGAGCGGGCGTACCCGGGCGGACTGACCTACTCGGGCCACCCGCTGGCCTGCGCGGCGGCCGTCGCGACCATAAACGCTATGGCCGACGAGCGCATGGTCGAAAACGCCGCCGAGCTCGGCGAACAAGTGGTCCGGCCGGCGCTCGAGGACCTGGCCGCCCGTCACCGGTCCGTCGGCGAGGTCCGCGGGGTCGGGATGTTCTGGGCGATCGAGCTGGTCAAAGACCACACGACGCGCGAGCCGCTGGCCCCATACGGATCCTCCAGCCCGGCGATGGACGCCGTCGTCGCGTTCTGCAAGGACAATGGGCTGCTGCCGTTCGCGAACTTCAACCGCCTCCACGTGGTGCCGGCGCTGAACATCAGCGAGGAGGACCTGCGCGAGGGCCTGGCGATCCTGGACCGTGCGCTGGACGTGGCGGACTGCTTCATCGACGCCCCGTAGGCGCGTCGAGCCTCACCCGCCGGTCGGGCCCGTCGAACCTTAGGGCGCTGCGTCCGCCGTCGACGCGGCCGTGGTGGTGGAAGCCGGCGACCGGATGCTCGCGTTTTTCGCCGAGCAGTATCCCGGCGCGACAGTCACTACGGAACAGTCCGTAGCCTGGCGCAGCGCAGACAACCAGCTGATGGAAGTATGGATCGACCTTCTGCTGGAGACACCGGCCGGATATGTGCTGGTGAATCAACTGATCCTCACCACCAGCGGTGCCGGCACTCCGCGTTCTGGCATGCACATTTCGGTGTGCCGTATTCGAGTTTGCCCGTGGCGGGGTAAATGCGCTTTTCTTCGATGATCACGCAGCCAGCAAACTCAGTCTTCGGCACCTCTTGGCGCGCCGACGGTCGTTGCAACTCCCAAAAATTAGGGTTGTTGCAACGACCGCTAGAACCCAGGCAGTCCGGACGCGCCCTTCAGTGCCCCGAAGCCGCGAGTCGGTTCAGGCAAGTGGACTAGTCGACGAGCGCCGGCTGCTTGTCATCCTCTGAAGCGTCAACAGAAACCGGAACCTTCCGGTTCCGCTGGTGCAACCAGTTCGCCACCGCCAGCAGCGCCACAAGCGAGAAAGTGCTCAGCAACTGGGGGCGTGAGTCCTCGCCGATGAAGCCCACCGTGAAGATCGCCGCGAGGATGAGCAGGCCAAAGCCCGTCAGCCACGGGAAGCCGGGCATCCGCAGGGGAAGCTCCGTCCCCTCGCGGTCGGCGCGGAGCCGCAGCGCGAGCTGGGCCAGGAGCGCGGACGTCCACACCAGCAGGCAGGTCGAGCCCACGATGTTGAGCAGGACGGGAAGGACCTGATCGGGGAAAGCCAGCTCCAGCCCGACCGTGACAACGCCGAAGGCGACGCTGGCCAGGACTGCGATAACCGGGACCCGTGCCTTGGACACCGAGGCGAGCAGGCGCGGCGCGTCGCCCCGCTCGGCGAGGGAGAACGCCATCCGGGAGGCGCCGTAGAGGTTGGCGTTGAGCGCGGAGAGCAGTGCCGCCACGGCCACCAGGGTGATGGCGGTGGCTGCGCCGGGCATGCCGGCGGCGTCCAGTACCGCCGCGAACGGACTCTTCAGCCCCGCCGAACCCACAGGGACCACGGCCGCAATAATGAAGATGGAAGCGATGTAGAAAACCAGGATGCGCCACAGCACCGTGCGGACCGCCTTCTTCACGCTGCGGGCCGGCTCGGCGGTCTCAGCTGCCGCCACGGAGACAATCTCGGTGCCGCCGAACGCGAAGGCCACCACGAACAGTGCTGTGGCAATCCCGGCGAAACCGCTGGGTGCGAATCCGGCACCGCTGAAGTTGGACAAGCCCGGCGACTGCACTCCCGGCAGCCAGCCGAAGAGCAAGGCTGCACCCACTAGGAGGAACCCGACGATTGCTGCCACCTTGAGCAGGGCGAACCAGAACTCGAACTCGCCGAAGTTCTTCACACTGGTGAGGTTCACGGCGGTGAGCAGCACGATGAATACGAAGGCCATCAGCCACACCGGCAGGGCCGGGAAGATGGTGGCCAGCAGGCCTGCCGCGCCGAGCGCTTCGGCGGCGATGACCACCACGAGCTGCAGCCACCAGAGCCAGCCCACCGTGGCACCGGCCACCGGCCCGTAGGCCTTGGCGGTGTAGACGGAGAAGGCTCCGCTGTCCGGGTTTGCTGCGGCCATCTCGCCGAGGGCCCACATCACCAGAATGATGAGGGTGCCGGCCACGAGGTAGGAGATCAGCACGGCCGGGCCGGCGGCCTGGATGCCGGCCCCGGAGCCGATGAAGAGGCCCGCACCGATGGCGCTTCCCAGACCCATCATCGTGAGCTGGCGGGGTTTGAGAGTGGCGCCGAGCGGGCGGCCAGACGTCTTTGTCTGTTGTTCCATGGGGAGTCCTCTGGTTGTGGAACGGATTGATAAGGGGTCGATAAGTTCCTAGGCTGCGTGGGCTTCCAAAACCCGGAGCACGCGGTTGTTGGCGGCGGGGCCGGCAACGGTGATCCGCACCCCGTCACCTTGGTAGGCCCGGACCATGATGCCCGCGCGGTCAAACGCATCCACGAGCCTTGCCTGGAGGCCCTCATCCGCACGGATCCATAGGAAGTTGCCCTGGCTCGGCGGCAGCTTCCAGCCCTGGGCTTCGAGCTGCGCGGCCATCCGGGCGCGCTCCTGCTTGACGGCTGTCACCCGTGATTCCATCTCGTCCCCGGCGTCCAGCGACGCGATGGCAGCGTTCTGGGCCAGCGCACTCACCGAAAAGGGAAGCGCGGTGCGGCGCAGTCCCTCGGCGATGGCCGGCGCCGCCACGGCGTAGCCCACGCGCAGGCCGGCGAGTCCGTAGGCCTTCGAGAAGGTGCGCAGGATGCAGACGTTCGGGAACTGGCGGTAGAGCGACAGGGAATCGGGGCCGCTGCCCGCTTCGGCGTACTCCACGTAGGCCTCGTCGACCACCACGAGGATGTCGGAACGGACGGACTGCAGGAAGGCCTCGATGCGCTCGTGGCTGATCGGCACGCCGGTGGGGTTGTTGGGGGTGCAGAGCAGGATCACCTTCGTGCGGGCGGTGACGGCTGCGGCCATGGCCCCGAGGTCGTGGCCTTCAAAGGTGTCCAGCGGGATGCGGACCGGCCGGGCGCCGGCCAGCTCCACCAGGATGGGGTACGCCTCGAAGGAGCGCCACGCGAAGATCACTTCATCCCCGGCGTCGCACAGGCCGGTGATGATCTGCTGGAGGACGCCCACGCTGCCGGGTCCCACCGCGACCTCTCCGGCGGTGACGCCGAAGTGGCTTGCGATCCGTTCACGGAGTTCGACGGCGGCGCTGTCAGGGTAGCGGTTCATGGTGCCGGCCGCTGCGGCCACCGCGGCGGCGGCAGCGGGCAGCGGCTCGTAGTGGCTTTCGTTGCTGGCAAGGGCAGCAATGTCCATGCCTGCGCTGCGCCGGCCCGGGACATACGGCGGGAGGCCGGACACAGCGCCACGAAGGGCGGGGAGTGCGGTGTCCGGTGCGGTGAGGAGCTGATCACGGGTCATGAGGACTGATCATGGTTGTGACTCCGCCCACAATGCAAGGTACGCTCAACCCATTGGGACTTCTGCTCAACTTCTACTGTCTCCGGTGAAAATATGACCATCCTGCACCCCCGCACCCTGGATTCACTCGACGGCCGGATCATCCTGGCCCTGGATAAGGATCCGGAGGCCAGCGCCCTGGCACTCTCCCGGACACTCGGCGTCGCACGGAACACGGTCCACGCCCGGCTGGCACGGCTCGAGCGCAGCGGCGCCCTCCGCTCCTTCAGCCGGCGACTGGATCCCGCCGCACTCGGCTATGAACTGATGGCCTTCCTCTCCCTGTCCATCAGCCAGACCCGGACAGGTGCGGTGGAGGACGGGCTCGCCGCGATCCCGGAGGTCATCGAGGTGCACGCCACGACCGGCGACGCGGACCTCATGGCCAAGGTGGTGGCACGCGGCACGGCGGATCTCTATCGCATCACCAACCAGATCCTGGAAATCGAGGGGATTCAACGGACCAGCACGGCCATTTCCGTGCTGGAACTCATGCCGCCCCGCTACGACGGACTGCTGAGCCGGCTCTCCGAGCAGGAGCCCCGCGCTGCCGGCTGAGTGCGGGTGACGCAGGCCACAATTGGTCATATTTTCAATTGTGCATCTTGCACCTGCCAAATCGCCTAGCCAACCGTGACCCCCTTGCCTATCTGGGGACCAGCGCACAAGATTCCTGCATGACTACTCTCACCGTGTCCGGCCGCGTGGCGCAGATTCTCAGCAGCTATCTCAGCGATGTCTTCGGCGTCATGGGCAACGGGAACGTCTACTTCCTGGACGCCGCGGAAAAGTTGGGCCTCCGCTTCTCCGCCGTCCGCCATGAAGGCGCCGCCATCGCCGCGGCCGACGCCTACTACCGGACGTCGGGACGTCTCGCCGCGGGCACCACCACCTACGGCCCCGGCTACACCAATGCACTGACCGCCCTCGCCGAGGCGGTCCAGGCGCAGATCCCCGTCGTGCTGGTCACCGGGGACGCCCCCACCACCGGCGCCCGGCCCTGGGACGTGGACCAGGCGGCCATCGCGGCAGGCCTCGGCGCCGCCACGTTCACCGTCACCCGCG
The DNA here is from genome assembly GCF_035984855.1 of Arthrobacter sp. MP_M4. Taxonomy (NCBI): domain Bacteria; kingdom Bacillati; phylum Actinomycetota; class Actinomycetes; order Micrococcales; family Micrococcaceae; genus Arthrobacter; species Arthrobacter sp. MP_M4. The sequence continues at coordinate 33,260 of NZ_JAXCHX010000011.1, forward strand.
ACGCTGCGGGTTCCATCACCCGGCAGGCGGTGGAGTACGCACTCACCAAGCGCACCGCCGTCGTGATTGCCATCCCCTACGACCTCGCGGCCCTCGAGGCTGCGGACGAGGAACTTCCGGCACCCCCGGCACGAACGGTGACGGACGACGTCGACGGCGGCCTTGGGCAGGTAGCCCGCCTGCTCGCCGGGGCGAAGCGGCCGTTGATCCTCGCCGGCCGTGGCGCGCACCTCGCCGGAGCCAGTCCGGAGCTCCGGGAGCTCGCCGACCGGCTCGGCGCCGTGACCGCCGGAACCGCCCTGGCGCTCAACCTCCTCGAAGGCGAGGGATACCTCGGCGTGGCGGGCGGCTTCGGCACGGACACCGCAGCCGGGATTATGGGTGAGGCTGATGTGGTCCTCGTGGCCGGGGCAAGCCTGAGCGCCTTCACCATGCGGTTCGGGCACCTGCTCGGCCCGGACAGCACCGTCATCCAGATCGACACTGCCCTGCAGCCGACGCACCCGCGGGTGGATACGTTCGTCAGCGCGGACGCGAAGTCCGCGGCCGGACACCTCCTGCGGATGCTGGAGGGCGCGGCCTCGCCGGACGCTGGGCGCGGCGGAGCGTGGCGCGCGGAAGCCCGCAAGCGGCTGGCTGAAGGACCGGCCCACCACCCGGGCTCCGAGGAGACTGCGGACGGCCGGCTGGACCCGCGTTCCCTGGCCACCGCGTTGGACGCCGTGCTGCCGGAGCGCCGCACGGTGGTTCAGGACGGCGGGCACTTCCTCGGCTGGGCACCGATGTACTGGAACATCCCGCGGCCGCAGGACCTGGTGATGGTGGGGACCGCCTACCAGACCATCGGGCTGGGCCTCGCCAGCGCCGTCGGGGCAGCCCGCGCGGTGGAGGAGGGCCGCACCCTGGTGCTGGCCTCCGGCGACGGCGGTTTCCTGATGGGCCTGTCCGACCTCGAATCGCTGATTGGCGCGGCGAGCAGCGCCGTCGTCGTGATCTACAACGATGCCGCCTATGGGGCCGAAATCCACCAGTACGGCTCCCAGGGCCTGACCGTCAAGCCCATGCTGATCCCCGAGGTGGACTTCAGCGGCGTCGCTCGGGCGCTTGGTGCCGAATCGGCGATCATCCGCTCGCTGGCGGACCTTTCCGCGTTGCAGGACTGGATCGATGCCGGCGCGAAGGGAACCTTCGTGGCCGACTGTCGCATCACCTCCAGCGTCCGGGCCCCGTGGCTGAGCGAGTGGATGGAGGCCTCGCGGGCGGCGAAGGCGGCGGTGGCTGGCTAGTCACCCCGGCGGGCCGGGAAGGAATCAGGCACGCCGGGCGGGTCCACTTCCCGGCAGGAGTCTGCAGCCACCCCAGACACCTCGGCGGTTCCGTCCAGACCGCGGCGGCCCCGGAGGTTGGATGTCGGTCACCCAGCGTAAGGTCGCGACCATGATCAGAGACGACGATGACCTGGACTTCATAATGATCCAAGAGGCGATCCTCCAAAAGGAGGAGGACATGAAGGCGTGGTGCCCGTCGAGCGGTGAGAACGTGGGCGAGATGATCGAGTTTCCCGGAACCGACGAGTGGCACATCAAGTGCCCGGCCTGCGGCGCGTGGTGGGCTGGCGGCAGCACTGTGCTGGCCGATCACACCAAACCGGATTACCGATGAACGCGGGGGCTCACCTCGGATGACTCCGGCTCCTGGGTTCCTTCGGCTGGAACCCACGCACCGCCGTGGTGATCAACGCCGGATTCCGCCGAGGGCGAGCACACGAACCCGCAGTGGACACGATGCGAAAGGCAGGCCTGCCCATCTCCGCCGTGCACCCCCGTGCTGTCCGGGGCGGACCACTGCTCTGATCGCGATGGTTGCGGTGGCGGAGTGGCGGATGTCCGTGCTCTAGGGCAGGGACGATAGTAGCTTCGCAAAAACTACGTAGTTGTCATCAAAGAGTCCGGTTGCGGGGTCGTAGCCGTCGCACGTAATTACGCGGAGCTCTGACCCTTCCGTGTCCCCGTAGACAGTTTCCGAAGGAAAAGCATCCTTTGCAAAAGGTTCTCCACGGTAGAACTCGAAGACCGCCGTCGACCCGTCTGCACGTGCAACTTCCAATGTGTCCCCGCCTTTTAAGCGGCGCAAGTTGGCGAAGACCCCCGGTCCGCCGCCGACTGCGTTTACGTGTCCCAGCAGAACTGCCGGTCCACGTTCTCCCGGCGTTGGGGAACCGTTGTACCAACCGGCCGGCGCGGTCGGTCCGTCGGGCGGGACTTCCAGAGATCCATCGGCCCGTAAGCCGAGCTGTAGAAGCGTGGACTGCTGACGAACGGACGGAATGTTTAGTGAAACCGGCGCCGAGGCTGCCAACACGGGCGACTGTGTCGTTGCTACATCGGAGAGCCCCGCCGCGGACGGCTCGACCGGCCCCGCTGTCGCAGTGGCGGAGAACGCAACTGAAGACGGCACTTCCGGGCCGGACGATTGCATCGGCGTGGCAGTAGAGCAGCCCGTGAGAATTAAAAGGGCAATCCCCGCAGAGACCAAGCGGCCTCTGCGGGAACTCCTTCTGGAACTAATCATTCGAGAAAGCATGTCCGATCAGTTCGTAGGTGAAATTACGCGTTGCGGCGTCGAACGACAAAGGTGCCGGCCGCTGCGGCAGCCAAGACCAGGCCACCCCCGAGCGCAAGGACGGCGGAGTTGTCGGTGCTCTTGACTGCTACACCTGTGTCCGCACCTCCAACGGGAACCCGTACGATCTGCTTTGCAGCTACCGGAGCCTTCGTGGCCACGGGGGCCTTCGGAGCCACCGGAGCCTTGGGAGCCACCGTGGCTACGGGCTTGGGAGCCACCGTGGCGACGGGCTTGGCAACGAGCCCGGCCACGATGGAAGCATCGTAGGCCGGCGTGCCCGGCGCGTCGCATCCGAAGCCGTCGTTGTTGCGGTCGAGCTTAGGTGCGTAACCGGGTGTGCCCTTGGGAATGTTGTAGACACCCACCGCTGCTGCTGCGTCACAGTTCTGGAATGGCAATGTCACTGCCATGGCGGGCGTAGCAGACAGGGCCGAAAGCCCAACGACTGCTGCGAAGGTGAGACCTGCTGTGGTTTTTTTCATGATTCCCCATATTCATGCGGTGCGATAGTTAACGTTCGAAGTGTATGTGATAGATCACACTCGGAAGGTCATGGTCTCCACGGAGCCGGCACAATCCTGTCTCCATGACGTTTATGTGACTGGTTGCGGCTCAGGGCTGGACAGCCAGTGCCGCCGTCAGAACGCGAATTGCCTGGGTGTAGAAGCAATGAGGTCATGGGTCGCGCCAACGGCCGGCATTCGACGCCATGCGACCGATGCCGGCGGAACACCAAGCTCTTGACCAGCGTTCGCCCGAGCACGACACTGGGACCCAGTTGAAGGTCGGCACAATTGACGCCACGGCCAAACAACTGGGCGGGCAATCGCTCGCCGGCCATTGCGCCACCAACGGAAGGCATTCCGGTGACTTCAACGAGGAAGACCGCACTCGTGGCAGGTATCTTCTACCTGATTACCTTTGTTTCGATTCCCACGCTCACACTGTACGGTCCCGTGAAGGGCGCGGACTTTGTCATCAGCTCCACCACCAACACGGGCGCGCTCTGGGGAGGCTTGCTCGAGGTAATCGTCGGTCTCGCTGGAATCGGCACCGCCGTCGCGCTGTTCCCGGTCGTCAAACGGCAAAACGAAAGCATGGCGCTGGGCTTCGTCGCCAGTCGCACAATTGAAGCCGCCATGATCTTCGCCGGCGTCGCGAGCATCCTTTCGCTCGTTGCCCTGCAGCAACCCGGTGTCTCCGGAGCGGGCGCGACCTCGTTGACCACTATGGGCTCCGGACTCGTCGCCTTCTATAACGGCACATTCCTGCTCGGACAGAGCCTCATGCCAGCAGTGAACGCTGTGTTGTTGGGAACCTTGCTGTACCGCTCGCGCCTCGTACCGCGTGTCCTCCCCTTGCTTGGGCTCATCGGAGCTCCCCTGCAGTTCACGGCCGTCATCCTCACGATGTTCGGCCTCCTCGACCGAATCTCCCCCGTGACCCTGGTCGCCGCGCTCCCGATCGCTCTCTGGGAGTTCTCGCTGGGCCTTTGGCTGGTCTTCAAGGGCTTTAAGCCGGCACCCATTACAAACGCAATGATCGGCACCGTCGACGTCGACAGGCCTGCCAGCCGAACCGACTCCCACTAGCTCGCCGCGGACAGACCGGTAAAAGTTCCGGGTTCATCCCTTAGCCAAAAATCAGCGATCACAGGACAAAGCGACGTAGGGTGCGGATAGGATAGACCCACGAAGTCTTGGGGGATAACTTCCGGGATGTTGCTCGCCGTCCTGCCGTTACTAACGGGTAGGACCTGTCGTTCCAGGAGTGGTTCAAGCTTGATCCTCAAGACATTCGGATGGTCGTTCGCGGTCACCATCATCGCGCTGATTATCGCCTTTCTTTATGGCGGGCCCGAGGCGCTGGTCCTCTGCCTCATCCTGGGCATCCTTGAAATCAGCCTGAGCTTCGACAACGCCGTCGTGAACGCACGCATCCTTGAAAAGATGAACCCGTTCTGGCAGAAGATGTTCCTCACCGTCGGCATCATCATCGCCGTCTTCGGCATGCGCATCGTCTTCCCGCTCCTGATCGTGTCTGTCACCGCCGGCTTGAACCCTGTGCAAGCGATCACGCTGGCAATGGAAAAGGGCGACCCCAACACCCCGGGTTCCTACGGGTACCTGCTCCACGAAGCGCACCCGCAAATTGCCGCGTTCGGCGGATTGTTCCTCCTGATGCTGTTCCTGGACTTCATCCTGGCCCACCGTGACATCAAGTGGATCAAGTTCCTTGAAATCCCGCTGGCCCGGCTCGGCAAGCTTGAGGGCGCATCCGTGATCATTGGCATGGCGGCACTGGCCATCGCCGGAGCCGTATCCGGTGAAAAGCAGGCCATCGTTCTCCTCTCGGGTTTGCTGGGCATGATCACCTACTTCCTGGTGAACGGCCTCGGAAACCTCTTCGACGTGGACCAGGACGGCGACGTCGACGCGGATGACGCCGCGCTGATGGCCCACACCGGCCCCTCCGGCACCGCCAAGCTGGCCGGCAAAGCTGCCTTCATGCTCTTCCTCTACCTGGAAGTCATCGACGCGTCCTTCTCGTTCGACGGCGTGATCGGCGCCTTCGCCATCACCTCCGACCCCATCATCATTGCGCTGGGCCTCGGCTTCATCGGCGCAATGTTCGTCCGCTCCCTGACGGTCTTCCTGGTCAGGGAAGGAACCCTGGACGAATACGAGTACCTCGACCACGGCGCCCACTGGGCCATCGGCGCACTGGCAGTCATCCTGCTCATCACCATCGTGACGCCCATCAACGAAATCATCACCGGCCTCATCGGCGTGGTCTTCATCGGCGCCGCCTTCACCGGATCGGTCATGCGCAACCGGCGCGCCAGCGCCGCCGAACAGGACAAAACTCTTGAGCCAGCAGACGTGAACAGCTAGCTCGCCAGCAGTAAGTACGACAAAAGCCACGACTAGGAAAGCGAGTAAATCAATGGGTTTGAGTTTGCAAAAAGGCCAGTCACTGTCACTCACCAAGCAGAACGGCGAGTCCCTGACGAACGTCCGCCTGGGTCTTGGGTGGGACTCCGCCGTCCCGGCCAAGAAGGGCTTCTTCGGCGGCTCGAAAACCGTGGAGATCGACCTGGATGCCTCGGCCCTGATGTTCGACGCCGAAGGCAAGCACCTGGACACGGTCTTCTTTAACCAGCTCACCAGCAAGGACGGCGCCGTCCGCCACACGGGCGACAACCTTACCGGCGAAGGCGACGGCGACGATGAGACCATGATGGTCAACCTGCCCGCCGTCTCACCGGCCGTCCAGAACATCGTGTTCGTCATCACCAGCTACAGCCAGCAGACATTCGACATGGTCAAGAATGCGTTCTGCCGGGTCATCGACGACTCGGTTGCCGGCAGCCCGGAGGTCGCCCGCTATTCGCTCACCGAGTCAGGCCAGAACACTGCCATGGTGATGTCGAAGCTGTCCCGGACCGGCAACGCCTGGACCTTCCAGGCGATCGGCACGCCGGCCAACGGCCGCACGGCCGGGGAAGTCCTCGGCGCCGCGGCCTCCGCCCTGTAACCCCGCCGGACCCAGCCCCTCTCCAGCCCTGTCGAACGCACCCACACTGAAGGAGCACCTCTTGTCCAGCCTGACTCTGAGTAAGGGCAGCAATCTGTCCCTGACAAAAGCCGACCCCGGACTCCGGAAGGCCATGATTGGCCTCGGCTGGGACCCGCGAACAACTGCCGGCGAGCAGTTTGACCTGGACGCCTCGGCGATCCTTGTCCGCGCGAACGGCAAAGTGCGCTCGAACGACGACTTCATTTTTTACAACCAGCTGTCCTCTCCGGACGGCTCTGTGGTCCACCAGGGAGACAACCGCACCGGCGAAGGTGAGGGAGATGACGAACAGGTCCTCATCGACCTCGACACCGTGGCCCGGGACATCGAAAAGATCGTCATCGTCGTGTCGATCGATCAGGCGGAGGCCCGGCGGCAGAACTTCGGCCAGATCCGTGACGCGTTCTGCCGGGTTGTGAACCAGGAGACGGACAACGAAATCGTCCGCTACGACCTGACCGAGGATGCAGCCGCGGAAACGTGCATGATTTTCGCGGAAATCTACCGCAACAACGGCGAGTGGAAGTTCCGTGCCGTTGGCCAGGGCTACGCCTCAGGCCTCCGCGGCGTAGCCACGGACTTCGGCATAGCACTGGATTAGGAGCTGGGCGGTCCGGGAAGCCCGGACCGCCCCATCACCCATCCACCCAGACTTTACAAGGAGATTAATCATGGCAGGACTGACCCTCACCAAAGGCAGCAACCTCTCCCTGACCAAGACCGATCCGGGGCTGAACAAGGTCCTCGTCGGGCTGGGCTGGGATCCCCGCACCACCACCGGCGACGCCTTCGACCTGGATGCCTCGGCACTCCTGCTGGGCGCGGACGGCAAGGTCCGCAGCTCCGCGGACTTCATTTTCTATAACCAGCCGGCCGCCGCCGACGGTTCTGTCGTCCACAAGGGGGACAACCGCTCCGGTGATGGCGACGGCGATGACGAAGTGATCGCCGTCGAGCTCTCCGCTGTTGGTGCGGACGTGGAGCGGATCGTCTTCGTAGTTTCGATCGATCAGGCGGAGGCCCGCCGGCAGAACTTCGGCCAGGTGCGTGCCGCGTACTGCCGTGTGGTCAACCAGGAAAGCGAAGCGGAAGTAGTCCGCTACGACCTCAGCGAAGACGCGGCGCCGGAAACCTGCATGATCTTCTCCGAGCTTTACCGGCACAACGGCGAGTGGAAGTTCAAGGCCGTCGGCCAGGGCTACGCCACCGGCCTCGCGGGAATTGCCGCGGACTTCGGCGTCCAGCTCGGCTAAGAGCCCGAGACCTAAGAAAGAGAGAAGCAATAATGAGCATGCAACTCACCCCGCCTGAAGCGTCGGCCTCGAACCCCCTCGTGCTGGACGCACCGGCCTCCGTCGAGATCGTCAAAGCGGACGACGCCCCGGGCATGGTCCCGGTTCCGGCCGAACGACAGCAGGAGATCAACGCCCAGGCGCGGGCCTTCGTGAGCGAAGTGTCGGCGATGAGCCCGTTCAGCCCCGAGTACTCCAGCAAGATCGACGGCATCAACCGGATCGCTGGCCAGCAGCTCGTGGCATCCGCCAGCACCTCAAGCCGGCTCCTGGAGCGGTCATCCACGTCGCTGGCCGGTGCGAAGAAGTCCGGCAGCAGCGCCCAGGTGCAGGTTGCCTCAACGCTCGGCGAACTCCGCTCCACCGTGGAGGACCTGACGCCGAGCAACGCCGACCTGAGCGTGGGCCGGAAGATTCTGGGCATCATTCCGGGCGGCAACAAGCTCGCGAAGTATTTCCAAAAGTACGAGAGCGCGCAGACCCAGCTCGACAAGATCATCAAGTCCCTGATGGCGGGCCAGGACGCCCTCCTCAAGGACAACGCCTCCCTTGCGCAGGAAAAGACCCAGCTGTGGGAGACCATGCAGGCGCTGAGCGAGTACGCGGTCTTTGCCAAGGCCCTGGATACAGCGACGGCCAGCAAAATCGATGAAATGAAGATGCAGGGCCAGATCGAGGAGGCGGGCAAACTCGACGCTGACGTGCTCTACCCGATCCGCCAGCGACACCAGGACATTCTGACCCAGCTGGCCGTCTCGGTTCAGGGCTACCTGGCCATCGACATGATCCGCAAGAACAACACCGAGCTGATCAAGGGTGTTGAACGAGCACGCACGACGACGATCTCCGCGCTGCGGACCGCCGTCATCGTGGCCCAGGCACTGGCGAACCAGAAGATGGTGCTGGATCAGATCGACGCCATCAACACGACGACGAACAACATGATCCTCAAGACGTCCGAGATGCTCAAGGATCAGACCGCACGGATCCACCAGCAGGCGGCGAGTTCCGGTGTCAGCGTGGAAACGCTGCAGAAGGCGTTCGACAACGTGTTCCAGACCATGGATGCAATCGACACCTTCCGCTCCCAGGCAAACAAGAACATGGAAGGCACCGTGCAGGCCCTCGAAACCGGGCTGGAACGGGCCCGTCCCTACCTGGACAGGGTACGGCAGCAGGAAGGGAATTAGTGGTCATCAGCCCTGAGCAATAGGCTTACGGGCTATGGTCGCAAAATTCTTAGGTTCGCTGTTCGGCGGCGGAGCGGTACCCCGCTCCGCCGCCGTCGCCGGCGCCGAATCTCCTCCCACCGATCCGGCAGCAGACGAGCTGGCAGCCACTGCTGGCGCGCTCGAGGAGCTCCGCCGGATGGTACTGGCCAACGGCGCCGAGCTGCCTCCGCTCGTGGGGTCCCAGGTGCTGCAGTTGGCCGATATCCTGCGCGCCCTCATCGGCTACATTGACCGGTCGGGGGCGTCCACCGAGCAGCGGGTCCTGCTGAACGCCGTCATCACGGACTACCTGCCGTCCCCGCTGCGGGCATACCTCATGCTGTCCGCCGGGTCGCGGCGGGACGACTCCGCCGAGACGTCCGTGCTGCTGGAACAGATCGACATGCTCTACTCCACCGTCAAAAACCTGGACAACCAGGTGCGAACGGGTGCCATTACGGAACTGGCAGTCCACGGCCAGTTCCTCCGGGACAAGTTTAATGTTGATGGTCTTCATCTGGAAGGAAGCTGATGGCTTCTATGGTCGCCGGCAGCAACGCCGCCCTCACTGCTGAGAACCCCGGTCTGGCGACGGTCCTGCTGGGAATCGGCTGGGACATGGTTCCCAGCCGTGGTCCGCAAGCCGAACTGGTCCCCATGGTGATCATGTGCGGCGCCGACGGCCGCGCCGTTTCGGATGACCACCTGGTGTTCTTCAACCAGATCGCCAGCCCGGAAGGCAGCATTTCCTTCGCCGGAACAGAAGACCACGAACAGATCGACGTCGACCTCACCCGGGTGCCCGAGACGGTGCACAAGATCGTCGTGCTGCTTTATGTGGATCCGGAGGTGCGGGGGCCCGGGACCTTCGGACCGGTCAAGAACGCCTATTTGCGGGTCGCGACCGACCAAAACCGGGAGCTCCTTCGTTTCACGGTGCCGCGGGGAAACCTCGACAAAATCAACGCGATGATCCTCGGCGAGCTTTACCGGCACTCCGGGGGCTGGAAGTTCCGGGCCCTCGGCCAAGGCTATGAGGCCGGGCTCGCCGCTGTTGCCGCCGACTTCAAGTTGAAACTCTGACTATGGCGTTGAACAGAACCGCGGTGCGGACCGACATCGGATACCTCACCCGGCGCCGTAAGCCCGTTGCTCAGCCCGGGCCCGAGCAGCTTCCTGCCCAGAGCGCGGCCACCCCGCCTGCCTCCGGGTTGACGCTCGGCGGCAGCACGCCTGCTTCCACCGGCTTGTCTCTCGGCGGCCGCGCACCAGCGGCAGACTCCCCCAGCCCCACGGGGCTGACCCCTGGCGCCAGCACGCCTGCTTCCACCGGCTTGTCCCTCGGCGGCCGCGCACCAGCGGCAAACTCCCCCAGTCACACCGGGCTGACGCTCGGCGCCACCCCGGCGCCCGCGCCGTCCACAAGCCGCCCCGCAACAGCGGCTACCCGCCCCCGGGCCGCCGCGTCGGCGTCGGAACGGTTGTTCCCTGCCCCGGAGTTCGGCAGCCTGCGCGAGCTGGATGCAGAGAACCCGGTGGTCCGACTGAACTCCCGGCAATCCGCGATTGGTTCCCTTCTGGTGGCCGGGGTCCGCTCCGTGGCCTGGGAGGACGCCCAGCTCACCACGGGCGCCCACCACGCAGAGGGGCACCTGGCCGGCACCGCCGTCCGCACTCCCGGGAACCGGCCCCTCGCCGGCGTTCAGGACGGGGCCGGCATCGTGTCCCTGCGCCACGTCCGGTTGCTGCGCCGCGCCCTGTTTATCGCGGGCGAGGCTCCGCTGACGGTTGGAGTCTTCGACGGCGCTGCCGCCGCGGTGGCTGCCCGGAACCCTGCGGGGCTGCGGAGCGTTTTGTATGCAGTGCGGGTGGGCGCGGTCCTCGAGCTTCGCGCCGAGTTCGTGCCCGCAGACGCCTCCGACGCAGCCATCTGGGCCATGTTCGGTTTCACCATGACCATTCCGCTGGACCAACGGGTCCACCAGCGCTAGTACGGACGCTCACTACTGCCACCTAGGGGACGATGCAGCACTTCAAAGCCTTGACCGAATCCGTCAAGGATCGGCTTTTCCACCTGCGCCCTGAACACCTCCACCGCACCTCGGACCCCGGTATGCTCGCCGTCGCCCTCGGTGCCACCCTGTACTCGCCGGCCACAAGGAGTGCATTGGCAGCCGGAATCCGGAAACAGGCCGACGCCGGCTGCCTCAGCACTGTGATCTGCCTCGAAGACGCCGTTCCGGACGAGGAAGTGCCCGCCGCGGAGCAGAACCTGCTCGCCGCCCTGGCCGACCTGGCTCTGGAGGATCCTGCTGCGCTCCCGCTGATCTTTATCCGGTGCCGCACTCCCGAACAGCTGCTCGACGTCGGCCGCCGGGCAGGTGCCAACCTCAGCGTGGTCTACGGCTTTGTCCTGCCCAAGTTTGAGAACGAAACAGGCCGCGGGCGAGCCTTTCTGGATGCGCTGAGGCTGCTGAACGAAGAAGCCGGACGCACCGGGGCGCCACAGCACCAGCCGCTGATGGCGATGCCGATCATCGAGGACCTGTCCACCACGCACCTGGAATCACGGGTCCGGGTGCTGACAGACAACCTGGCCCTGATCGAAGAGTTCCGGGACGTGGTGCTGTGCGTCCGGATCGGTGCCACGGACATGTCCAGTGCTTTCGGCCTGCGGCGTTCCCGCGACTTGACCATCTACAACGTCAAGGTCGTGGCGAACATCATCGGCGACGTCGTGAACATCTTTGGCCGCCCCAGCAACGGCTGGGTCATCACCGGTCCGGTCTGGGAACACTTCGTCAACACCGAACGGGTCCTGCGGCCGCAACTGCGCTCCACGCCGTTCGAGGCCGCCAACGAGGGCGCACTCCGCAAGCGCATCCTGATGGCCAATCTGGACGGCCTGATCCGCGAGATTGAGCTGGACCTGGCCAACGGGCTGCTGGGCAAGACCGTCATTCATCCCACCCATGTACCCGTGGTGCACGCCATGTGCGTGGTGAGCCACGAGGAATACCTCGACGCCCTGGACATCACCGGGGACGCACGGGGCGGGGTGAAGGCATCGTCCTACGGGAACAAGATGAACGAGGTGAAGCCGCATCGGGCCTGGGCGGAGCGCACGCTGCTGCGGGCCAGGGCGTTCGGGGTCGCCCGGCCAGGAGTCAACTTTGTCGAACTACTGGAAGCGAGCATGCGGTGAAGCAACTCTCGACGGCTGCCCCCTGGAGCGGCGGCTACGTGCGCGAAGCCCTCGGCGTCGACATCGCCTCTGACCCCGGCACCAGCCTGCTGCCGGTACAGGCACTCGTCGGGCTGGCACTGCGGCGCAATCCTAAGCGGGCCCACCTGCTGGTCTCCCGGGTCCTGGCCAAGCACGTCCCCACCGAACCCGGCATCGTCACGTCAGCGGGGCAGCTGCTGGGACTCCTGGTCCGCCGCGAACTCGATCCTCCCGCCGACGCCGGGCGCCTGACCGACGTTATCGAGGAGGCAGCGGCCATGCTGGAGCGGCTGCTGGACCCCGTGGCCCCGACAGCCCCCGGAACCGTGCCCGACGTCGACAGCCGTACCGCCCGGCTGGCGGACCTTGCGGCGCTGGGTGAATTCCTGGTTGGAGAACAGACGGAACGTCCCGGCGTCGTGACCCTCGGTTACGCGGAGACCGCCACCGGGCTGGGCCACCTGGTGGCCGGACAGCTGGGCACGTACTACCTCCACTCCACCCGGCAAGACAGCTGCGGAATCGAGCCGTATGGCGCCTTTGAGGAGACGCATTCCCACGCAACCTCCCACCAGCTGCTCCCGACCAGCCGCGCGGCCCTGAATCAGGCCGGCACCGTGGTCTTGGTGGACGACGAGCTCAGCACCGGCGCCACCATCATCAACACCATCCGCGATTTGCACGCAACCGCCCCGCACGGCCACTACGTCGTCGCGTCCCTGGTGGACCTGCGCACCGCGGCCGACCGGGACCGCTTCGAAGAACTGGCCCGCGAACTCGGCACCCGGATCAGCGACGTGGCGCTGGCACAGGGAAGCATCGAGTTGCCGGAGACTCTCGCCGCGGACGCGGCGGAACTGATCACCGCTCTCCTCCTCCCGCCCGCAGCGGCCCCCTCCCCGGCTGAGGTGCAGCTCATGGACCTCACCGGCATCGTGCCGCCGATCCGCAGCGCCCGGTTCGGCGTCGCCGGCTGTCCGGACCCGGACCAGGCAGCACTCATCGCGGACATCTTCGCCGCCGACCTCGGCAGCAGCACCGGCCGCCGGGTGCTGGTCCTGGCTACGGAGGAATTCATGGCCCTGCCGCTGGCGGTGGCCACCCGGCTCCAGGACCTGCGCCCCGACGCCGACATCCGCTATTCCACCAGCACCCGCTCGCCGATCGCCGCGGTGGATGACCCGGGTTATGCTATCCGGTCCGCGGTTTCCTTCGGCAGTGCCGGCGACTCCGCTGACGGTCCCGGGCCGCGGTTTGCGTACAACCTCGCGCACCCTGACGGACGCTTCGACTCAGTGCTGATTCTGGCCGAACCCGGCACCGCCGCGGCCGGATTGCTGGGCCCCGGCAACATCGCCGAGGCCGTCGCCGGCGTCGCCGCCGACGTCCGGCTGGTCGCGCTGCCCGCGCAACCGCCCTTCCCGACGCCGCTGCGCGGCCCCGCGTTCGGCTCCTATCCGCCGGAGGACGTGCAGTGGCTGCTGAAGGACCTGAGTGCCGCGCAGCTGGAAGCTCCCAAGGAAGAACGTGAGGCTGCGATCCAGTCCGGCAAGGCCAGCTACGCAGAGTCTTTGCCGCAGGAATTTGAACCGTCACCCGAGTACGGCGCCTTGTTCCAGTCCGCCCTGGAGGGCTCCGCCGTCCGGATCGCACACGCCGTCGGAACGCTCACCGAGCAGGTCCTGAAACTGCGCGGCAACGTACCGGTCCTGGTGTCCCTCGCCCGCGCCGGAACCCCCGTCGGCATCCTGATGAAGCGGTGGGCGCAGGAATTCCACGGCCTGGACCTGCCGCACTATGCCCTCAGCATCGTCCGCGGACTTGGCATCGACCAGACCGCGCTCAGCTACCTCGCCTCCCGGCACCGTCCGGAGGACATCATGTTCGTGGACGGCTGGACCGGCAAGGGGGCCATCGCACGCGAGCTCGCCGCCGCCGTCGACCTCTTCCGGGAAACGGACGGGGCCAATTTCCGGCCGGACCTGGCCGTGCTGGCGGATCCCGGGCACTGCGTCCGGATTTTCGGCACGCGGGAGGACTATCTGGTGCCGTCGGCCTGCCTGAACTCGACCGTCTCCGGCTTGGTCTCCCGCACGGTTTTCAACAAGGCGCTGATCGGACCGGGCGATTTCCACGGGGCCAAGTTCTACTCCGAGCTCTCCGGCAGCGACGTGTCCGGCGACTTCCTGGCCGCCGTCACGGCCCGGTTTGCCGACGTCCGCGACGACGTCCTGCAGGCCGCAACCCACGCGCCGTCGGACATTTCAGCGCTGCCGGAAGCAGATTGGTCCGGGTGGGCCGCCGTCGAGGACATCAGCCGCAGCTTCGGCATCAACAACGTGAACCTGGTCAAACCGGGTGTTGGCGAAACCACCAGGGTGCTGCTCCGCCGCGTGCCATGGAAGGTGCTGGTGCGCCCGGATGCCGTATCCGAGCTCGCCCACGTGCTGCATTTGGCCGAACAGCGCGGCGTCGAGGTCCTCAGCGTTCCGGACCTGGCCTACAGCTGCGTGGGACTGATCCATCCGCTGCACACGCCGGGAGCTACCGGCGCCGATGGCAAGGCGGTGGTGGACGTATGAGTAACACTTCAACCGCTGCCCCGGTGATGGTGGCCAGCGACCTGGACCGGACGCTGATCTACTCGGCGAACTCGATGGCGCTCGAGGGCAGTGACCACCAGGCACCGCGGATGGTGGTCGCCGAGGTTTACGACGCAGCACCGTTGTCCTTCATGACCCGGGCCGCCGAGGACATGCTGGAAGACATCGTGGAGCGGAGTGTCTTCGTGCCTGTCACCACCCGCACGCAGGCCCAGTTCTCCCGGGTGCGGGTACCAGGCTTCGGGCAAGGGTACGCCGTGACGACCAATGGCGCCGTCCTGCTGCACGACGGCGAGCCGGACGCCGACTGGTCACGGCACATCCAGCGGTCACTGGGCTCCGATTGCGCTCCGCTGAGCGAAGTGCTGGAGCACCTCACCGGCAACACAGCGGACCCCGCCATCCTGCGGGTCCGGACCGCTGAGGACTTCTTCGCCTACTCGATCGTGGACCGACAGGCGTTGCGGCCCGGTTATCTGGACGAGCTCGACGCTTGGTGCGAGGACCGCGGGTGGACGACATCCTTGCAGGGGCGAAAGCTCTACTGCGTGCCGGCTCCGATCACCAAGGAAGCCGCCGTGGCCGAGGTCCGGCGCCGAAGCGGGGCGGGATTGCTCGTTGCCGCCGGTGACTCCAGGCTGGATGCAGGGTTTCTCGACTTGGCAGACATCGCTATCCGTCCCGCGCACGGCGAACTCGAAAGCGACGGCTTTTCCCGGCACCATTTGACCGTGACGTCGGCATCCGGGGTGCTGGCAGGCGAGGAAATACTCCGCTTTGTCAGCGGCCTCCTGGCGGATTCGGAAAGTTCCGCCCGCATTGCCGCAGCCAGTGCAACTTCGCCTGCTATTCCTGGGTAAGAACTCGAGGAATGACCATATACTCCAGGAGACGCCACCTAGCGTCAAAGGTCTGGCCTCCAGCGATGGTGCTGATGGGCCGAGAAACTTGGGGATACAAATGAATAGCAACCGATGGTCTAAAGGCAAGCCGGATTCGTACTACGCGCCGCAGTCCCAGAAGCCGAAAGTCTCAACATTCATTGTCGGAGCTCTGGCTTTGGCTTCCGCAGCATTGGGTGCTGCCAACGGCGGAGTGGGCGGAGCGTTGATTTTCTTGGCCATCTTTGCCGCGCTCACCGGCCTCTACGTCGCAGCCACGGGACGTCGGTCATGGTCACGATTGCCGGGCAGCCGGAAAGTTGGCGGCGTCGTTCTTGCTGGCTCTCTAGTGCTCTTCGTCATCGGCGGCATAACGCTGCCGCCCCGGTCGGCGGAGAGCTTCGCTGCCCACGCGGCATCCGAGAACGAAAAACGAGCAGCAGCAGAAGCGTCCCGCGCCGCCTCCTCGTCACCGTCCCCCTCCGCCGTTCCCTCCCCCACGCCGTCGCCCTCGCCCTCGCCCTCGGCGAAAAATACGGGCGAACCGCTGGACCCTGAGAACGTCACGGAACTTGCCGAGGGCATCAGCTACACCGCTCCGAAGAAACAACCGGGCTACGCCACCAAAGCACTGGACCTTCTGGCCGTCCTATCCGTCAAGGAAGCATCGTCTTCATCCGGATACGGCGCCCGGGTCAGCTTCGGTCAGGCGTGGGCAGATGTGGACCGGAACGGGTGCGACACCCGGAACGATATCCTCAAACGCGACCTGACCGACGTCGTTTTCACCGCCAACTCGACCTGCAGGGTGGCGAGCGGTACCCTTGCCGACCCTTACACCGCTACGACCATCCGCTTCCAAAGAGGCCCCGAAACCGGCAGCGCTGTTCAGGTGGACCATGTGGTCGCGCTGGGTGACGCATGGAAGAAGGGTGCCCAGCAGCTCACCGGCGTGCAGCGCATGGCCTTCGCCAATGATCCCCTGAATCTGCAGGCGACGGACGGGCCGATTGACGTGCAGAAAGGTGACAGCGACGCCGCCACATGGCTGCCGCCAAACAAGGACTACCGCTGCGAGTACGTGGCCCGTCAGATTTCCGTCAAGGCCACCTATGACCTGTGGGTGACTCAGGCCGAGCACGATGCCATGGCAACCGTCCTGCTGGGTTGCGCCGGTCAGTTGGTTCCGACCAACGAGAAGGAGGTCGCGGTGGTCGCGTCCGCCGACCAGGCCGCAAACGACGCGGCTAAAGCAGTCGTCGTGGTCCCCGAACCCGCGGCACCCGCGCCAGCACCCACCTACGTCGCACCGGCTCCCGCACCGTTCGTAGCGCCTGCCCCTGCTCCAGCGCCAGCGCCGGCGCCGGCTCCGTACGTGCCCCCGGCACCGGCTGCTGCCCACTACGCCAACTGCGCCGCGGTCAGGGCTGCCGGGGCAGCGCCGATTCGGATCGGCCAGCCAGGCTACAGCCGTTCACTCGACCGCGACGGCGACGGCGTGGGCTGCGAGAAGTAGAGGCCAGCGAGGGCTCCCGCCGCGCCCTGGACTGCGGGTTTCCCCTGTTCGTCGCCGGGCCCGGGGCGGTTTTGTCATCGGGCCCCGGGTGCCGCCCATAGGATGAGGCATGGACTTTGAGGACACGCTCTGGACGGTTTTAGGGGCCGGGCTGGTTCTGCTGATGCTCGTTGACGTCTTTCGTACGCTGCTTTATCCGCACGGTTCCGGTCCTGTGGGCCGGGCGATCATGCGTGCGTTCTGGCTGGTGTCGAGAAAGCTGCGGGGCCGCGGCTCCATCATCGCAGCGCCCTTGGCCATGGCCGCTGTCATCGGCGCCTGGGCGGGCCTCGCGGCCATCGGCTGGGCCCTGCTGTATCTGCCCCATCTGACGACCGGATTCGTCCACGGAGCGGGGGTGCCGCAGCAGCGCGACTTCGCCGAAGCGCTCTACATCTCCCTGGTCACGCTTTCGACCGTGGGGTTTGGCGAAATTGTGCCGGCGCATCCGCTGCTCAGGCTGGTTGTGGCCCTCCAGGCCGTCACGGGTTTCGGGTTGCTGACAGCAACGGTCACCTGGATCCTGCAAATGTACCCAGCCCTCAACCGCCGCCGGGCCCTCGCCCACGAGCTAAACCTGTTCAGGGAGGCTGCCGGTCCTGCGGGTCTCTTGTCCCTGGAACCGCGGCATGCTGCCGGGCTGCTGGAGTCCATGGCCGGCAACGTGGCTCTGGTGAGCATAGATCTGCTGGCGTTCCATGAAACCTATTACTTCCGTGAAGTCGAGCAGCGCGGCTCCCTCCCGGACACAGTCGCCTACGCCCAGGAGCTGGCATCCCAGGCCCAGCTCAGCGAGAACCCTGAACTCCAGTTCGCCGGGCGGATGCTTCACGCGGCGCTGGACGGACTCGCAGACGTTCTTCGCGGCAAATTCGGGCATTCAGGAACGACCTCTTCAGATGTCTTCGACAGCTACGAACTGCACCACCGGCACCTGCCGGGCGGGGAACCGGACACGCGCTAGCGTCCTGGCCATCGCCGAATCTACCATTTGGCTCTCTCCATGAGCTGGGTAAACAAGGCCATCAGTGGCGGACCGGCAATTACCAGAAGTACCGCAATCCCAACGACCGAAAGCAGGACGAAGATCACCCACCCCTTCGCGTTCCCGCGTTCTCGATGGTCGTCGCCGGAAAAGTTCTTCTGCCGCCGCAACGACAAGACGACGGGCCGCCTCGGCATCCTGCTGAACGCCAAGGCCAGCAGAGTTCGTGTGATTTTGCTGCTCTTCACGATGCAGTCCTTTCACGTACCTCGTAGCCCTCGGGCCCATGCGAAGCCCGGGGCTCGCATTCTCGTCCTACGTGCTTTGGGTTTCCTTGAGTCCAAGGAACGTGGCACAGTGCTGCCATGGCAGCCTTCAGTCACTCCGATGACCTTCAGGGCGCAGAATTCACCGACGTGAACCTGCGGGGAGCCCGGTTCGTCCGGTCCGATCTTTCCAGCGCCGTAATGCGCGGGGTGGACGTGACGGGAGCCGATATCGACGCTCCGTGGCTGTTCGACGGCGGAGGCTTCTTGCGCATCAACGGCGTCGACGTTGCGCCTTTCGTCGACGCCGAACTCAACCGCCGCTTTCCCGGCCGAGCCGAGCGGCGCGCTCCACATCCGGAGGGTCTACGTGCGGCATGGGAGATGCTGGAGCGTTCCTGGCAGGCCACACTTGAGCGCGCCGCCGCTATGCCGGCCGGAACGGTCGACATCTCGGTAGACGGCGAGTGGTCCTTCGCCCAGACGTTGCGGCACCTGGTCATGGCCACCGACACGTGGCTTCGCAAAGCGGTCCTGCAGATCGAGCAGCCCTACCACCCGATCGGTCAGCCGAATGCGGAGTATGGGACGGACGGATACGACACGTCGGTCTTCGCGACGGTTGCACCGTCGTATGCCGAAGTACTCGAGGTCCGGGCAGGCCGGCAGGCCATGGTGCGCGACTACCTCGCCGCCGCGACCCAGGACCGGCTGTCCCAAAAGCGCCGGAACCCCTGGGCCCCGGAAATGCCGGTGACAGTCCTCTCCTGCCTGCACACGATTCTCAACGAGGAGTGGGAGCATCTTCGCTACGCCATCCGTGACCTCGACGCGATCGGGGCGGGGCCGCGCACCTGAACACCGGGTCGACGAGACGGGTGACGATGAAGTGTTCACCCGGGGTCCAGTTCCCCGAACACGGCAGTCCATGTCGCCTCTCTAGGGTTGTCGGGTCGCCGGCGCTGCGCCGGCAATGATCACACCCAGGAGGAACCATCCCCATGCGCACAGTCCTGACTGCCGCGGCCGCCGCCGCGCTCATCGCTGCCCTGGCGGGCCCCGCCGTCGCCGCCCCATCCGCCGAAGCCGGCTCCGCGCCGTCGTCGCACGCTGCCGGAAAGACTGACGAAAAGACAGCCACCGGCGTCAAGACCAACGAGCGTAACGGTTCCTTCGACTTGCAGGCACACCGCGGAGGCCGCGGCGAGTGGACCGAGGAGTCCCTGTCCGCGTTCGCCAACGCGCTGAAGCTGGGCGTGACCACTCTGGAGCTGGACACCCACCTGACCAGCGACGGCAAGGTCATCGTCTGGCATGACGACACCATCCAGGCCGACAAGTGCAAGGACACCGCACCGGCATCGCCGGGGGACGCCGCGTTCCCGTATGTCGGGGACCGGGTTGCCGAGCTCTCGCTCGCCCAGGTCAAGACGCTGGACTGCGGGTTCACCCAGCTGACGGGCTTCCCGGAGCAGGACGTGATCGAGGGCAACCGGATCGCCGAACTCAAGGACGTGTTCCGGCTGGTGCGGAAAGCCGATGCCGGGAAAGTCCGCTTTAACGTCGAGACGAAGGTGGAGGACGGGAAGTCCGGCGGCGAGGGCATGGTGGCCCTGACCAAGGCAGTGGTCGCGGAGATCCAGGGCTCCGGCATGGCGGACCGCACCACGGTGCAGTCGTTTGACTGGTCGTCGCTGAACCTGACGAAGAAGCTCGCCCCCACGCTGCCGCTCGTCGCCCTGTCCAGCGGCGACGCTTGGCTCGAAGTGGGTAAGCCCGGCGCCAGCCCCAACCTCGGCGGCATCGACATCGACACCTATGGCGGTTCCCTCGCCAAGGCCGCAGCGGCCCAGGGCTACGACGCCGTCTCCCCCGCCTTCCGCTCCGTCACCCCGGCGATGATCGCCGAGGCCCACGGGCTCGGGCTGCCGGTGATCCCGTGGACCGTCAACACCGTGGCGGACATGAACCGGCTGATGGACCTCGGCGTGGACGGCATCATCACCGACTACCCCACCCGCCTGCGCACCGTGACGGAAGAGCGCGGACTGAAGCTGCCCAAGGCTTACGCACCGAAGGCCTGACAACAATTCGATGACGGTAGCAGTCAGGCGTATAGGTGTGATCCCGCACGGGCGCCTGACTGCTATCGTGGGCATCACAGAGTGTTTGGCCGTTCATCGAGGAGCACCCATGGCGCGCACACCCAGGACTGCCGATGACAGCATTCGCCGTCTTCGCCCGTATAACCTCGTAGCCGGCTCTCTGCACCTCGTCCAGGCCATCGGCTTTGCCATCATCCTCACCATGCTGAGCACGCAGGTGACTTTCGGTGTGACGGCGGACTACCTGGCGGGCCCTCCCGGCTTCCCCGTTCCACCTGAGCGCGTGGAGCTCTTTGCCGTCAATGTGGGTGCCGGTGTTGTCGTGTTCCTCGCCCTCTCAGCGCTCTTCCACTTCGCCGTCGCGTCGCCCCTTTTCTTCCCGCGCTACGGTGCCGGGCTCAGAGCGAACCACAACTACTTCCGCTGGGTCGAGTACGCGCTGAGTTCCTCTGTAATGATCTGGCTCATCGCCCAGACAACAGGCATCACCGATATCGCCGCCCTGATCTCACTCTTCGCCGCCAACGCCGCGATGATTGGCTTCGGGGCACTGCAGGAAAAGTACGAGAAGCCCGGCAGCGGCAATTTCCTGCCCTTCGTCCTGGGGTCAATGGCCGGGGTGGTGCCCTGGATCGTGATCCTGATCTATTTCCTTTCCCCCGGATCGACGAGCACGGTGGGGCCGCCAGCCTTCGTCTACGGCATCATCATCTCGCTGTTCCTGTTCTTCAACACTTTCGCGATTAACCAGTGGCTCCAATACCGCCAGGTGGGGCCATGGCGTGACTACCTCTATGGCGAACGGGTGTACATCACTCTTAGCCTCATCGCCAAGACCGCCCTCGCATGGCAGGTGTTCTCGGGCGCCATCATCCCGGCGCTGACCAACTGAGGGCACTGCGGCACAGTTTTCGTAAAACGCCGGCATTCCGGCACTGGACGGGCATGACACTCGTTTGCAGGGTGACCAGCCCCCGCCGACCATACCGGCCGACACCAAATGAGGCAGCATGCAAGTCCCCACCATTGTCTGGATATTCACGATCATCGGAATAGTGGGCCTGCTGGCCTTCGATTTCTTTTTCCACGTCCGCAAGGCCCATACCCCCAGCCTTCGCGAATCAGCCATCTGGTCTTCGATCTACGTCGGCGCGGCCCTCCTGTTCGGCGTCGGGGTCTTGATTTTCGGCGGCGTGGACATGGGCACGGAGTACTTCGCCGGCTACGTCACGGAGAAGGCCCTCTCCGTTGACAACCTCTTCGTCTTCCTCATCATCATGGCCAGCTTCCGGGTCCCCCGCGCCGACCAGCAGAAGGTGCTGCTCTTCGGAATCGTCTTCTCCCTGATCGCCCGGACGGCGTTCATCTTCCTCGGCGCCGCCCTGATCAACAGCTTCTCCTGGGTGTTCTACATCTTCGGCCTCATCCTGCTGCTCACCGCCGGCAACCTGCTCCGGCCCCACTCGCACGACGACGACTCCGACCCTTTGGTGGTCCGCCTCGCCAAGAAGTTCCTCCCCGCCTCCTCGCACTACGACGGCGACAAGCTTTTCACGGTCGAAAACGGCAAACGCGTCCTCACCCCGATGCTCCTGGTGATGGTGGCCATCGGCGGAACAGACATCCTGTTCGCGCTGGACTCCATTCCGGCGATCTTCGGCCTGACCCAGAACGTCTATGTGGTCTTCACAGCCACCGCGTTCTCCCTGATGGGACTGCGGCAGCTGTTCTTCCTCATCGACGGCCTGCTGGACCGGCTCATCTACCTTTCCTACGGCCTCGCCGCCGTGCTGGGCTTCATCGGCGTCAAACTCGTCCTGCACGCCCTCCACGAGAACACCCTGCCGTTCATCAACGACGGCGAACACGTCAAAGTCCTCGAGATCAGCACCGGCGCCTCACTCCTGGTGATTCTCGGAGTCCTCACGTTCACCGTCCTGGCGTCTATCTTCAGCCCGAAGGGCAAGGCGAAGAACGCCGTCTCGGGCGCCAAGCGGCACGCCACGGACTACCTCGACCTCACCTACGAGACCGACATAACGGAGCGGGAACGCATCTTCGCCAAGATGGTCAGCGAAGAAGCTCAGCTCCGGGCCCTGCCGGAGAAATACAAGCGGCTTATCCACCACGAAACCGAGTTCAAGGACCTGATCCGCCGCGCCCACGCCCAGCACGACGACGCCCTGCAGCGGGAGGCCCAGCGCTAGGCCGCGGCCGACACATAACTACAGGGTGTCCCGCAGGGCCCGCTTCCCTTCCACCAACGTCCGCCGGGTGCCACAGTTGGAGAATGAACGAAGGAACCGGTGGGCTGGTTTTGAACCTGGAATTCACGCTCGAAGCCCGCCCGGAAGAGGTCTTCCAGAAGCTGACCGAACCAACCGAACTGGTGGCGTGGTGGGGCCCGCACGGCTTCACCATCCCCGCAGCGGAGGTAAACCTCGCGGTAGGAGGCCGGTACCGGTTCAGCATGACGCCGCCGGACGGCGAACCGTTCCACCTCTCGGGCGAGTTCCAGGAGATCGATGCCCCGTGGCGGCTGGCCTACACCTTCCGCTGGGAGGAACCCGCGCCCGACGATCAGGAAACCCTCGTTGAAATTTCCCTCCTAAACGCCGGCGACGGCACGCGGTTAGTACTCTTACAGGGACCGTTCCGCACAGAGGAGCGGCTGGACCTGCACCGCAACGGGTGGACCGAATCTCTCGAGAAACTGCGGGCAGTCCTTGGTGGCCGCAAGTGAGGCAGCGGGGCATAATTTCACCATGGCTGACCCGAGAGTTGACCAGTACATCAGCGGCCTGCCGCCGTGGCAGCAGGACATTTGCCAGCAGGTACGCGAGCTGGTCCACGCCGCCGACCCCGCCGTCGAGGAAACCATCAAGCGCTCGGTCCAGCCGTATTTCGTCCTGGACGGGAACATCTGCGCCCTCCTCGCCGCGAAAGACCACGTCAACGTCTTCCTTTACGACGGCGGCATCGTGCCGGATCCGGACCACATCATCACCGCCGGTCACGCCAACAAAACAGCCCGCACGGTTGCTTTCCATGAGGGCGAGGCTGTGAACAAAGAAGCTCTTGTCACAATGTTCAAGGCCATCATTGCCAACAACCGGGCGGGCGGCTGGCGCAAGATCAAGCTCGGCGAGTAGGCGTGCTGCTGACAGAGCAGCTTCAAGCTCGGCGAGTAGGCGTGCTGCTGACAGAGCAGCTTCCACGCCCCCAGGCTGTTCCCTCGCCGGCGGGAAACCTGCAGACTGGAACAAGCGCGCCGCCTAAACCCCTGGGAGAACCATGAGCACCGCCCCGCCCGTTGTGGTCTTTGACGTCAACGAGACCCTTTCCGACATGTCGGCCCTTGGGCAGCGGTTCAGCGACGTCGGGGTGCCTGCCGAACTGGCCAAGCTCTGGTTCGCTACTCTGCTGCGCGACGGTTTCGCCCTCACAGCCAGCGGCGATAATGCATCGTTTGCGGACATCGGAGCCGACGTGCTGCGCCGGCTTCTTACCGGCACGGAGCTTGACCGCCCCCTCGACGCCGCTGTGGACCACGTTCTGAACGGCATGGCCGGGCTGGCGGTGCATCCGGACGTTCCTGACGGAATCCGGGCACTCTCCGCAGCCGGTTTCCGGCTGATCACCCTGAGCAACGGATCGGCCCGCATCGCCGAGAAGCTGTTCAGCGAGGCGGGAATTCGGGATCGGTTCGATTTGCTCCTCTCCGTCGAAGATGCGCCCTGTTGGAAGCCTGCCCGGGCCTCCTACGACTACGCTGCTGCAGCCGCCGGGACGGAGCCCACCGGGATGCTGCTGGTGGCCGTCCATCCGTGGGACATCCACGGCGCAGCCCGCGCGGGGTTGCGCACGGCCTGGCTGAACAGGAACGGTGAACCCTACCCCCAGCACTTCCGGGCCCCGGATATCACCGTGACCGCCCTGACCGACCTTCCGGCGGCCCTGGCCGCAGAGCTCTGAGTCGTTCAGCAGCGAAAATGCTGAGGTGCGGGACCATCAGCTCCTCTGCTCCCGCCACAGCAGCGACACGATAAACACCACCGACCCGAGCCCCAGCATCACCAGCACCATGAGCTCCCAGTTGGCCTGGGTGACGCCCGTGCCGTAGAAGATCCCGATCAGCACGGTGGCGGTGATGGCCCCGAGGTACCGGCAAGTCTGGAAGATCCCGGCGGCCACCCCACGTTCCTCCGGCCGGGTGGACAGGTACATGCCCTGGCTCGACGCGATGCTGACCACCCCGTAGGGCACCCCCAGCAGGGCGGTCAGCGCGATCACCAACGGAACGGCCAATGACCCCGTCAGGAGCCACATGGTGCCCGACGCCACAATGAGCAGCACGACGCCGGCGACCAGCACCCGCTTCACCCCGAAGCGGTCGATCGCGCGGACCGCGACCGGCGTGACCACCACCGACATCGCCGCCAGCGGCAGCATCAGCAGGCCCACGACGCCGGGCGCGTAGCCGCCGGCTTCCTGCAGCAGCTGGGGCAGGCCAAAAAACGCGAAATAGTAGACACCGTTGAACAGCGCAAAGCCGAGGTAGACCAGCAGCAGCGGTCGGTTCCGGCCCAGCAGCCGCAGGTCCAGGAACGGCGGGGCAAAACGCAGTTCGCGCCACACAAAGAGCACGGCGAGCAGCGTGCCTGCGCCGAGCAGCCACCAGCGGTAGCCGGGCACCACGTTGAGCAGCGCCATCATCACCAGCACCAGGGAGCCGGTGAATGCCAGGATGCCGGGGATGTCCGAGTCCCGCAGCAGGTCAGCGGCGCGGCCGCGTTCCCGCTCCTCATCTGCCGGCGCGAATTGCCGGACCAGGACGATGGCGGCCAGGGCCAGCGGGACGTTGATCAGGAACAGGGCCTCCCAGCCGACGAAGCCCACTAACAGCCCGCCCACCACCGGCCCGACGGCGGCGGCCGAGGTGTTGGCCATCTGGATCCGGCCCAGCGGCCGGGTGGATTTCACCTGTGCGAGCTTCGCCAGGGCACCGACCATCACGACCGCACTCGGGTAGGCGGTCGCTGTCCCAAGGGCCATGAACGCGCGGGCCACGCAGAGCACGGCGAAGTTCGGCGCGAACGGTGCCACCGCGCAGGTAACGGCCACGAGCGCCATGCCGACGATGAACAGCCGCCTGGGCCCGAACCGGTCCGCCAGCCGGCCCATCAACGGTTGGCCTGCCGCGGAGGTGAGATAGAAGGAGGTGATCACCCAGGTGACGGTGGCGACGTCGAGCCCGAAGTCCGCACGCAGCACCACGAGGGCCACGGCGATCATGGAAGAGTTCAGCGGGTTCAGGGCCGTGCCCAGGCTGAGGCCTGCGATGGCGAGGCCGGTCCGGGGAGAGTTGCTCACGGCAACAGTCTGTCCCACAAGCCCGGGCAAAATCGAACCGGACCGGCCGCCGCGGGCCTTAGAGGACCTTGGAAAGGAACGCCTTGGTCCGGTCATGTTGCGGAGCGCTCAGGACCTGCCGGGGTGGGCCGGCTTCCACCACCACGCCTTCGTCCATGAAGACCAGCGTGTCTGCCACTTCGCGGGCGAACCCCATCTCGTGGGTCACCACGATCATGGTCATGCCGCTCTTGGCCAGTTCCTTCATGACGTCCAGCACCTCACCCACAAGCTCCGGGTCCAGGGCGCTGGTGGGCTCGTCGAAGAGCATCAGCTTCGGGTCCATGGCCAGGGCCCGGGCAATGGCGACGCGCTGCTGCTGCCCGCCGGACAGGTGCGCCGGATACGCGTCGCCCTTGTCCCCCAGTCCCACCCGCTCCAGCAATTCCATGGCACGGGCCGTGGCTTTGGCCTTGGAGATTCCCTTCACCCGCATGGGCGCCAGGATGATGTTCTCCACCGCGGTCAGGTGCGGAAAGAGGTTGAACCGCTGGAAGACCATGCCGATTTCCTGGCGCTGGAAGGCCGCTTCCTTGAGTTTGAGCTCGTAGAGCTTGTCGCCTTTTTGGCGGTATCCCACCAGCTGCCCGTCCACCGACAGCCGGCCGCCGTCCACCCGTTCGAGGTGGTTGATGCACCGCAGGAAGGTGGACTTGCCCGAACCACTGGGGCCCACAATGCAGAGCACCTCCCCGGAGTCGACTTCGAGGCTGATGCCGCGCAGCACCTTGTTGGTGCCGAAATTCTTGGAGACCCGCTCCGCAAGGACCATCGGCGCGTCCGTCATCCTTTTCCTCCAAAGTCAGTGCCGAGCGGGGTGCCGGGCGTGCCGGGACCTGCCGCCGGCGCCGGGCCCGGCGCCGTCGGTTCCTTGTCCGTTTTGACCCGTCCGGTGCCGCGGGAGAACCGCTTCTCGATGAAGTGCTGCCCCACCATCAGGACCGAGGTGAACAGCAGGTACCAGAGGGACGCCACGATCAGCAGCGGCACCGGGGTGAACGTCACCGCGGAAATCCCGCGGGAGACGCCGTATAGGTCGATACTCAGCGGAATCGCGGCCACCAGGGATGTGGTCTTGAGCATCGAGATCACCTCATTGCCCGTGGGCGGGATGATGATCTTCATGGCCTGCGGAACCACGACGAAGCGCATCGTCTGACCCCAGGACATGGCCAGCGCCGTCGACGCCTCCTCCTGGCCCTCATCAACGGACAGCAGCCCGGCACGCACGATCTCGGACATGTACGCGGCCTCGTTGAGGGCCAGCCCGATCACCGCGGTGACGAACAGGTTGGTGAAAACCTCATTCGGAATGGTGACCCACGGCGTCGTGAACGGAATCCCCAGCGTGAACACCGGGTAGATCAAGGACACAATGCCCCAGAAAACCAGCTGGACGTAGACCGGGGTGCCGCGGAAAATCCAGATGTACAGCCAGGCAATGCTCTTCAGCACCGGGTTCGGCGAGAGCCGCATGATGGCCAACAGCAGTCCAATGACGATCGCGCCGATCATCGCGTAGATGGTCAGCCACAGTGTCACCCACGCTGCCTGGCTGATCCGGCGGTCAAAGATGTACTTGCCGACGTCGGGCCAGCCGAAGTCCGGGCGCTGGGCGGCGTCCAGCACAAAGACCGCCAGCCCAAGGACCAGGACCACCGCCACCGCGTTCCGCCAGGGGTGGCGCAGCGGGATGGCGACAATCGCTTCCGCCGGGGCGTCGTCAGCGTGGTGTTTCCTGCCGGCCGACGGCGCCCCGCCGGGTTCCGCTTCCAGCATCCGGCCGGGTTCAGGCTCGCTCATGGGCTATCACCCTTTGGCTGCCACATTGAGGTCCGCCGTCTTGACTCCGCCGGCTTCCACGCCCCACTTGGACAGGATCTTGGTGTAGGTGCCGTCGTCGATCAGTGACTGGAGCGCCTTCTGCAGGACCGGGGTGAACTCGCTGCCCTGGGCCACTGGGATGCCGTAGGGCGCCACTTCGAAGGCGTTGCCGGCGGTCTGCAGCTTGTCCTTGGTCTTGGAGATGGCGTAGAGGGTCACGGGCGAGTCGGCGCTCATGGCGTCGACCTGTCCCACCACCAGGGCGTTGGTGGCCTGGTCCTGCGCGTCGTACTTGAAGATGGTGATGGCGGGCTTGCCGGCGTCGGTGCAGGCCTTGGACTTGGCGGGCACTTCGTGGGTGTCCTCGTATGTGGTGGCCTGGACGGCGACCTTCAGCCCGCAGGCGTTCTCGGGGTCCACGGTCTTGCCCTTCGGCGCGGCCCACTGGATTCCGGCGGAGTAGTAGTTGACGAAGTCCACCTGCTTTTCGCGTTCCAGCGTGTCCGTGAACGAGGACATGCCCATGTCGTCCTTGCCGGCGCGCACGGCGGGCAGGATGTTGTCGAACGTGCCGATATCGAAGTTGACCTTCAAGCCCATGACCTTGCCCAGGGCGTTGGTGAGGTCCACCGACCAGCCTGCCGGCGCACCGTTATCGTCCTTGAACTCGTTGGGCGGGTAGTTGTTGGCCATGCCGACGTTCAGGACGCCGGCGCTCTTGATTTTCTCCGGGAGCATCGCGGCGATGGAGTCGCTCTTTTGCACGTCGATGGCGTCCGCGGTTCCGGATGCGCCGCCGGATGCTCCGCCGGTGGCGGCGGGTTCGCTGTTGTTGACGCAGCCGGAGAGCGAGAGCGCTGTGGCGACGGTGAGGACGGGGAGTAGGTATCGGGTGCGCATGATGTCCTTAGCTGTTCACATACTCTGGCCTCCCGCGACTCTGCGGGAGGGTATTGGCTGCCTGCTTCGTCAAAACTCATTCAGTAAGGTCACTGTACGCCGGAGCCGGACCGCCGGGTTGCCGCCCACGCCCCCATGCCAGCTCCCGGAGCCGGACCAGATCGAGTTCCGGCTGATCTGGCAGGACTCCCGGCCGGTTCCGCGGCACCAGGACCCGCAGGGCGCCGGGTTCGATGGTGCACCGCACCGGGGTAGCGAACAGCAGCGCCTCTCCGTCCACCCCGACCGGAATCTCGGGTACGTCGGCGTCGACCACCACCTCCTTCGCGGTGCGCTGGATCAGGCCGCGCTTGGAGGCCCGGCGCAACAGGCCAACGGCCTTCCGGGGGCTGATGACAGAGAGCGTCACCGCGCCGAGCACGCCCCGGTCCAGCCGGGTGCGGCGGCCCAGGCCGGCAAGGTCGTGGCTGCCGTAGGGCCCATTGCTGACCAGGACGGCCTGGGGCCCGTCCACGGTGACGCCGTCGAGGTTGACCAAAAGGCGGGCACCCCTGTCCCCCTGGATCAGGTCCGGAAGCATCTGCAGCACGGTACCGGCTTTGTCATTGCGGTACTCCGGGCTCTGCACCACCTCGGCGTAGACCCCGAAGGAGGAGTTGTTCACGAACGTACGGCCGTTGATCTTGCCAAGATCGACGTGCAGTTCCACGCCGTCACGGAGAGCCTCGAGGCCGGTAACGGGGTCTTCCCGGTCCAGGCCGAGGTCCAGGGCAAAGTGGTTGCGGGTGCCGGCGCTGATCACCAGGAACGGTAGATCATGGTCGGCAGCGATGCCAGCGACCAGCGCCTGGGTACCGTCACCGCCGGCGACACCGAGCAGATCGGCTCCCCGCGCCACCGCGTCCCGGGCCAGGGCAGCGACGTCCACCCTCCCCGGTCCCTGAAGCAACGCCACCTCGGCGCCGAGTTGTTCCGCTTTCCGCTGCAGATCGAACTTCACCACCTTGCCGCCACCGGCACGCGGATTCATCACCACAAAAGGATGCCGCACCGCCGGCGCGGGGTGCTCAGCCACCTGTAGCTCCGCCCGGTGCTCCCGGAGGGCGGCCCGCGCGCAGACCAGCGCCCCAAACACCAGCGCCAGCGTGAGGACGATTTCCCATAGCAACCCGGCCTGGATGAAGAGAAACAGAACCACCAGCGGAGCGAGCCCTGCCAGCGCCAGCGCACCCCAGCGCAAGGCGCCACGGTTGGTCAGGAACCAGTAGATCCCGACGAGGGTCACCACGATGCCAGCGGCACCGGTGAGCAGCAGCGCAACAGTCCCCGCTACACCGGCAGATACCAGCAGGACCGCCGCTGCGCACAAAACCGCGGCGTAGGCGGCCCGAGCCCACCACCGCCGGGTCTGCTGGATCCGGTCGAAAGGAATGACACTCATGTGCTGCTCCTTGCTGCAATCCGGGACCGCCCCGGCTTGCCCCCACCGGCCTCCGCGGGTGAGCCGTCAGGTCCTAATTTTCGCGACGGTCATCAGGATCGCCGAGTCCTCTTCCGCTTCCAGGCTGTGCAGCCCGTCCGGCACGATCAGGAGGTCACCGCTCTTTCCTTGCCAGGACTCATCGCCGGAGCGGAGCCGGACGCACCCGCGGAGCACAAACACCGTGGCCTCGCCGGGATTCTGGTGCTCGCTGAGCTGGGTGCCGGCCCGGAAGGCCATCACCGTCTGGCGGAGGATCTTTTCATGGCCGCCAAAGGCAGTATCAGCCGCACGTCCGCTGGGTGCCGCCACGGCGGCCGCCATCTGCTGACGGGCAAGGGCGTCGAGCGATATCTTCTGCATGGGCCCCACCCTACTCAAAAACCCGCCTGCTGCCGAGGGTCCTGAACCCGGGAGAAACAGCTGGGCGGGTCAGTACGCCACGTCGAAGTCCTTGAATTCGCCGGTGGCCCGGGAAATGGTTGCGTCCACGCTGTCCACCCGGCCCGGCGCGTCCGGCGAGCGCAACCAGCGGCGGAACTCCAGCACCACCGGCTGGGCACCCTCGGCGGCGATAGCCACCGTGCCGTCGTCGTTGTTCCGTACCGTTCCGGTCAGCCCCAGTTCCCCGGCTTTGCGCACCGTCCAGTAGCGGAACCCCACGGCCTGCACCACGCCAGCCACCCGCGCCGTCAGCCGGACCATCTCGCCGGGATCGTTTCTCGGAAACTCAGCCATGCTCCCAATGTAGCGCCCGGCACGGAGGCCGCCACCGGCACTGGCTGGGTTTTCCACATAGGGACCTTCGCCCCTAACCCTTGCGGAACGCTGCGGAAAGGATAGTGGAGTGCGCTGCGGGGAAGGTGTCGAGCAGACGGCATGGCACATGGAGGTGCCACGTCTTCCCGCGGTGCTGCATTACGGGAAGGACATCACCATGGCAGGACAATTCGAAATCTTCACGGACGCGGAGGCCAACGTCCGTTTTAGGCTCCTCGGCCCCGACGGTACGGTACTGGCGGTTTCCAAGGCATACGAGGACAAACGAGCGGCAGCGGAAGGAATCATGGCAGTCCGCGAGTGCGCCGGCACCGGCCTCATCAAAGAAGTCCGCTCCAACGCCTGGGGCGGCACTGGCACCAACAGGCCAGGCTTGCCCACCCCGGCTCACCGACGGCACCGCCACGTTCCCGCCGTCTAAACGGCGGGATCGCCAGCACTGAACGACGCGAACGCATTCCGGCGACGCGCGACGATCGCGTAAGAACCGGAACCAACAAAACCGACAAACTCTAAGACCCGGAGCGGGTTGCCTGGCAGGCGGCCCGCTTTGTCGTTAATGGCTATTTGTCCGCTGTTCCTATTTGACCGCCGTTCCTATTTGTCCGCTGTTCCTATGGCCGGGCGCAGGGATGTGATCATGGTCCGGATGTCCCGGTACTCGGGAGTGGACGCGTACAGCCTGGCCTTCTCCAGATAGGGCAGCGAGGGATCCCCGGGCGTCTGGTTGGACTCCGGGTTATAGGTCCCGCCGAAGAAAGCGCCGCTGGGCGGCCAGAGGAACAGGTGGAACATGGGGCACGCCGTATCACCGGACTCCTCCGGGAGCATGGTGATACCGAACGCGGCAACGGTGGACTGCGTGGCCACCGTGCCGGTGTCCGCACCCCGGGACTCGAAGACGTACCGGGGCACTCCGCCGTCGGCGCCCCCGGCCTCTGCGAGCGCGAGCATTGGCGCGGCGTCGTAGACCTCGTACGGCGACTTGTCGCGGCACTCCGATCCGGTGACGATGTTGGTCCGCAGCCCCGCCACCAACGTCGCCGCCGGGTTCAGCACGTCGACGAAATCCCCGGTGAGCGCACCGCCGGGATCTTTGACGGTCCAGCCCACAGGGTAGTCAAACGACAGGTCTCCGCTGGTGTTGGTGAACGTCTTCCAGCCCGACGGCGGGCCCTCCGGTGCGGGTGTCGGAGCGGCCGGCCCGGGTGACGGGGAGACAGCCGGCGTTGCGCTGTCCGTCGTTGTGCCATCCGGCGAGGTGGTACTCGGCGACGCCGGGACACAGGCCGTCACCAGCAGCACCAAGCCAAGAGCTGCGCACGCACGGGTGCACCGGGGGCCGCCAAGCAAGGCCGGCCGCCTCACGTCATGGCTTTCCGGCAGGCCGCAGGGACATGATCGCCTGCTTGACGTTCTTGTACTCGGGGGTGTCCTTGTAAGCCTCGGGAGTATCCACATGCGCGGGACCGCCCGGCGTGGTGTCCATGGGATCGTACGCGCCGCCGAACATAGCACCGCTGGGCGGCCAGCTGAAGAAGTGGAAGATAGGGCAGGCCGTATCTCCGGTGGGCTCGGGCGCCGAGGTGATGCCGTAGGCGAAAGTGAGGGTCGGCCCGGGGTTGCCTGCGTCCGGGTCACCGCCGGTCTCCTCCGGGCTATCCGAAGCAGAGGCATCTGCCGCCGGGTCCGCAGGTTCCTCCACAGCCGGGTCCGCACCAGCTTCCTCCGCAGCCGGGTCCGCCTGCGCATCCGTAGCCGGGTCCGCCTGCGCATCCGCTGCCGGGTCCGCACCTGGTTCCTCCGGTGCATCCGCTGCCGGATCACCTGCTGCCGGGTCATCTGCCGCAGGGTCACCTGCTGCCGGGTCACCCGCAGCAGGGTCACCTGCCGCCGGGTCACCTGCTGCCGGATCCGCCGCAACCGGTTCGGTGCGGCCCTCGTAAACAAAGCGCGGCGTAATTCCGCCCTGGGCCAGGGCCGGGACAGGTGCAGAGTCGTACACCATGAAGGGAGACTTCTCGGTGCACTCGGCCCCCACAACCATGTTGGTCCGCAGCGAGGCCATGGTCTTCCCGTAGTCACTGACCAGGTCCACGGCGATCCCGCCCTCGGCAGGCTCATCTGCCGGGTCCTTGACGGTCCACGTCTCCGGATAGTCAAACGCGAGGGTGCCATCCGACGTCGTATGTGTCTTCCAGCCCGCCGGTACCGTGGCGGCCGGCGCAGTGGTGCCGGCCGCCGACGTGGACGTGGCCGGCGTCGCACTGGATGATTGCGGGGCTGCCGTCGCCGTCGACGGTGGCGGGGAACTGGTAGCAGGTGCGGCCGGCGTCGACCCGCACCCGGCGAGAACGGCAGCGGCGCAGAAAGCGGAAATGGCTGTGGTGAACGACGCTGTCCGGCGCATGGCACTCTCCCCCGAAAAAACAAAGTGGTTGGACCATTCTCAGCGGTTTACGCGCAGAAACAAAGGCCTTTAGACCCTTGGCACTCATCCCGGGCGGAACTCGAAGACCTGGCGTTCCGGCCGTGACGCTACCCACGTTGGGTCCCCGCAATTTCAATTGGCCGCGGAACCTTGCTAGAGCTTAAGTAATGCAAGACCTCCTCGATCCCGCCCTGCCTTTCCTCGCCCCAGCCCTTGCCGTTGCCTTCGCCGTGGCCGCGGGCCTCCTCGCGTCCTGGCTGGTGCGCCGGATTGTTCTCCAGCTCAACCGCAACCGGCCCGCCCTCCGCGAGACCTCCCGGGTGGCGCGCCTGCCGTTGCGCCTGGCGCTCTGCCTGATCGGGGTCCGGATCGCCCTAAGCCTCACCACCGACGACGCCGACTGGCGCCGCACCGTGGACCATGCCCTCCAAATCGCGCTCATCGGCTCTATTGCGTGGCTGGCCATCGCGGTGGTCCTCATCATCGAGACGATGGTGCTGACCCGCTACCGGGTGGACGTGGCGGACAACCGGCGCGCCCGCCGGCTCCGCACCCAGGTGATCCTGGCCCGGCGGATCGGCACTGCCCTGATCGCCCTCGTGGCGCTGGGCATCGCGATGCTGACCTTCCCTGCCATCCAGGCCCTCGGCGCCGGGCTGCTGGCCTCCGCCGGCGTCATCTCGATTGTCGCCGGCCTCGCCGCGCAGACCTCCCTGGTCAATGTTTTCGCCGGCATCCAGCTGGCTTTCACCGACGCGATCCGGGTGGACGACGTTGTGGTGGTACAGAAGGAATGGGGCCGGATCGAGGAGATCACCCTGACCTACGTGGTGGTCCACATCTGGGATGACCGGCGGATGATCCTGCCCTCCACGTACTTCACCACCACCCCGTTCGAGAACTGGACCCGGCGGCAGTCCGAGGTCATGGGCACCGTGGAATTCGATCTCGACTGGCGCGCCCCGGTGGAGGCCATGCGGGCCGAACTCAAAAAGGTCCTGGCTGGCACCGAACTCTGGGATAAGCGGGTGGGCATCCTGCAGATCACCGACGCCACCGCAGGTTTCGTCCGGGTCCGCATCCTGGTCAGCGCCGCGGACAGCGCTGCGCTCTTTGACTTGCGCTGCCTGATTCGCGAGGAGCTGGTCCTGTTCCTGCAGCAGGAACACCCGAGGTCGCTCCCCCACATCCGGCTCGAATCGCTGGGCGCCGCATCGCCGGATTCCGGCCCGTCCCCCGCCCCTGGGGCTTCCAGCGGCTCAGCGAAGCAGCCGGGCACGGTCTCCGCCGCTGACGAGCACGGCCGCCACCCGGCGGATCCGCACGATTCCCAGCTGTTCACGGGCTCCATCGAGGCGATCGAGCGTTCCAAGGCGTTTACCGGCCCGGGCGAGGACGTCTTCGAGGACCGGGATAAGACCATCACCGCTCAAAACTGAGCCAGCGTGCCGCTGGCCGGGCCGGTCGAGGTGCACCTCGCGCCGCCGGGCTCTTCCCTGCCCACGGGAACTGATCAATAATCAGACGTTGGCGGGCCGGCACCGAGGCCGTCCGCCGCAGCCCGCCGGAGAAGCCGAGGAGCCCCCATGACGGTAGAACAACCGACAAACGCATCCGCAGAGGCACCGGCCCGCGATTGGTTCCAGAGCGCCGTCGTCTATCAGATCTACCCGCGCAGCTTTGCCGACGCCAACGGGGACGGCATCGGGGACCTGCGGGGCATCATCAGCAAGCTGGATTACCTGCACCGGCTGGGCGTCGACGTCGTCTGGCTCTCCCCGATCTACACATCCCCGCAGGATGACAACGGCTACGACATCAGCGACTACCGCACCGTGGACCCGATCTTCGGAACGCTCGAAGAACTGCGGGAGCTCACCGACGGGCTGCACGCCCGGGGCATGAAACTTGTCATGGACCTGGTGGTCAACCACACCTCGGACGAACATCCCTGGTTCGTGGAATCCCGCTCCTCCCAGGACAACCCGAAACGGGACTGGTACTGGTGGCGGCCGCCGCGCGACGCGTCCCCTGGCTCACCCGGTTCCGGGGCGGAGCCGAACAACTGGGGATCAGCGTTCTCCGGGCCGGCCTGGGAGTTCGACAAAGCCACCGGCGAGTACTACCTCCACCTGTTCTCCCGGAAGCAACCGGACCTGAACTGGGAAAACCCGGAGGTCCGGGCGGCGGTCTACGAAATGATGAACTGGTGGCTGGACCGCGGCGTCGACGGTTTCCGGATGGACGTCATCAACTTCATCTCCAAGGACACCGCACTGCCGGACGGGCCGATCGCCGCCGGAATGCTCTACGGCGACGGCACCCCGTTCTACATTGGCGGGCCACGGATCCACGAGTTTCTCCAGGAAATGCACCGGGAGGTGTTCGCCGGGCGCCCCGGCCCGCTGCTGACCGTCGGTGAAATGCCTGGCGTCACCGTGGACGAGGCCATCCTGTTCACCGACCCGGAGCGGGCCGAGGTGGACATGGTGTTCCAGTTTGAGCATGTTGCCCTGGACCAGGAGAACGGGAACAAGTGGCGTCCCAGGAAGCTCAAGCTCACCGACCTCAAGGCGACCCTGGGTCACTGGCAGACGGGGCTGGCGGAGCGCGGCTGGAACAGCCTCTACTGGGGCAACCACGACCAAGCCCGCGCGGTGTCGCGGTTCGGCGACGACGGCACGCACCGGGAGCTCTCCGCCAAGATGCTCGCCGGCATCCTGCACCTGCACCGCGGCACGCCCTACGTTTACCAGGGCGAGGAACTCGGCATGACCAACATGACGTTCGGGGCGATCAGCGACTACCGGGACATCGAGGTCCTCAACCACCACCGCGAAGCCACCACCCATCTGGGCCACACCGACGCCGACGTCCTGGCAGCGCTGGCCCCGCTGAACCGGGACAACGCCCGCACCCCGGTCCAATGGGACGCCTCGCAGCACGCAGGCTTCACCACCGGCTCGCCGTGGATCGCGGTGAACCCGAACGCCAACCACATCAACGCCGCGGACCAGGTGGATGACCCGGACTCGGTGTACAGCTTCTACCGCAAGGTGATCGGGCTGCGGCACTCCGAGCCGGTCGTCTCGCACGGGGATTTCACCATGCTGCTGCCCCGGGACGAGCACGTCTACGCCTTCGTGCGCTCGCTGCCGGATACCAAGCTGCTGGTGCTGGGCAACTTCTCCGGTCAGGACCAGCAGGTGGCGCTCGACGGCGCCGACGTTCCGCTCGCGTGGGACAGCGCGGAACTGGTCCTGGCCAATTACCCCGCCGACGCTGCGGTTCCCCGGCTGCATCTGCGGCCGTGGGAACTGAAGGTGTTCCGCGCCGAAGCATCCCATCCGAGC
The DNA here is from genome assembly GCF_035984855.1 of Arthrobacter sp. MP_M4. Taxonomy (NCBI): domain Bacteria; kingdom Bacillati; phylum Actinomycetota; class Actinomycetes; order Micrococcales; family Micrococcaceae; genus Arthrobacter; species Arthrobacter sp. MP_M4. The sequence continues at coordinate 69,768 of NZ_JAXCHX010000011.1, forward strand.
TGAACCAAGTGAAGGAGCCTGCCATGACCATTCCACCGCCCTTCGAACCTGGGCCGTTCCCGCCGGAACCCGGGCCCACCACGCCCGAGCCCCCGCCCGGGAACCCGTTTCCACCGGAGCCCGGCCCGGTACCTCCGCCGGCACCCATTCCGGAGCCTGGCCCGGCACCAACCCCCGGCCCCTTTCCCATGCCAGGACCGTCCCCCGTGCCCGATCCCGGTCCGGTTCCGCCGGGCCCGGACCCCACCCGGTTCTAGCCCGGGCTTCGCGCGAATCGTCAGACGGGGAGCTCCGCCAGCCCCGACGTGGCACGCGAAAGTGCCCGCGATGCGCAAAAGACCCCTCGCGCCCGTATCCGGGTGTCGAGGGGTCTTTTGCGCATCGCCAGGAAGTAAGCGTGCCGCCAGCTACAGCAGGACGATGTCGTGGGTCTGGTGGTTGTAATGGATGACCAGCTGGCCGCCCGAGTGGTGGACTTCGTGGTTGGGGCCATCGAAGGCACCGAAGGCGCCGTAGTTCTCGTCCCAGGAGCGGTTGAGCGCGATCTTGAAGGTGTAGGAACCGGCCGGAAGGTTCGCTGCCAGCTTCCAGAGCTGATCGACGAGGTCCAGCTCCATCTGGGATTCGTCGTACTGCGGGGCCCAGTTGGCGGGGGCGCCCAGCAGGATGTTGAAATCACCGGCCACTGCCACCGCGGCCGGCTGCTCGATGGTCTCGGCTGCTGCTTCCGGGGCGGCGGCCGGGGTGGCCTCTGCCGCCGGAGCGGGCTTAGAAACCGGTGCAGGCTCGGCGGCCGGGGTTTCTGCCGGGGCCTTGGCGGCCGGGGCTTTGCGCTTACGGACTGCCTTGGCGACGGGAGCGACGGCTTCTTCGACCAGTTTGGCGGCCTTGCCGGCGATCTTCTCGCCGACGGAGGAGTCGGCCTTGGGTGCGGCGTCGGCAGCGGACTTGCCGGCAGGGGCCGACGGGAGGGGTGTCTCGGCCGGAACCGGGGTTCCGGCGTCGAGCGCTGCGCCGAACGCGGCGGGGTCAGCGAACGCGACGGTGGCCCGCTGGCCGTCCTCGGTGATGGTCCAGCCCGCACGGCCCTTGACCAGCCAGCCGGCCTTGACCAGCTTTGCGGTGGCGGTGGTCAGCGTCTTGTGGCCGCGTGGAATTCCGCCGCTGAGTAGCTCGCGTTCGAAATCGTTGAGCGGTACGCGGGTGATTGCCTCACCCAGCACGGCGCCGGCGTTCAGTTTCTCACCGGTCCACACGCCCTCAGCGAGGACGTCCAGTACAGTCTTCAGTCGACGGGTGGTGTTTTCGGCAGTGTTCGCGCCCATGGGTCTCCTCTAGAACAATTGATCCACCTGCATTTTGCCAAGGATCGACGAGTTTCCGCGAGTCGGGAGCGGTTAACTCTGTGTGTCGTCACCCACTATTACATCCGAACCGGGCGTCCGCGACGGTCACACACCCAGTACCCGCCAGTAGCAATACAACGCGGGGTAAGCTGCGGCCCGGCAGGGGCGCCGCCACGGGCCGCAGCTGGCCCCGTTGGGGTTAGAGCTTGGGGATGAGAACTGGGGTGTTTTTCTTGTAGGCCTCATAGTCGGCCTGGCCGCCCCACTTCTTGTCGGACTTCTTCTCCAGCAGCGGCACACCGCTGACCTTGGTGAGCAGCAGGATGACAAAGACCGGCGAGATCAGCGCCACCCATTGCCAGCCCTCCAGTGCCGGAGCGGCGATGATGGCGACGCCGATCCACAGCAGGATCTCGCCGAAGTAGTTCGGGTGGCGGGACTTGGACCACAGTCCGGTGGAGATGAACTTGCCTCTGTTGGCGGATTCGGCATTGAAGCGGCTCTTCTGCAGGTCCGCCATGGCCTCGATGGCGAACCCGAGTGCCCAGACGAGGAAGCCGACCAGCGCGAACCAGTCAAGCCCCACCCGGGTCGCCGATGTAATGGCCACCCAGGCAGCTGCGGCCGTGAAGACCACCCAGAGACCCTGGATTGTCCACACGTTGAGGAACCGCACGAACGACGGCTTGATCTCGTCAAAGCGGTCATCCTTGCCGGCTTTGCTGATCCGGCGGAACAGGAAGCTTCCCAGTCGGATCGCCCAGATGAGGACCAGAGCCGCCAGCAGCAGTGCCCGCGCGTCGATCCCGGGCGTGAGCAGGACCAGCAGCACGGTGATGGCGATATAGGTCAGTGAGCCGGTCAGGTCGTAGAACTTCTCGGTCTGGGCCTTGAAGGAGGGGATGAACACCAGCCATTGGATGAGGAACGCCGCCCCCACCGCCAGGGCGAAGACGGGGATCCCGCCCAGCGTAGCGCCGCCCTGGGAGCCTGCCACGGCCACGAGTGCCGCCAGCAGCACCACCAGAGGTAGGGCGATGAGCGACTTACGGTATGAATCCTTCACGAGGAATCCCTTTCATCCGCGGAGCGGGCCGCGGCCATGTCGGCTGGAAACGGAGGTCCGGGCAACAGCAGTTTTAGCCATCCTAATAGATAATCAAATAGGATTGAATAATAGATCATCGAACTAGCTTGACGAATCCCGGGATCCGGACCCCCAAGGAGTGGACATGACCGCGTCGCAGCACCACCCGGCCACGCTGGCCCTGCAAAGCCTGTTCACCCTCGCCAACGAAACCGAGTGGGAGATCGCCCGCGGCATGGGGCTGAACCTCACGGACTTCCGCGCACTGTCCGTGCTCGGACTGTCAGGGCCGGTCACCGTGGGCAAACTCGCCGAAGAACTGGGCGCCACCCCCGCCACCACCACCGCCATCGTCAGCCGGCTGGAGTCCCGCGGCTACGTTGCGCGCCGCCGCAGTACCGAAGACCGCCGCCAGGTCCAGGTGAACGCCACAGCAACATCGTTCACCAGGATTATGAGCCTGATGCTGCCGCTCATGACCGCCACCAACGAACACCTCCGGGCCCTGCCGGCCGCAGACCAGAGGGTCGTCACGGACTTCCTCGACGCCGCCCAGCTCCTGATGCGCGATCACCTGCACGCACTTTCCGAAAAGGACGCCCGATGAAAGAGTTCAGCACCCCGCTGCTGGTTGAGCCGTCCGGTCACCGCAACGCCACCGAGTTGCTCCTGCAACGCTACCGGACCTCCCCGGACCACGTTGCCTTCGAGGTACGCGCCGCGGGAGCCGCGGTTACCGAACCGTGGCGCCAGGTGACCACCCGGCAATTTGTTGACGAGGTGCGGGCCCTGGCTAAAGGCCTGCTCGCCGCGGGCATCGAACCCGGGGAATCCCTCGCCATCATGTCTCCCACCCGGTATGAGTGGGCGCTGGCCGACATGGCCGCGTGGTTCGCCGGCGCCGTCGTGGTCCCGGTCTACGAGACATCCGCCGCGCCCCAGGTGACCGCGATCCTCGCCGACGCCGGGGTACGGCTGGCAATCGCCGGCACCGCCGGGCATGCCGCCCTGCTGGAGGTGGGTTTCGCGGAAGCCGGAATTCCGGGTCTGGGGATCTGGACCATGGACGTCAGGCCGGGCGCGGACCTGGCCGACCTTGTGGCCCGCGGCGCCGGAATTTCCGATGCCGCGGTGGAGGAACGGCGCCTGCTCGCAGGCCTCGACTCGGTTGCGACCATCGTGTACACCTCCGGCACCACGGCCGCGCCCAAGGGTGCGCTCATCACGCACGGCAACTTCGTAGGCCAGGTCCTAAACGTGGCCGCGGCTTACACCGGTGTGGTCCGCGAGGGCGGCAACACCATCATCTTCCTGCCGATGGCCCACGTGCTGGCCCGTGGTCTGCAGTTGACCTGCCTGGCCAACGGCATGCGCATTGCCCATTTATCCGATCCCCGGGACGTGGTGCCTGCCCTGGGCGTCCTGAAACCAACGTTCCTGGTGGTGGTTCCCCGTGTGCTCCAGAAGATCCAGGCTTCCGCAGCGGCGGCCGCGGCGCAGAAACACCTGGGACCGGTGTGGGCATCGGCGCAGGGCACCGCGGTTGCCTGGGGCAGGTTTGCGCAAGCCCGTGACGCCGACCCGGCCACCCGGCCAGGGCTGGGGCTGCGGGTCAGGCATGCGCTCTTTGACCGGCTGTTCTACGCCCGGCTCCGGACGCTGATGGGCGGGCGCCTGGATTACCTGCTGTCCGGTGCCGCCGCCCTCGACGCCGAGCTGTCCCTTTTCTTCCGTGGCCTCGGCCTGCCGGTGGTGGAGGGCTATGGCCTCACCGAGACCACCGCCCCGCTGACCGGCAACATGCCAGGGTCCATCCGGGCCGGATCGGTGGGCGTTCCGATGCCGGGCACCACGGTGCGGATCTCCGACCGGGGCGAGGTGCTGGCCCGCGGCGTCGGAGTGTTTGCCGGCTACCGCAGGCGGGCCGACAACGCCGACGCGTTCACGGACGGGTTCTTCCACACCGGAGACCTTGGCGAACTGGACGAGTCCGGAAGCCTGACCCTGAACGGCCGGATCAAGGACGTCATTGTCACCGCGGGCGGCAAGACCATCTCCCCCGCCATCTGGGAGGGCTACGTGGAGGGCGACCCCCTCGTGGCCCACGCCGTGATGGTCGGAGAGGGCAAACCCTATCTGGGCGGCCTGGTGCTGCTGGACCCGGAGTCCGTCGCGGCGTGGGCGGAACGGGAGGGCATCGCCGACCTCACCGGCCTGCAGATCCCCGACGACGGCGGTGCCGTCCAGATCGATGACGTGCGGCTCCTCAGCGCGATCGGGAAGGCCGTGTCCGCCGCGAACGCGAAGATCGCCCGGTCCGAGCAGGTCCGCCGCTTTGTGCTCCTGCTCACGGACCTCAGCGAAGCCAACGGCATCGTGACCCCCACCATGAAACTCAAACGCGGCGCCTTCACCGAACGCGCCCACCACATCGTGGACAAGCTGTACGCCGACCCAAGGAGCCAAGCATGAACCACCGCACTAAAAAGTGGCTGTTGACCTACGCAGCCACCGCCGTCATCTTCGCCGTCATCGACGTCGCCTGGATCAGCACCGTGGCAAACCGGCAGTACGAAAGCCAGATCGGTGACCTGCTCGCCCCCAGCGTGAACCTGGCCGGCGCCGTCGTGTTCTACCTGGTCTACGTCGCGGGCATCGTGCACTACGGGGTCCGGCCCAACAACGCCGCCACCACGATGCGGCAGCGGGTGCAGGGAGCCGCACTGTTCGGCTTCTTCACCTACGCCACGTGGGCGCTCACCGCGCTCGCCGTCCTCAAAGGCTTCCCCGTCCTGGTGGCCGTGACCGACATCGCCTGGGGCGCTGCGGTGTGCAGCGCGGTCACCTGGCTGACGGCCACCCTCCTGCGCCGCACGCTCGCGAAGCCCGTTCCCGCACGGTAACCGCCACCGGCACCACCCGCGGGGCCGCGGGTTCACTCCCCGGCGCTCCATTGGGCGCCGGTCTCGGCAACGTAGGCGGCCACGGCGGCGTCGACGGTGCGGTAAAAGTGGCGCGGTTCGATCTCGCGGGTCAGTTCGTAGCGTTCGAACTTCTCCCGGACGCCGTGCTTGAGCTCCGCGAACACCAACGACGTGCCCTGCGCATTCAGCTCGCGGTCCAGCTCAAGGAGCACGTCCGAGGCTGTGGTGTCGACGTCGGTGATGGGCTCGGCCGCGATGACGATCCACCGCGGTTTAGGATCGGCGCGCGCCAGCCGCCGCACGTTTTCGCGGAACGGCCTGACGTTGGCGAAGAACAACGGGGCGTCGAAGCGGTAAATCACGAGGCCGGGCAGGTGCTTGGCGTCCGGGTGGACGTGCACGTCGTGAAAGCCCTCCACTCCCGGGACGCGGCCGATCACCGTCTCGTACGGCCACCAGGCCCGGCGGAAGATGTTGAGGATGGAAAGGCCCACCGCAATGCCGATGCCGGGCAGCACCCCCAGCAGCACCACCCCGAGCAAGGCCGCAGCCGACAGCAGAAACTCGCTTTTGCGCTGCCGCCAAAGACGCACGCTGCCCGGGACGTCCGCGAGTGATACCGACGCGGTGATCACGATGGCCGCCAGCGCCGGCTGGGGCAGGTTCCGGAACAGCCCCGGCAGCAGCACCAGCATGAGCAGGATCAGGACGGCACCGGTCACGCCGGTGAGCTGGGTCTTCGAGCCCGCGCGCTCCGCGACCGCTGTCCGGGAGGCGCTGGTGCTGACGGGGAAGCCCTGGAAAAGTCCCGCCGCCAGGTTGGCTGCACCGATGCTGATCATCTCCTGGTTGCCGCGGACTTCCTGACGGGTGCGTGCGGCGAACGACGTCGCCGTCGAAATCGTGTCCGTCAGTGACACCAGCGCAATTCCCAGGGCGCCGGCGGACATCAGGGCGACGTCGGCGAGCTCCAGCGAGGGGATCGTGAACGGCGGGAAGCCCTGCGGAAGCTCCCCGACGAGTGAAACACCCCGATCCGCGAGATTCAGGACCGTCGCGGCACCGATCGCGAGCACCACCATCACGAGCACCGACGGGATTTTGGGCAGCCACCGCTGCAACGCCAGGACCAGCACAATCCCGGCGATCCCGACGGCGGCCGCGGCCACCACGGTTTCGCCCCTGGCCAGGCCTTGGCTGAAGCCGGTGAGGTCACCGACGAAGCCGTCGGCCTGCACCGAGAACCCGAAGAGCTTGGGCAGCTGGCTGACCAGAATCGTGACCGCGAGACCGTTCATGTAACCGATCATGGTGGGCTTGGAAATAAGGTCCGCGATGAAACCCAGCCGGGCCACCGAGGCGAGGATCATGAGGACACCGACCATCAGGGCGAGCAATGACGCCAGCGCCACCGCTTTCTGCGGGTCGCCGTCGGACGCGACGATCGGCAGGACCGTCGCTGCGATCAGTGGGCCCAGCGCGGAGTCCGGGCCCAGCACCAGGATCCGGGAGGGGCCGAAAACTGCATAGGCGAGCAGGCAGAGGACCGTGGTGTAGAGCCCCGTGATCGGCGGCAGCCCTGCCAGCACGGCGTAGGCCATGCCCTGGGGGACCAGGAGCGTCGCCAGGACGATGCCGGCGACGATGTCCTTCCAGAACCAACTGCCCCGGTACGTCGCGGCGGCGTCGAGCCCTGGCATCACCCGCACCAGTGCGGCCGCACTGCGGTGTCGAGTCGTGGTCATACCTGCACTATGCCGTGCGGTGCCGCCCGGCGCATCCTTCGCCGCTGGTGAACCGGGCAGGCGGCGACCCGGCAGGCGGCGACCCGGCAGGCGGCGACCCGGCAGGGCCGGGCGTTGTGCCTCCGGGCGGGCGGGCTTAGAGTGGCGGTCTGCCCCGGCGGTCCTTCCGGCAGCACGATCCCGCACCGGATGCCGCTCCCTTTCCGTCCTCCTGAGGAGACCCCATGGAAACCCGCACGCTCGGTACGCTCACCGTCTCACCCTTGGGTTTGGGGTGCATGGGGATGAGCGAGTTCTACGGCCAGCCAGATGACACCGAGGCCACCGCCACCATCCACGCCTTCCTCGACGTAGGCGGCAGCCTGTTGGACACCGCGGATATGTACGGCCCCTTCACCAACGAGGAGCTGGTGGGCCGCGCCATCGCGGGCCGGCGCGAGGACGTGGTCCTCGCCACCAAGTTCGGCAATGAACGCCGGGCCGACGGCTCCTGGGTCGGCATCAACGGCTCCCCCGACTACGTACGGGCAGCCTGCGACGCGAGCCTGCAGCGGCTGGGCGTCGACCACATCGATCTGTACTACCAGCACCGCGTGGACAAGACAGTCCCGATCGAGGAAACCGTCGGCGCCATGGCGGAGCTGGTGCAGGCCGGCAAAGTCCGGCACCTGGGCTTGTCCGAAGCCAGCGCCGACACCGTGCGCCGCGCCCATGCGGTGCACCCCATCGCCGCCTTGCAGTCCGAATACTCGCTCTGGGAACGGGAGCCTGAGACCAAGACCTTTCCAGTGCTCGCCGAGCTGGGCATCGGTTTTGTCCCCTACAGCCCGCTGGGCCGCGGCTTTCTGACCGGGCAGTTCCGGAGCCCGGACGACTTCGCGGAGGACGATTTCCGCCGGCACTCCCCTCGTTTCCAAGGCGAAAACTTCACCCGCAACCTCCGACTCGTGGACCGGGTCAAGGCGCTGGCGGATCAGAAGGGCTGCACCCCGGCTCAGCTGGCGCTTGCCTGGCTGCTGGCCCAGGGCGCGCACATCGTTCCCATTCCGGGCACCAAGAAGCGAAACCGCCTGCAGGAGAACCTGGGCGCCCTCGACGTCGAACTCACCGCCGCGGACCTTGACCGGTTGGACGAACTCGCACCGGCCGGGGCGACAGCGGGCGCACGCTACCCGGACATGGGCAGCATCGACAGCTAACGCTGGCCCGCTTTGACCAGCGCGGGTCAGTGGCCGGACGCCGCCAGATCAGCCAGCAGCTCGGTCTTCCGGTCCTCGCTGGCAAATGAGGACCGGATCGAGTTCGCGGCCATCCGTACGCAGTCGAATTCGGACAGACCAATCACCGACTTCAGCTGCGCGAAGTTGTCATCGACGTATCCGCCGAAATAGGCGGGATCGTCCGAGTTCACGCTGACGTTCAAACCGGCGGCGAGCATGGCCGGCAGCGGGTGGTCGGCCATGGTGTCCACAGCGCGGAGCCGGACGTTGGACAGCGGGCACACCGTCAGCGGCACCAGGTCCTCCACCAGCCGCTCCACCAGCTCGGGATCGTCCATACAGCGGATGCCGTGATCAATCCGTTCCACGTCCAGTAGTTCCAGCGCATCGATAATGTACGACGCCGGGCCCTCCTCCCCGGCGTGCGCTATCCGGTGCAGCCCCGCGTCCTTGGCCCGCGCGAACAGCCGCTGGAACTTGGCTGGCGGGTTGCCTACCTCGGCCGAGTCGAGGCCGATGCCGGCGATCGGCGCATTCATGGCGAGCAGCTGCTCCAGCACCTCAAGCGCCGAATCCTCGGACTGGTCCCGCAGGAAGGCGGCGATGAGCAGGGTGGAGATCCCGAACTCCTCAAAGGAGTTGGCCAGCACCGATGCCACGCCGTTCACGCAGGTCGCCAGGGCCACGCCGCGGGACAGGTGCGCCTGCGGATCGAGCATGATTTCGGCGTGCCGGACCCCGGCGAGCGCCGCCCGGCTCAGGTACGCCCGGGTCATGTCGGCGAAGTCCTGCTCGGTCTGCAGCACGGCCATATTGGCGTAGTAAAGGTCCAGGAACGATTGCAGATCCGTGAACTCGTAGCGGGAGCGCAGTTCGTCCAGGTCCGCATACGGCAGCCGGATTCCGTTGCGTTCCGCGAGCGCAAAGATCAGGTCGGGCTCAAGCGTTCCCTCGATATGCAGGTGGAGTTCCGCGACCGGCAGCGGACCGTGCACCTCCTCGGGAATCTCGGCAAATTCGTGCACTTCAATGTCGGCTGTTGCTGAGCTGTCCGGTGCGGCGCCCTCGGTGGCGGCGGGGCCGTCGTTAGTTTCCATTCGGTAAGGATATGCCCGCCAGCACCGGACCCGGATAGAGTCGATAGGATGCGCAATGATCAGCAGGCTTCCAATCCGCCCGGCCCCGCCATTCCAGGGCTGAACGCCGACTCCCCCGCCGACGGTTTTGTCCGTGTCCGCGGCGCCCGAGAGAACAACCTGCGGAACGTGGACGTCGACGTGCCCCGCGACGCGATTGTCGCGTTCACCGGGGTTTCCGGTTCCGGGAAGTCCTCCCTGGCCTTCGGCACCATCTACGCCGAAGCCCAGCGCCGCTACTTCGAGTCCGTAGCCCCCTACGCCCGCCGGCTGATCCAGCAGGGCCACAACCCCAAGGTGGAGATGATCACGGGGCTGCCGCCCGCCGTCGCGCTTCAACAGCGACGCGGGACGCCCAGCTCCCGGTCCACCGTGGGGACTGTCACCACGCTCTCCAATTCCCTGCGCATGCTCTTCTCCCGCGCCGGCAGTTACCCCGAGGGCGCAAGCCCGCTCGACTCGGACGCCTTCTCCCCCAACACCGCCGCCGGCGCCTGCCCGAAATGCCACGGCCTGGGCATCGCGCACACCGTCACCGAATCCTCCCTGGTCCCGGACACCTCGCTGAGCATCCGCGACGGCGCGATCGCCGCGTGGCCCGGCGCCTGGCAGGGCAAAAACCTCCGCGACATCCTCACCCATCTCGGCTACGACGTCGACACACCCTGGCGGAAACTGCCCAAAAAAGACCGCGACTGGATCCTCTTCACCGAAGAACAGCCCGTCGTGGAGGTGACACCGCAACGGGACCGGGTGGCGAAGCCGTACAAGGGCCGTTTCTGGAGCGCTAAAAGCTACGTCCTGCACACCCTCGCCGATTCCAAAAGCACCAGCATGCGCGACCGCGTGCTGCGCTTCATGGAAACCGGACCGTGCCCGGTCTGCGGCGGCGCCGGACTGACCCCGGCCGCACTGGCCGTGACCTTCGCCGGCCGGACCATCGCAGACCTCAACGGTGTCCCCATGACGGAACTGGCCGAAATCATCCGCCCCACCACCGAGTTGACGGCCACGGAGACCGCGTCCCGCAAGCAGAGTTCCGGCGAGTCCAATGAGGTGGCTGTCGCCATCACCCGCGACCTGCTGCAACGCGTCACCGTTCTCCTGGACCTCGGCCTGGGCTACCTCGCGCTGGGCCGGTCCACCCCCACGCTTTCCCCCGGTGAGATGCAGCGCCTGCGGATCGCCACTCAGCTGCGCTCCGGCCTCTTCGGTGTGATCTACGTCCTGGACGAGCCCTCCGCCGGCCTGCACCCCGCCGACGCCGAACCCCTCCTCGCGGTCCTGGACCAGCTCAAGTCCTCCGGTAACTCGGTGTTCGTGGTGGAGCACAACATGGACATCGTCCGCCGCGCCGACTGGCTGGTGGACGTGGGCCCGCGCGCCGGTGAGGGCGGCGGCGAGGTGCTCTACAGCGGGCCGGTGGCCGGGCTCGCTGAGGTGGAATCATCCGTCACCCGGCCGTTCCTGTTCCCGGACGGCGCTGGTGCGGACGGCTCCGGTGCGGACGGCTCCGGTACGGATGGCTCCGGTGCGGGGCGCACCCGCCGGCCAGCTGACGGCTGGCTGGAATTGCGCGACATCACCCGCCACAACCTGCGCGAGCTCGACGCCGATTTTCCGCTCGGCGTCCTGACCGCAGTCACCGGCGTGTCCGGCTCCGGCAAGTCCACCCTGGTCAACCAGGTCCTCGCCGAGGTTGTCGGCGCACACCTGCATCCGGACGCCGACGCGCCCGGGGTCGCGCCGGAGGACCTGGAAGCCGAGGCCGGCGAATCCGCCGAACCGCTCACCGTCGGCCCGGTCACCGGATTGGACCGGCTGGACCGGCTGGTCAAGGTGGACCAGAAGCCGATCGGGCGCACGCCCCGCTCCAACCTCGCCACCTACACCGGATTGTTCGACGCCGTCCGCAAGGAGTTCGCCGCAACGGACGAGGCGAAGGCCCGCGGCTTTGGCGCCGGGCGCTTTTCCTTCAACGTCGCTGGCGGCCGCTGTGAGACCTGCCTGGGTGAGGGCTTCGTCGCCGTGGAGCTCTTGTTCCTGCCCGGCAGCTACGGTCCCTGCCCGGTCTGCCACGGCTCGCGCTACAACCCGGAAACCCTCGAGGTGACCTACCGCGGCAAGAACGTCGCCGAGGTCCTTGGCATGACCGTCAACGCTGCCGCTGAATTCCTGGACGCGGTGCCCGCCGCCGCCCGGAGCCTGCAGACGCTGCGCGAGGTGGGCCTCGGCTACCTTCGGCTCGGCCAGCCGGCCACCGAGCTCTCCGGCGGCGAAGCCCAGCGCATCAAGCTCGCCACCGAACTCCAGCGCGCCCAGCGCGGCCACTCGCTCTACCTGCTGGACGAGCCCACCACGGGTCTGCACCCGGCCGACGTCGAGCTCCTCATGGCCCAGCTCCACCGGCTGGTTGACGCAGGCAACACGGTGATTGTGGTGGAGCATGAGATGGACGTGGTGGCGGCAGCGGACTGGGTCATTGACCTCGGGCCGGCCGGCGGAGACGCCGGCGGCAAGATCATCGCGGTGGGAACACCCGGCGAGGTTGCGGGGTCGAAGAAGAGCCGGACGGCCCCATATCTCGCCGAGGTGCTCGGCGGCTGAGCCCGGTGCGGGGGCGCTGCCAGCGGCCGAGTCTCCGGAACACGGCGAGAAATAACAGCTTGATAACGGCGGGTTCCTGCCTTAGTCTGGTATGCGTGCCCGGGTACCGGGTATGAATGCCCGGTGCTGCCACCACCAGATACTGCCCGACCGGTAGCTACCGTAATGACCTCTACTTGTCAGGGGCGGGCAGTAGCGCGTTAACGTCCGGGGACGGACCGAGCGCCGGTGGCCCTCAGGAGCATCAAACCCATGAAGAAATCCACCTACAGCACTGCCGCGCGCCGTGGCATCACTTTTGCCGCCGTCTCGATCGCCGGCGTCGCCCTGTCCGCGTCGGCTGCCAACGCAGCTGTCCCCACCGCCACTAACGCTTCCGTCTGGGATTCCCTGGCACAGTGCGAAAGCAGCGGAAACTGGGCCATCAACAATGGCAACGGCTTCTCGGGCGGGTTGCAGTTCACTCCCAGCACGTGGGCAGCCTACGGCGGTACCGGCTCAGCAGCCAACGCCAGCCGTGAGCAGCAGATCGCCGTAGCCGAGCGGGTTCAGGCCGGCCAGGGCTGGGGCGCATGGCCGTCCTGCTCCGCCAAGCTGGGCCTGAGCGGCGGGGCCATCGCTCCGCAGAGCGTGCCGGTCGTTAAGGCACCCGCAGCAGTTCCTGACCAGGCCAAGGTGCCCGCCAAGGCAGCACCGAAGGCCGCAGCACCCAGGGCTGCCGCACCGGTTGCCGCACCGAAGGTTGCCGCACCCAAGGCTGCTGTGCAGGCGCCGCGGCATGCTGCCGCCGTCGCCCTGAGCGGGGAAAGCTACACCATCCAGAGCGGCGACACCCTGAGCAAGATCGCCGACAAGCTCAACATCACCGGCGGTTGGCAGCAGTTGGCTGACGCCAACGCAGCCACCATCACCAACCCGAACCTGGTGTTCCCGGGCCAGGTGCTGCAGCTTCCGGCCTGATTCGGGCCCTTCCGCTCTCGTTAGCGGCGCTTCACCCACGACGCCGGAGCGTTCCCCCAGGGGAACCCTCCGGCGTCGTGCTGTCTGCGTGGTGTTGTTGGCCTAAGTCGCGGCCAGTTTCACTTACTGCCGGCTTCGGTGGCGGTAAAGGAGCCGGTCAGCAGTCAGACCTGAGCGGCCCGCGGAATTTCCCGGATGATCTGCACCTTCCAGGCGGTGTCATCGCTCGTGTCCAACAGCGCGACCGTGCCCATGGCGAGGTGCAACGCCACGCGCTTGGCGACCAGCAGCTCGAGGTAAAGGTTCTCGTTCATCCGGGCGGGGGCATCGATAACGTATTTCACGGCGTCGCGGACTTTGCGGTAGTTGTCGCTTTTCTCGCGGTTGAGGTGCAGTTCGAGCATCCGCCGCTGCCGGATCTGGGGTTCGTGACGGTTCAGCCAGGACACCGCTGCATGGACCGCCACCACAAGGGTGAGCGAGACGGCGTAGATTTCCCAACCGCTGGAGAGCAGGAACAGCGGAAGGTTCGCGACCGCCACCGCGGCGATGAGGAGCCGGAAGGCAAGGATTCGCCGCATGGTCAGCGCTAAGGCGGCCAAGGCTGTCCGGAAGCCGTGCTGTTCCTTGCGGGCGGCCGCCGGATCGAGGATGAATTCCTCCAGCACCAGGATTCCGTGGGCTTCCGGGCCCAGCATGAGCCCGTACTTGGGGAGTTGGCTGGGCGCAGACTGCACCCGTGATTCATTTGCTGGCTTCATTGGCATGGCGTGTCTCCGGGGCGGCAGGACTGTGTCGTGCTAGTTTACGCGCCGGTTTCACGTGCTGTCTGTTCCGTTCCGAATTGTGAAGGCGCTCACCTGCAGCAGTCCTTAATTGGTGCATTGGCTCTGTGGCCTCAAACTGGAGAGATGCAGACTTTTCTCCCCTTCCCCGATTTCCAGCAGAGCGCCGCGGTTTTGGACCGCGCCCGCCTCGGCAAGCAGCGCGTTGAAGCCCTGCAGACCCTGCGTGCGCTGGTGATCCCGGAGTACGGCTGGCAGTCGCACCCAGCCATCCGGATGTGGATGGGGTACGTCCCCGCCTTAACTCTTTATGGCTTGGCCATGGTGGATGAGTGGACGGCCCGCGGCGGCCAGGACACCACGCGCGAGAAGATCATGGAATTCGCACCCCAGGCGGCGCACCCGGATTACGCTAAGAAAATTCCGATGCCCCCGTGGCTCGGGGCAGCCGAGCTGCACCTGAGCCACCGTTCCCGGCTGGTGGCCAAGGACCCGCGGTTCTACGGGCCGTTGTTCCCGGACGCGGACCTGGACCTCGAATACGTCTGGCCCGAGCCCAGGCTGGAACTGCTGCCGGAGGACCCTATCGGCGACCGCATTTGGGTGCTCCGCCAGCCCCTGGATAACACGGAACCGGAGAAAGTGGACACCGTCAGCCTTCCGCCCGCGGGCAAGGCCAAAACTGCTCCGACCGAGGACGAGGATTACCAATTCGTCTATGCCGATTCCGGCTCACGACGGCCCAAGGTGCGCAAGCTCCCGCCCAAGCAGCTCGTGAAGAAGCCCACGCGCAAGCGCCAGCACCAGGAGGAGGCATTCAACACCCTTCCGGGCAACTCCGTCATCGCCATCCCGTTCGACGGCGGCGCGTCCTTCGCCGTCGGCAAGGTCCTAGGCCGTCCCATCACTGTTGACGGCCGCTTCGCGCGGAACTTCAAGGTGGACGAGATCCTGGACCGCGCCGCCTTTGACTACCCGGCACTGCTGCAGGACCCGCGGGTGTTCTTCCCGATTCCGGCACCGTAGCCCGCGGACTGGCACCCCCGGCGGCCGAAAACTGGCAGACTTGCCAGCATGACTGTACTTATGGCCGGTTGCGGCGATCTGGGCACTGAAGCGGGGCTGCGGTTCGCGAAGGCGGGCCACCGGGTGGTGGGCTGGCGGCGTTCGCCGGAAAAACTTCCGGCTGCGATCGAAGGCGTGGCGGCTGACCTGAGCTCGGACGAACTGCCGCCCGTACCGGCCGACACTTCCGCCGTCGTCGTCGCTGTTGCAGCGGACTCCCCCACCGAGGCTGCCTACCGGGCGGCCTATGTGGACGGGCTGTCCAATGTTGTCGACGCCATCCTCGCCTCCGGCGCTCCCGTTAGACGGGTGGTTTTTGTCTCCTCGACCGCCGTATATGGCGACGCCGGCGGGAACTGGATCGATGAACGCACGACGCCGGAACCTGGCGGGTTCTCGGGCCGCATCATCCGGGAGGCGGAGGAGCTTCTCTCCCGCCGGTTGAGCGGCACCGGGATTACTCCGGTGGTGCTGCGGCTCGGCGGGATCTACGGCCCGGGCCGGACCCGGCTCATTGACCAGGTCCGCGGGGGCTCGGCGGTGATCCCGGCGGAGTCACGCTTCACTAACCGCATCCACCGGGACGATGCCGCCGCCGCGATCGTGCGCCTGTGCACCATGGAAACTGTTCCAGCGCCAGTCTATCTGGGCGTCGACAACGAACCTTGTGAGCTTGGCGAGGTGCTGGGTTTCCTGGCTGCCGAGCTGGGACTGCCCCGACCGCCGTCGGACGCGGCAGAACAAAGCGGAACGGGCGGGACCTCGCAGGGTCGTGGTGAGCCGTCCCGGACTTCGCAGGGTCGCGGTGAGCCGTCCCGGACTTCGCAGGGTCGCGGTGAGCCGTCTCGCGGCGGTAACAAGCGGTGCAGCAATGCGCTGCTCCGCAGCACTGGCTTCGAATTCCAATACCCCGGGTTCCGTGAGGGGTACCGGGCTATCCTTACCGGAGCCGGAGTCCGGCACCCCTAAGGCCTTGTCCGATTCACCCACCCAATCCTTCAGAGGGGAACCATGGAATTCAAAGACATGATCCAGACGGTCGGCGAGTTCATGGACATGGCCGGTGTGGCCGTGATGGTGCTCGGCGCCCTTGTGTCGCTGCCTATGGCGCTGCGCGGTTATCAGCCGCGGAAGCTGCCGGAAGGATACGCGCCGCTGTCCTTGTACCGCTCGTACCGCCAGTTGCTGGGCCGATCGATTCTGCTCGGGCTGGAGCTGCTGGTCGCGGCGGACATTATCCGGACGGTGGCCGTCACGCCCACCTTCGAAAGCGTGGGCGTCCTGGCCATCATCGTGCTGATCCGAACGTTCCTGAGTTTCTCCCTTGAACTTGAGATCACCGGCCGCTGGCCGTGGCAGAAGGAACCCGAGGGCGCTGCCGCCCCGTCACCGGCCGGCTGAACAGCTGTGCGTCTCAGGCGACCGCTAGGCTCAGGACATGACCGAAACTGTTTCTTCCCTCGCTTCCAAGGCCACCGAACTCCTGCGGCTCCACCGGGCCCCCGAACTTCTCCAGGTGGTTAACGTCTGGGACGCCATCTCCGCCAAGGTGGTCACTGATGTCCCGGGCACCGCCGCGTTGGCCACGGCCAGCCACTCCATCGCCGCTTCGCAGGGCTACGCGGACGGGGAAAACATTCCACTGGACGAAATGATCGACGCCGTCCGGCGAATCGCCGCTGCCACTACGCTGCCCGTCAGCGCCGACCTCGAATCCGGGTACGGCAACCCGGGCGAGACAGTGCGCAAGGCCATCGGCGTCGGCATCGTCGGCGCCAACATCGAGGATCAGATGCGGCCGTTCGACGACGCCGTCGCGCAGATGAGCTCGGTGGTACGTGCGGCCGAAGCGGAGGGCATCGAATTCGTGCTCAACGCCCGCACCGACGCTTTCCTTCAGGGCAAGGACCGGGACTCCTCGGTGGTGCTGGCCGATGCCATCGAGCGCGGCCGGGCGTTCCTCGACGTCGGGGCCGCCACCGTGTTTGTGCCCGGCCTCCTGGACGAGGCGACTGTTACCGCACTGGTGGACGGCATCGGCTGGAACAAGATCTCCGTCATCAACGTCCCCGGTTCCCTGGCGCCCGCCAAGCTCCAGGACCTTGGCGTGGCACGGATTTCCTACGGCCCATGGACCCAGCGCGTGGCGCTGACCGCTTTGGCCGATGCCACCGCCGAGCTGCTGGCAGGTGGCGCGCTGCCCCAAGCCACCCGGCCGTTGAATTAACGGACCGTGACCGATGAGCCCTGACCTTTGGCCCCTTGCCCCTGAACTTCCAGCCCCGACCATCATGGATCAGCGCTGGGAAGATGCTGTTTTCCTGCACTGGCGGATAGCAGATGCCGTCGCCGCCCCGTTCATGCCCCGAGGGGTGGTCCCGGACAGTTTTGACGGGTCCGCGTGGGTTGGGCTGATCGGATTCCGCATGCGGGGCGCCGGCCTGGGCCGCGGGCCAGGTATCCCCTACTTCGGGAGCTTCGATGAGATCAACGTGCGCCTTTACTCCCGCGAGCCCAACGGCACCCGGGGCGTCGTCTTCCTGAGCTTGGATGCTACCCGGCTCGCGGTTGTTCTGGCCGCGCGGGCGGCCGGAATCCCATACGTCTGGTCGCGGGCCGGGTTCCACGGGGAGGGCACCTTGACTCCGTCAGCGGGGGTGGGTCTGTCGGCGGGGGCGGCTCCGACGGGGGTGGCGCTGGCGGGGGCGGCTCCGACGGGGGTGGCGCTGGCGGGGGCGGCTCCGACGGCAGGACACCCCGGGCGGAGAGGGCCTCAGGCCGGATACTGGGTGCGGCGGTTCCGGGGCGGGGCCCGGAGCGATTTCGCCGCGGCTCCGGAGCTCGACGCCGAAGCGACAGATCCGCTGTCGCTTCACCTCACGGCCCGGTTTGGTCTGCATACGAGGTTCCGGGGCAGGACCATGTACGTTCCGAACACCCACACCGAGTGGCCGCTGTACCACGCGGAACTGACACATGTAGAGGATCAACTGGTCGCCGCGGCCGGTATCACGGTCAAGGGGCCGCCCGACTCCGTCCTCTTCTCACCCGGGGTCCGCACCCAGTTTGGCCGGCCTCGATTCCTGGAAAACGGGGCCTAAACTAGCCGAACCCCCGGATTCCAGGGGTTGCCCGTTCCCACACGGTGATGGGACTAAAATGTCGGACCCCGTCGGTAGATTTAGTTCATGGAAGCCGTCAGGAATTTCATTTCTTTCCAGAACACGGATCGGGTTGCTGATCCGACCGGGCAGTCCGGCGTGGATGACGCCCTGGCCACGCTTAGGGCTGTGAGTTTGACGGCGGTCGGGGATGCGGCGTTGCTGGGGTTCCAGGCCGCCTCTGATTTCGCCGGGACGGTGGAGGAAGCCTCCCGGGTCGTGGAGTACCTGCAGCTCGTGGCGGCCGCCGCCGTGGACCGGACCCGGAAGCAGTCCGCAGCTACCGCCGCGAAGCGGGCAAGTTCCTGGACCACCGGCTGGCGCGAAACGCCATGCTCCCCCGCCACGGCCGCAGCCACGGCATTCCCGGCCGGCCCAGCTGACTCGGCCGGCTGGACCGGGGATGCCGACTCGCCCCGCCCAGCCGACTCGGCCGGCTGGATCAGGGATGCTGGCTCGGCCGGCTGGACCGGGGATGCTGGCTCGCCCCGCCCAGCCGACTCGGCCGGGGACGCGGGCGCGGCTGGGGTCGCTGCCGGCGTCGAGTGTGGTGTGGATGACGGGTACCGGAACACCGGGGAATTCCTGCGGGCCCGGTTACGGATCAGCGCCGCGGAGGCCCGGCGCCGGCTGTCCCTGTCCGGGGACCTGCTGCCCCGGCAGGGCTTCACCGGCGAACCCTTACCTGCCGTGCACGCCGAACTCGGTGCCGCGGTCGCCGCCGGGAACATCGCGTCCCGGCCCGCGGGCACCATCAGCCTGGCCCTGGACCGGGTAAGGCACCTCTGCGACACCGACACCCGGGACCGGATGGAACACGCCCTGACCCAAACGGCGGCCGAGAACGACCCCGACTTCCTCGCCCGCGTCGCCCGGAGCTGGATGGACGCGATCGATCAGGACGGCGCCGAACCCTCCGAGGAGCTCCTGCGCCAACTCCAGGGCGTGTTCCTCCGCAAACCCCGCCACGGACTCGAACACCTGGAAATCTTCGCGACCACCGAACAGTTCGAACACCTCCTCACAGTCATGAACACCGCCACGAACCCCCGCACCCCGCCCACACCACCCACCACAACCGCCCCGGCCGGCAGCGCCGGCAGCACCTTGGACTGGGCACTCCCGGGCACCAGCACCAGCCCCGGTGATGGCGCCTGCGATGGTGGCAGTGATGGCGCCTGCGATGGTGGTGGTGGTGGTGTTGTGCTGGATTTGCGTTCACGGCCGCAGAAACACCTCGACGGGCTCGTCGGTGCCTGCAAAGTAGCGCTCACCACCGGGCTGCTGCCCGCCACCGGCGGGCTGCGGCCCCAGGTCATGGTCACCATCGACTACCGCGACCTCCTGGCCCGCCTGCGCCGGACCGACGAAACCGGCAACGGCCCCGAGCCCCTCAACGACACCGAGACCGACAGCAGCTCCGGACCCCTCAACGGAACCGAGCCCCTCAACGGCTCCGAGTCCGGGAACGGCACTGCGTGCGGGAAGGGCTCCGAGTGCGGGAACGGCTCTTTCTCCGGCGGGACAGCGGCGCATACGGGGGCGATGTTGTTCACCGGGCCTGTCACCGCCTCGACCGCGCGGAAGATCGCCTGCGACGCGGACATCATCCCGGTCTTGCTAGGCAGCGAAGGCAGGGTCTTGGACATCGGCCGGGCCACCCGGATCTTCCCGCCGCACATCCGCAAAGCCCTCACCGCCCGCGACCAAGGATGCGCCTTCCCCAGCTGCACCATCCCGGCCCCCTGGTGCGAAGCGCACCACATCACCTACTGGTCCCGCGGAGGAACCACCGGCACAGACAACGGAGTCCTGCTGTGCTCACACCACCACCACATCATCCACAAAGAACACTGGACCATCCACCTCCGCACCGGCATCCCCTGGTTCATCCCCCCACCCCACGTCGACCCACGCCAAAAACCCCAACGAAACCGCTACTTCCACCCCACACACCTCAACACCGCCAGCTAACGACGGGCTGTAGTTACGCCGGCTCGGGTGCGCAGCAACTTGAAGGATCCGTCCTCCCACAGCAGAGATATCTCCATGATGGAGATACCATCGAACTGTGAAAGACACGACGTCAAAGAACGCAAATCTGACCGCCAAACCCCCGCACGTCGAAAGTTGGCACAGCGAAAGTCCGCACGCCGAGCGGACAGAAGCATGGTCGGCAGTCCTGCGCTGGAGCGGCCTTTTGACTGCGGTAGCGCTGGTAGCGGTTCCGCTGTGGATGCTGTTAGGCAACAGCGCCGTGCTCGGCGGCCATCCTGCGCTGCCCATCCTGCTTCTGGCCGCCGTCGCCCTCGGCCTCCTCTGGATGGTTCTTCCGGCCATTCGCACAAGCCGGAAGAAACCGCGGAAGGCAGCAAACGGTCCGCAGCCACACCGCACGGAATCGCGCTGGCCCTTGGTCCGCGGCATCGCAATACGTCTCGCCGCCTTGGGTCTCGTCGCCGCCATGGCATGGCTCAACCCCTTTGCTCACCAGCCCAGCGGAGCGACCGGCCAAACCACGGGAACGACAACCGAGGACACCACCTCGATCACACTGGCTCCCGAAGGCAAAGCCAGCACGGGCCTCATTTTCTATCCCGGGGCACGGGTCGACGCCCGCGCATATCAGGACATCCTGGGTCCCCTCGCCAACGCGGGCCATCTGGTGGTCATCCTGAAAGTGCCCCTGGGCATCTCGCTGCTTGACTCGGGCCAAGCCCGTGGGATCATGGCGGTCCACCCTGAGATCACATCCTGGGCAGTCGGCGGTCATTCCTTGGGAGGGGTGAGTGCATCTTCCTTCGCAAAGTCGAACGCCGATATCTCCGGACTTCTGCTCTTCGCCTCTTACCCCGTGGACAGCATGGCGGGCTCCACCGGGCTCTCGGTGCTATCGATCTCCGGCTCCAATGACGGGCTCTCGACCCCGGACAAAATCTCCGCGTCGAAACCCCTCCTGCCACCCGCCACCCGCTTTGTAACCGTAGAGGGTGGAGTCCACGCCTTTTTCGGGGACTATGGCGAACAGCCCGGGGACGGCACGATGGGCGTCAGCCGTGATGAGGCCCGAAAGCAGATCACCGCGGAGTCCGTCCAGTTTCTGGATCAGTTGCGGCCCCGCGGCTGAGAGCCTCCTGCTCAAACAAACGCCGGTTTTAGAGAACCGGAAGACCAGAGTCCAGTGGTCGGCCATTCCAGCCAGTCCCCCGAGGCGTTCCAACCCGGCGATGACGTCCTTGCCAGCCTGTCCTCGGCAACGGCGCCCCCTGGCTTCCGTGGGTGCGGCCAGAACGACCCGGGCATCGATGTCGTACGGAGCGCGGGCGCGCCGATGGTCTGCTACGCGAGTTGCCGCCCACGATGGCGCACAACACGCCCTCGATGGTGCACAACAGGACCAAGGGCAGCTGCCATTGGTCCTGTTTGTCACCGCCGGATGACCCCAGCGGCGACCTCCCTGGCCACCCGCCGCACCAGGGTCAGCGTGAGCGTGGTGCTGCGGCCGCTTACCGGGCGTGTGGGTGCAGGGCGTGGCTGCTTCCAGCCGGGTTAGCCAAAGAGGGCTGCCACGCGGGTGAGGGTCTCGTAGACGCCGTAGCCCAGCGGGATCCCTACCAGCGCCCAGGCGATCACAATTTTCCCGGTGGACTGTTTTGCGGATGTCTGTACAGTGCTCATCTCAGGCCTCCAGGGCAGGTTCGTCGGACCGGACACGGTCCGGGCGTGGCTCATGGAACCGGGCATCAACCGGCTTGACCAGCAGGTTGGCTACGAAGCCGATGACCAGCAGCCCCACCATGGTCAGCAGCGCAGGCTGGTAGGACGCAGCATTCAACTGCCCGGGCTTGCCCTGGGCATCCAGGAAAGCATTGACGATCAGCGGTCCCGCGACGCCGGCTGCGGACCAGGCGGTCAGGAGCCGGCCGTGGATCGCGCCGACCTGGAACGTGCCGAACAGGTCACGCAGGTAAGCCGGTGCCGTCGAGAAGCCGCCGCCGTAGAAAGAAATGATCAGGAACGCGAGGACCACATACAGGACGGTGGTGGTGGACCCGGCCAATGCCAGCACAGTGTAGAGCACCGCGCCGACGCCGAGGTAGACCATGTAGATGCGCTTGCGACCGGTGATGTCCGACGTCGCAGACCACGCGAAACGGCCTGCCATGTTGCCGATGGAGAGAAGGCCGACGAAGCCGGCGGCAACGGCGGCACTGACGAGGGACACGCCGTCGGACTGGCGGAAGAAGTCCTGGATCATGGGTGCAGCCTGTTCCAGGATGCCGATACCGGCGGTGACGTTGCAGAACAGCGCCACCCAGACCAGCCAGAACTGCTTGGTCTTGACGGCGTTCTTGGCGGAGACGTGTTCCGTGGTGACCAGTTTGGCAGCCTTGACCTTGGTGGGGTCGAAGCCGGCCGGCTTCCAGCCGTCGGCCGGGACCTTGATGGTGAAGGCGCCGAAGAGCATGTAGGCGAGGTAGATGACGGCGAGGGTGAGGAAGAGTTTGCCAACAGAGTCGCCGCTGGCCACCCAGCCCTTGGCCCCGGAGTTGGGGTCGTACATCTTCAGCAGCGCGGTGGAGACCGGGCTGGCGATCAAGGCGCCGCCGCCGAAGCCCATGATGGCCATGCCGGTGGCAAGGCCCGGGCGGTCAGGGAACCACTTGATCAAGGTGGACACCGGCGAGATGTAACCGATGCCCAGGCCGATTCCGCCGATGACGCCATAACCGAGGTAGACCAGCCACAACTGGCTGGTAAAGATGCCGAGCGAACCGACCAGGAAGCCGCTGGCCCAGAACACGGCCGAGGTAAACATGGCCTTGCGGGGACCGTTCGTATCCACCCAGGTGCCCATGATGGCCGCGGAGAGTCCCAGCATCACGATGGCGATGGAAAAGATCACGCCGATTTCGGTCAGGCTGGCACCGAAATGCTTCACCAGGGCTGTCTTGTAGACGCTGGTGGCGTAGGCCTGGCCGATGCACAAATGCACGGCAAGGGCTGCGGGAGGCACCAGCCACCGGTTGAATCCCGGCGGGGCAATTGTGCGGTCTCGGTCCAGCCAGCCCATTATGTATTTCCCTTGTTCGTCGAAGACCACAGCGTCCAGCGGTCCAGAGGCGAACGACCTCGAAACGTGCCGTTGCCTCCGGCAATCATGGTCCAAATGATCAGCAAACGTAGTATTCCTGCGCCGAGCGGTAGGAAATCCGCGCTAAGTGGTGGCGCTAGCGCCCGAGTCCGGCGTTCCGCAACGCCTCGGCCATCGCGGTGTCGGCCGGCACAGGCGCGGGCTTCGACCGTAGCGCAGGCGCAGCGGAGGTCCGACGATCAGGCTGCTTTCTGGACTGCTGCGTGCCGGGCTGCTGCCTGTCTGGCGCCTGCTTCCCGGGCTGCTGATTCCCGGGGGCCTGCTTCCCGGGCGCGTGTTTGCCGGGTTGCTGCGTGGACGCATTCCGCGCGGCCGCTCGCCCGCCGGGAGCCGGGCCGCCGTCGGGGGCAGAAAGGTCGTCGTCGAGTCGCAAGGTGAGCGATATGCGCTTGCGCTCCGGATCCGCCTCCAGCACCTTGACCCGAACCACCTGACCGGACTTCACCACCTCGCGGGGATCGGAGACGAAGCGGTTGGCCAGCGCGGAGACGTGCACCAGGCCGTCCTGGTGGACCCCGACGTCGACGAACGCACCGAACGCGGCCACGTTGGTGACAGTTCCCTCCAGCACCATCCCTGGCCGGAGATCGGAGATTCTCTCAATCCCTTCCGAGAACGTCGCCGCAGCAAAAACCGGCCGTGGATCCCGGCCCGGCTTTTCGAGCTCGGCGATGATGTCCTGCACCGTGGGCAGGCCAAACGCGCCGTCGACGAAATCCTGCGGGTTCAGCGCGGCGTAGCTTTCCGTGGCCTGGCCCTTTGCGCCGGCGGCGGTTTTGATCTTCCGCGCCACCGGGTACGCCTCCGGGTGCACGCTGGAGGCATCCAGCGGCTCCGCTCCCCCGCTGATCCGCAGGAAGCCGGCACACTGCTCGAACGCCTTGGCCCCGAGCCGCGGGACCTTCTTCAGCTCACTGCGCTTGCGGAACGGCCCGTGCTCGTTCCGGTAGGCGACAATGTTCTCGCTCAGCAGCGGCCCGACGCCGGCCACGCGGCTCAGCAGCGCCGGGGACGCCGTATTGACGTCCACACCGACGGCGTTCACGCAATCTTCCACCACGGCGTCGAGGCTGCGGTCCAGTTTCGCGGCGGTGACGTCGTGCTGGTACTGCCCGACGCCGATCGACTTCGGCTCGATCTTCACGAGCTCAGCGAGCGGGTCCTGCAACCGCCGCGCGATCGACACCGCCCCGCGCAAGGACACGTCCATGCCCGGCAGTTCAGCGGCCGCCAGTGCCGACGCGGAATACACCGAGGCGCCGGCTTCCGAGACGACGATCTTCTGCGGTTTGGCGCCGGGGCTGGTTGAGTTCAGTTTGGCTGAGTTCTGGCTGGCCGACCCGTGAACGGGTGAGTCCGGGCCGGAGGTGAGTTGTTTGAGCAGCTCTGCACCGAGTTTGTCCGTTTCCCGGGAGGCGGTGCCATTGCCGATCGCCACGAGTTCGACGCCGTACGTCCGTGCCAGCTTTACAAGCGTCCGCAGCGCCTCATCCCATTTCCGGGCCGGGGCATGCGGATAGACGGTATCAGTGGCCACGACCTTGCCGGTGCCGTCCACGACAGCGACCTTCACACCGGTGCGCAGTCCCGGATCCAGTCCCAGGGTGGTGCGGTTTCCGGCGGGCGCCGCGAGCAACACATCGCGCAGGTTTGCGGCGAAGACCCGCACGGCCTCGTCCTCGGCAGCGGCAAACATCCGGCTGCGCAGGTCAGCCGCCAACCGTGCCAGCACCCTCGATCGCCAAGCGAGCTGCGCGGTCTGCACCAGCCAGGCATCGGCGGGCCGGCCACGGTCGGCGACCCCGAGGAACCGGGCCACCGCTGCTTCATACCGTCCGCGCGCGGCGGTGAGGGCGGCGTCGTCGTTCGGTTCAGCCTCGGCGAGGTCCAATTCCAGCACCCCGTCCTTCTCGCCGCGCAACAGAGCCAGGACACGGTGCGACGGCATCCCGGCGGGGGCTTGCGAGAAGTCGAAATAATCCTTGAACTTTTGCCCCTCGGCGTCCTTGCCCTTTTTGACGCGGGACACCATCCGGCCCTGCGTCCAAAGCCGTTCCCGCAGCGTGGCGGCGAGGTCGGCGTCCTGCGCGACGCGCTCCACCAGAATGGACCGGGCACCGGCGAGCGCCGCGGCGGGGTCACCGATGGAGTGTTCGGCGTTGAGGTACTTGACGGCTTCGCGGTCCGGGTCCAGCTCGGGCCGCTCCAGCAGGGCCGAGGCGAGCGGCTCCAGTCCGGCCTCACGGGCAATCTGCGCCTTGGTGCGCCGCTTGGTTTTGAACGGCAGGTAGATGTCCTCCAACCGCGACTTCGTGTCGGCACCGACGACGGCGGCCTGCAGCTCCGGCGTGAGTGCGCCCTGTGCCGCGATCGCCTCCAGCACGGTCCGACGCCGGTCCTCCAGCTCGCGCAGGTACCGCAGCCGCTCCTCCAACTCCCGCAGCTGGGTGTCATCCAGCGTTCCGGTGGCTTCCTTGCGGTACCGGGCGATAAACGGCACGGTGGAGCCGGCGTCGAGCAGGTCCACGGCGGCTTTAACCTGCCATGCCTGCACACCAAGTTCTGCGGCGATCTGGGCGGCGATGCCCGACTCCTGGGTGTTAGCAGCCTCGGTTTTGGCGGTGCGGGTTGTTGCGGGCGCGGACGGTCGCTGCGGGGTGTGGTTCACCCTGCCATTTTGCCTTATTGGGGGCCGTTACAGCGCGGGCTGGGGTTGTTCGATGTCCTGGAGGACTTCGTTATGGCGGAGGAACCAGGGCTTGAAGGGCGGGTCGAAGCGCGCGAACCGTGGCAGGCCGACGCCGGTCAGGCCTGCGCTGGCCAGCGCGGTTTGCAATTGTTGGTTGCGTTTGTCGAACGCGCTTCTCGACCCACTGCCGGAAAAGACAAGCGCGGCGGTCACCGAACCGGGCATTTCCCGGATCTTGACGACCGGATCCGTCGGAACCGGGGCCGTCTCAGCTGTCATCGCTGCCGGCAGGACGAAGGCCACAACGTACTCGCCGGGGCCCTCACCCCCTGTCAGCGCCCCGCTTTGGAGAACGGGGGCCGTCATGGCGATCTTTTGTGAAGGGCCGTACCCCTGGATCACCGGGGCCGTCATCGCTACTGACTGCCGGGCCACATTGTTGCCGGTGATGTAGTTGAAAAGGTATCGGAAGGCCGCATTTCCGGCCCGGTCGAAGGTCGCATCAACCTGGACCTCGGCGACCACATGCGCTGGATAGCGGCGCACCTCGAAGTCAGGGTAGCGCTGGATGAGCTCAAAGGGCTGCTGTTCAGTCATTGTCTCTTAGACAATACGCCCGGCCTGCGACTGGAACCAGCCCGTTTCTCCCGGGTGCCACCAGGATTGTCAGAGGGCTTTGATAGCTTGAAGAGTGGAACGGCGAGGCCGCGTTCGAGGCACTCCAGCGACCAGTCCGGCTTCTCATGAGTGCAGCGCATCGACATCGGGGGCACAGTGTTTTTTCTTGAACCGGAAGTTCCGGGGTCCGCGCCGGACCTGGTCTTCTCCGCGAGTGACCTGGTGACCGCTGCCAGTTGCGAATATCAGCTGCTCAGGAAGCTCGATGAAAAGCTGGGCCGGTCCGCCAAGGCCGTTTTCGAGGACGACGAGATGCTCAAGCACGCCGCCGCGCTCGGTGATGTCCACGAACGCAAAGTCCTGGACGGCTTCGTCCGGGATTTCGGCCACTGGGACCCGGCCGCCGGGAGGGGCGTGTATGACGTCGCAGAGGCTGTGGCCATGGACCGCGCCACCCTGCAGGCCAAGCACCGCGAGTCCATCAATGCCCTGCGCGCCGGCGCCGACGTCGTGTTCCAGGCGGCCTTCTTCGACGGACAGTTCCACGGCCGCTCCGACTTCCTGGTCCGCCAGACCGACGCCAGCTACGCAGTATTCGACACCAAACTGGCCCGCCACGCCAAGGTCACCGCGCTGCTCCAGCTTGCCGCCTACGGGGACCAATTGCTGAAGGCAGGAATCCGCACGGATCCCGCTGTGACCCTGGTCCTCGGTGCCACCGTCCCGCTCCCCGACGGGGGTTTCGACTACGTCCGCAGTCACCACAAGCTGGCCGAGATCCTGCCGGTTTTCCGGGAGCGGAGGGACCGCTTCGTCGCACTGACCTCCTCGCACACTGCGCAGCCCGGCACCATTCAGTGGGGCGCCCCCGGGGTCAGCGCGTGCGGCCGCTGCGACTACTGCCAGGAGCAGGTCGCTGCCACCGACGACCTCCTGCTCGTGGCGCGGATGAATTCGGCACAGCGCAAGGCACTGCACGAACGCCAGATCTTCACGGTGCAGGAATTCGCGGAAGCACAGCTTCCCGACGCGAACTCGGCATTGCTGCGCCTGCAGGACCAAGCCCGGATGCAGTGCGGTGTGGGCCCGACCGACGGCGGCGTCCGGTTCGTCAAGGACGGAACCGACCACTCCATCAGCTACCGGGTGGTTCCCGGGAACACGTTGGCCGAGCTGCCGCCGCCCAGCGCCGGAGACATCTTCTTCGACTTCGAGGGCGACCCTCTGTGGCAGGAAAACGCCACCGGCGTCTGGGGACTGGAATACCTGTTCGGGGTCGTCGAAGCACCCGCTGGGCCCGGCGTGCCCGGAGTGTTCCGGCCGTTCTGGGCCCACAGCCGGGAAGCCGAAAAACAAGCATTCCTCGACTTTCTCGACTATGTGGAGAAGCGCCGGCAGGACTACCCGGACATGCATGTCTACCACTACGCCGCATACGAGAAAACCGCCCTCCGGAAGCTCTCCGTGCTGCACGTTGCCGGCGAAGACACCGTGGACCAGTGGCTGCGCGACGGGCTTCTGGTGGACCTCTACCAGACGGTCCGGAACAGCATTCGGGTCTCGGAGAACTCCTACAGCATCAAGAAACTCGAGCCGCTGTACATGGGGACAAACCTGCGCTCCGGTGACGTGAAAGACGCCGGAGCCTCGGTGGTGGCCTACGCCCACTACTGCGACGCCCGCGACGACGGCCGGGCCGAGGACGCGGCCACCATCCTCGCCGGGATCTCTGACTACAACGAATACGACTGCCTCTCCACACTGGAGCTGCGGAACTGGCTGCTGGGCTTGGCAAGCGATCGAGGCATCAAACCGGCAGGCGAGGGGGCCACGGGCGAGGCCACGTCCGGCGGCAACCCCGGCGCCGGCTCTGCGCCGACCACCGCGGAGCTGGATCCGCTGAATCCGCTGGATCCGCTGGAAGTGACACTCGGGAAACTGGCGGAGTCCGGCGTCGGGCTGTCCGAGGACGACCGGAAAGCTGTTTCAATGCTGGCAGCTGCCGTCAGCTATCACCGCCGGGAACGCAAGGCGTTTTGGTGGGCGCACTTCGACCGCTGCGAGAACGGCCCGGACACCCACCACCAGCAGGACCGCAACGTCTTCCTGGTGGAAAGTGCCCACGTGCTGGAGGACTGGTGGAAGGACGGCGCCAAGCTACCGGAGCGAAGGGTGAAGCTGGTCGGCACTCTCAGCCCCGGCTCGGACCTCCGCGAGGGCAGTAAATGGTTCCGGATGTACGACCCGCCACTTCCGGCCGGGCTTGAGGGCACCGGTATCAACGGCACCGGACGCAACGGGTGGTTCGGGACCGAGGTTCTGGAACTCGGCCAGGAGGACGGCAGGGACACCGTCGTCATCCGGGACAAACTCCGCAAGACCGTCGAACCCTACAGCCAGGTCCCCGTGGCGCTGACCGAGGACCAGCCCATCCAGACCAAGAGCCTCGAGGACGCACTCGCCGCGCTGGCCTCCACCGTCACGGCAGGACTACAGGCGGGGGCGTCCGGTTTTCCCCGGCATCCGGCCTTGGATCTTGTCCGCCGTGTTCCGCCACGGCTGGCCTCCGGTGCGCCGCTCCCCACGCCAGGGGCAGGCGAGGACCGCTTCATAGACGCGATCACGGCGGCCGTCGGCGCCTTGGACCATTCCTACATCGCGGTCCAGGGCCCGCCCGGGACGGGCAAAACCCACGTGGGCTCCCACGTCATCGCCCGCCTGGTGGCCCGGGGGTGGAAAGTCGGGGTGGTCGGCCAGTCCCATGCCGTGGTGGAGAACCTGCTCAAGACGGCTGTGACCAAAGCCGGCGTCGATCCAGTCCGCGTGGCCAAGGACGTGAAGCACGGTGAGCCGCTCCCGTGGGAGCAACGCTCGGCCCAGGACGTGGCACGGCTGCTCGACTCCCCCGGTGGCGCGCTCATCGGCGGCACCGCCTGGACCATGACGGGAGCCAACGTTCCGGCCGGGTCCTTGGACCTGCTGGTGATCGACGAGGCCGGGCAGTTCTCGCTTGCCAACACCCTCGCCGTGGCACAGGCCAGCAGCCGGTTGCTGTTGCTCGGCGACCCCCAGCAGTTGCCGCAGGTCAGCCAGGGCGCCCACCCCGAACCGGTGGATGAGTCGGCTCTGGGCTGGGTTTCCGCCGGCCATGCCACGCTGCCGTCGGAGCTGGGCTATTTCCTGGCCGACTCGTGGAGGATGACATCGGAGTTGTGCCTGGCCGTGTCCGAACTCTCCTATGAGGGAAAGCTGCGGTCGGCCCCGGCCGCCGACCTCCGGAGGCTCGATGGGGTCCCCGCCGGGATCGAGACCGTGCTGGTGGAGCACAGCGGCAACATCACGTCCTCCCGCGAGGAGGCCGCCGAAGTCGTCCGGCAAGCGCGGCGCCACCTGGGCCTGGTCTGGCATGCTGAGGACGGCAGCCGGCCGCTGGCAGCCGCCGACATCCTGGTGGTGGCCGCCTACAACGCCCAGGTCAACGTTATCCGCGAAGCCCTCGACGCCGCGTCCCTGGCCGGTGTCCGGGTGGGGACCGTCGACAAGTTCCAGGGCCAGGAAGCCGTCGTCGTGATGGTGTCCATGGCGTGTTCGGCGGTGGCGGAGGCTCCGCGCGGGATGGAATTCCTGCTCTCCCGCAACCGGATCAATGTGGCAGTGTCCCGCGGGCAGTGGCGCGCCGTCGTCATCCGCGCACCCGAACTCACCAACTACCTTCCTGCCCATCCCGACGGCCTGGAGCAGCTTGGCGGGTTCATCGGGCTGTGCCAGCGCTCGGTCGCCCCCAACTGACACCCGGGCATGCCCATCGTTGCCCAGCACCCACCGGGCATGCCCATCGTTGCCCAACACCCACCGGACATGCCCGTTGTTGTGCCGCACCCACCGGACATGCCCGTTGTTCGCGCCAAGGCCCACGGGACATGCCCATTGTTAAACGCGAACAGTGGGCAGAATCGCATTCTGCCCACTGTCCGTGGCCGCCAATGGGCATGTCCGGTCCCGGGGTCGCCAGGAGGGGACATGTCCAGTGGTGAAGGGTGAAGCTGGCGGACCTAGTTCTGGTACGCCGGGTAGTCCGTGTAGCCCTTGGCGCCCTCGCCGTAAAAAGTCAACGGGTCCGGCTCGTTGACCGGGAGCCCTTCACGCCAGCGGCGGACAAGGTCCGGGTTGGCGATGGCCGGGCGTCCGACGACGACGGCGTCAGCGAGGCCGTCGGCGACCAAGGCCGTGGCTTCCTCGCGGGTGGTGATGACGCCGAAGCCGGTGTTGAGCAGGAAGGTGCCGCCGAAGCGGCTGCGCAGATCCTGCACCAGGTCGCCTGTGGGCTCCTTGTGCAGGACGCTGAGGTAAGCGAGCTTCAGGGGCGCAAGCGCATCCACCAGGATGTCGTAGGTTGCGCGGACGTCGGCTGCCTCGCTCTCCACGGCTCCCTGGACATTGTGCTCGGGCGAGATACGGATGCCAACGCGGTCGGCGCCCACGGCCTCGACCACGGCGCGGGTCACCTCAATGACGAAGCGCGCACGGTTCTCCGGCGAGCCGCCGTAAATGTCGTCGCGCTGGTTGGCGGACGGGGTCAGAAATTCGTGCAGCAGGTAACCGTTGGCTGAGTGCAGCTCGACGCCGTCGAACCCGGCACCGATCGCGTTGCGGGACGCAGTGACAAATTCCTGGACGATGCCCGGCAGTTCGTCGGCGGTCAGGGCGTGCGGAACAGGGAACGCCTGCTTGCCCGTGTAGGTGCGGGTTTCACCGTCGATCGCGATGGCGCTGGGTGCTACCACTTGGTAACCGCCGGTGGTGTCTTCATGGGTGACACGTCCGGCGTGCATGACCTGGGCGAAAATGCGGCCGCCCTCGGCGTGCACGGCGGAGGTGACGTTGGCCCAGCCCTCCAGCTGGGCCTCGGTCACCAGGCCGGGCTGCCCCGGGAACCCCCGGCCGGCGTGGCTGGGGTACGTGCCCTCACTGACGATCAGTCCGAGGGACGCCCGCTGCCGGTAGTGCTCGACGACGAGGGGCCCGGGGATGCCTTCCTGACCGGAGCGGACGCGCGTCAGCGGCGCCATCACGAGTCGGTTGGGCAGTTCCATCTCGCCGAGAGTCATTGGGGAAAACAGCATGCGCAGTTCCTTTCACCAGGGATTGGGTTCACTGGAGGTAACTGCGGGGCGCCTGCAACTATTCCGGACGAGACCCGGATCACTACGGATGAACGATGATCTTCACTGCGGTGTCGTTGTGGTTGATCAGAGTATCGAAGCCCTTGTCCACGAGGTCATCGAGTGCGATTCTGCCCGTGATGAAGGGTTTCAGATCAACCTTGCCGTCCTGGACGAGCTTGATCGCGGCCGCATGGTCGCCGCAGTAGGCAATGGTGCCGCGCAGGTCGATTTCTTTCAAAACGATCTTTTGCATGTCCACCGTTGCCGGACGTCCCCAGATCGAAACGTTAACCACCACGCCGGCTGGCTTGACGACGTCGAGCATCGTGTCCAGCACGGCATTCACTCCCGCGCATTCAAAGGCCCCGTCTGCCCCGAGGCCGTTGGTGAGCGCCAGCACCCGGGCCTTGACGTCATCCGAGCTCGGATCGAGGACATGGTCCGCAACACCGGAGGAGACCGCCTTCTCCTTCCGGGCCGCTGACAGTTCGGTGACAATGGTGGTGATTCCCAGGCCCTTGAGGACCGCTGCGGTGAGCAGGCCAATGGGGCCGGCGCCGCCGACGACGGCGACGTCCCCGGCTTTGAGCCCGCCGCGGCCGACGGCGTGGTAGGCGACGGCGAGGGGTTCAATGAGCGCCGCTTCATCCAGCGGGATGTCACCGACGGGGTGCACCCAGCGGGCGTCGACCACGATGGTCTCACTAAGGCCGCCGCCGCCCCCTGCCAACCCGATGAAGCCCAGCTTGGTGCACAGGTTGTAGTGGCCGCTTCGGCACGGGCCGCATTCATTGCAGACGAGATACGGTTCCACCACCACGTTGTCCCCGACCTTGAGACCACTCACGCCCTCCCCCAGTTCGTTGACCGTGCCGGAGAATTCGTGGCCCATGGTCACCGGGGCGGCTTCGCTGGAAAGCGGGTGGGGATGGCCGGGCGCCGGGGTGAAGATGGGCCCTTCCAGGAACTCATGCAGGTCGGTGCCGCAGATGCCGCACCAGGCGACGGAAATTTTCACCGCTCCGGGGCGCAGCTCCGGCTCGGGAATGTCTTCGATTCGGAGGTCGTTGCGGGCGTGGAAACGTGCTGCCTTCATGGTGTTCTGCCTTCGCGTTGCTGCTGTGGAAGCGCCCGGGTGAGGCGCTTCTACAGCAGGTCATTGGATTGTCAGGGAAAGGGCCGTCACCCCCAGTGTGGTTCCCGGGGGCGCGGATGTCACGGCAGGTGCGGTTCAGCGGGTGTGGTGCGTGGGCTGGCGCTCGAAGACCGGCGTCGGGAGTCCTTCCATTCTGGCCTTGAGCTGCAGCGCCAAGTAGTTGGAGTAGTGGCGGCTTTGGTGCAGATTGCCGCCGTGGATCCAGAGTTGGTCCACGTTGGTGGGCTTCCACATGTTCCGCAGCTCACCCTCCCACGGTCCCGGGTCCTTCGGGGTGTCCGAGCCGAAGCCCCAGCACTTGCCGACGGCGTCGGCCACCTCGGGAGAAACGAGATCGGCCAGCCAGCCGTTCATCGACCCGTAGCCGGTGGCGTAGACGATGGCGTCGGCTTCCAGTTCGGTTCCGTTGGCCATGACGACGGCGTTGCCGGTGATCTTGCCGACCTCGCCGTTGGCGAGCTTGACCCGTCCGTCGATAATTAGCTGCGAGGCGCCGACGTCGATGTAGTAGCCGGAGCCGCGCCGCAGGTATTTCAGGAACAGGCCGGAACCGTCGACGCCGAAGTCCAGATCAAAGCCGGCTGCCTCCAGCTGCGAGTAGAACTCGGCGTCCCGCTCGGCCATCTCCGCGTACACGGGGATCTGGGCTTCCGGCAGGATCCGGTACGGCAGTGAGGCGAACAGCAGGTCGGCTTTTTCCGTGGTGACGCCGTTGGCCAGCGCCTGCTCCGAATACAGGCCTCCCAGAGCGAGGTCCATGAGGGATTCACTGCGGGCGATGTGGGTGGAGGAGCGCTGGACCATGGTGACGTCCGCGCCGTGTTCCCAGAGGTCGGCGCAGATGTCGTGGGCCGAGTTGTTGGAACCGATGACCACGGCTTTTTTACCGGTCCAGTCTCCGCCGCCGGGGTGCTTGGAGGAGTGGTATTGCTCGCCCTGGAAGGATTCGGCGCCGTCGAACGTGGGGACGCTGGGGTACCCGGACACGCCGAGGGCGAAGACCAGCTGCTTGGGACGCAGGGTGACGGGTTCGCCGTCGCGCACCACCTCTACCACCCATTCCTGCGCGGATTCGTCGAAGCGGGCGGCGGTGCATTCGTTCTTGGACCAGTAGTTCAGTTCCATGATCCGGGTGTAGTTCTCCAGCCAGTCGCCGATCTTGTCCTTGGCCGCGAAGACCGGCCAGTCGTCCGGGAACTTGATGTAGGGCAGGTGGTCGTACCAGACCGGGTCGTGGAGGTGGAGGGACTTGTAACGGTTCCGCCAGGAGTCACCCGGGCGATCGTTCTTTTCGATGATGATGGTGGGCACGCCAAGCCGCCGCAGCCGGGCGCCCAGCCCGATCCCGCCCTGGCCGCCGCCGATGATGACGGTGTAGGGCTGGTCTTCGTAGCCGAGCCGGGCTTCCTGCTCTTCTTTCAGCTCCAGCCATGATTTGCGGCCCTTGGTGATTTGGTGGGCGACCCCCTTCTCCCGGTTGGGGCCCTTCTTTTCCTCGAAGCCCTTGAGTTCCTGCATGGTGGTGAGCAGGGTCCAGCATTTGCCGTTGCGGAGGCGCAGATGGGCGTAGCCCCGGGCCTGGGCGGTCTCAAAGTCCACCCAAGCCTCGGTGTTGGCCGCATCCCC
This sequence comes from Arthrobacter sp. MP_M4, assembly GCF_035984855.1. Lineage (NCBI taxonomy): Bacteria > Bacillati > Actinomycetota > Actinomycetes > Micrococcales > Micrococcaceae > Arthrobacter > Arthrobacter sp. MP_M4. The sequence goes on from NZ_JAXCHX010000011.1 coordinate 104,213, forward strand.
GGTAGCGTCTTCCGCCAGGGTCCAGTTGCTGGGCCGCACGTCGTCGAGGGTTGCATCCAGCATGCGCCGGATGTCCTCTTTACCTTCCAGAGTTTTGAGATTCCAGGTGAAGGAAACGAAATCGCGCCAGTACGAATCGTCGTCGAACAGGTCAAGCACGCGGTCCGTATCGTGGCTGCGCAGCGCCTCATCGAACTGCGCCAGCCACGCCTCGACCACGCCATTGGGTGTCTCAGGCATGATTCCTCTTTCCGTTGCCAACTGTGGGCGGATGCCGCTGCAGGACATGCCGTCCGTGCAGTGACCCGCCTCACAAGTAAAGATCACCGGGGGTTACAATCGGGTTACACAGAGCGCTCCTGATCCCGGCCTTGGTTCCGCCGGTCAGGGGCTGGCCTGAGCTGGAGGGTCCGACGATTCGAGGGCGAGTTGGGAACATGATCATGCGGCCGGGCAGTCGCTCTTTCACGCAGCTCTCGGACTTGAGATTTTCCGCGCCGGCAGAGTACGCCCGGGCCCTCCGTAAGGCACATGAAGCCTCGGTCTCCGGCTCGCCAAGCCCGCATTTGTCGCCGTCCCTGATCAAGTCCTGGCAGCGTTCGCTTGCCATGGGTATCAATCCCGACGGACACCGACCCGTCCACCGGCATGAAGTTTCCGAGGCCCGCTCGCTCAGTGCCGGCCACCGGCTGGCGGCTGTGATGCCTGCGCTGTCCCAACTCCTGGCCGATGAGACCGTCACCGGGCGCCATCTGCTGATCGTGACCGATCACGACGGGGAGGTGCTCTGGCGTGTGGGGAGCAAACAAGCGTTGAAACTTGCGGATTCGCTGGAGTTTGTCGAGGGCGCGGATTGGTCTGAGGCCGGGGTGGGAACCAACGCCATCAGCGAGGCCTTGGTGACGGGAGCGCCGGCGCAGCTCTTCTCGGCGGAGCACCTCGTCCGGACCCATCACGACTGGGCCTGCACGGCATCGCCGATTCGTGACCCGCTGACGGGGGAAGTCCTCGGTGTTTTGGACGTGTCCGGCCCGTTCGAATCCGTGACACCGGACAGCCTTCGTCTGGTGCGGTGCGGGGTGCGCTTGGCCGAGGAGCTGTTGAAATCCGCGGCTCCCGCGGACGGTTCCCGCCGCCCGGAGCGCAGCGGGTCAGGTGTCGACAGCTCAGTGCGGGCCTCTTCCGGAGTCCGGGTCCAGTTGACGCTGTTGGGAGACGCCCCGTCAGCAGCGCTCGACGGCGGCACCCGCCGCCCGCTGACACTGCGCCGGGCCGAGATCCTGGCCTTACTGGCCTCCCGGACACGGGGTTGGAGCGCCGACGAATTAGCCTTTGAAATCCACGGCGATGCGGGCACCGCAGCGGCGATCCGGACCGAGATGCACCGGATCCGCAGCGTGCTGGGCGAGGTAGTGGAGGCAAACCCCTACCGTTTTTCGTCTTCGGTCGGGGTTGAGACAGACGCATCGGCGGTGGCAGGCCACCTGCGGGAGGGCCGGGTTCATGCGGCGGTTGCGGCCTATCCGGCCAAAATTCTCAATCGTTCCAACAACCTCGCCATCGGTTTCCTGCGGGATGAACTCAATGAAGCCGTCGGCGCCTCGGTTCGGGCCAGTGGCGATGCCGGGTTGATGCTGCGGTGGTGCACGTCCGATATGGGGTCCACGGACACGGCCGCTGCGGCGCTGGCTGCGAAGCTTTTCGGGCCGCTGAATCCACGCGCCCAGCTGGTGACGGCACGGATGGAGCGACTGGACCGGGAACTGCGGGCGTAGGCGGCATCAAGCGCTCACGCTGCCTCCCAGTCTGGTCTCACTCAGCCCCTTCTGGCTCGACTCTGTCCTAGTGAGCCGGAGGTGCGACGCCGGGGCAACCTTGGCCCAGCGGGTTGCGGAGGCAGTCGTCAGCATAGTTCCGCGTGATGGAACGCCAGACACTGACGGGCTGCGGTGGAGCACTGAACTGCCCTTGCCCCGGGATTGGCAGGGGTGGTCCGCCGTTGACCGAGTACGTGCCCTGGAAATGGGTGGTCAGCACCACCGAGAAATCACCGGTCTGGGCATAAACGTGACTGGTGGCAGTCTTCTCACCCCAGCGGTCCTGCGGGAGGGGTCCTCCGGTGGCGGCCTGCGGTCCCAGCGAGATTCCGTCGCCATAACTCCAGGTGTATCGGACGGGCTTGGCAGCGACGTGCACCTTTTGGGCCAAAATTGTGATGTCGAACTGCTGCTCAGCCACGTCGGCGAAAAAATTGGTCTCGGCTCCCCGAAGGGTATGGGGACTGGGTTGCGCGGTGACCGAGCCTGCACTGACTGGCAGCTTTTGGAACTCCGTTTGGATCATCGCTGCGATCCGGGGCAGCAAGTCTTCCGGCCTTGGGTCAAAGAGACACGTGGGTCCGGAGTGGTACGTCCATGTGGGATTTGGTACGCCGGCCGGTGCTTTCAGCCACAGGACCGGGATGCCGTCTTTGCCGTCCGGGCCGTTTTTGCAATCCACAAGGTCCGCGAGGCAGTTCGTGTCAAAGTCTCCAGCGCCGAGGTGGCACTGGAGTTCATATTTGTATTGGTACGGGTCGGCACTGGGGCTACCCGGTTGAAGCGCCACGAACTTCCCAGTCGCTGGATCCAGACGCCAGCCCCCGACGTTGACGCCCTGATTGCCAAAACCAGCATCTATGCCATCGCCCTCCGCAACCGCGGAGGGCGGAGAAAGGGTAAATCCGAGAATTATGCACGCGACTGCGAAAATCTGACGGATGTGACGTCGATCGAGGCGACCCAGGCCACTCATCGGATCGGATGAAGTGCGGCGAGTTGCCATGAATCACTCGCATATTTCACAAGCAAGACGTTTCCCGTGTCGGATGGTTGAGTGGATTCGCGAAACTCGACGCCTCCCGGCTCAAAATAAGTGATCATCGCCTGTTGGACTTGCACTACAACCTGGTACTGGCCGTCACTTCCTCGTTCAAAGGTCGTGCTTATGGAGGGAGTCTCAATGCGCCCACCGGCCAGCCAGCGATCGTCAGCATAGTTTGTCGTCAGGGAGCGCACTATGTTGGAACAGAACTGACAACTCGGGGATGTCACCGAATCTAATCCTGAGGTATCGCCCGTTTCATATGCGAAGTTCAACTGATCGAACCAGTACCGCGCAAACGCCTCCAGACCTTCCTTCGTCTCGGCCTTGGCGGTTTCCGGCAACGCGGGGACGGGCACGTTTTGCGCCCGGCCAGAGGCGTCGGCGGGCTTGTAACTGGCCGTCGGTGTCGGCGTTGGCGTCGGAGTAAGCGACCCGGTCGGACTCGAGGACGGTGGTGCCGCCGTCGCTCCCGGCGTTGCTCCCCCGCCGGTGCAGGCTGTGATCGGGAACAGGGAAAGTGCGACCAAGACGGCGCAAATTTGTCTGCGATGGCCGAAGAACGGAGTGCGGGATGTCATGGTCAGCTATTCCCCCCGATAGAAATCAAGACGCCTGAAGCCAAACAATGACTTAAGGGTAACCGACATCACATTTTGGACATCCAAGTTATCCACAGACGCCGGCATGACCACCGGCGCACTCGATCCCCGGTGCAGCGTCAGACTATGGCCGGGGTCGGACATTCCAGGTGCTGTTCAGTCGCTTCGCCGCACCAGTGCCACCTCACGCCGATTCACGGTGACTTCCCCGCGTTAGCCTCTGGTGTTTTTCCATACAGCCCAGAACAATGAACCCATGATGTTCGAACATGAAGGCGAAAACCCCATCCTCGTCCTTGACGCTGATCAGAGCTGGAAGCTGATCGAGAGCACCAAGCACGGCAGGCTGGTGCTGATCGTGGGCGGCGAGCCCGATATCTTTCCTGTGAACTACGCCGTCAGCGGCAGGAAGCTCTACCTCCGCACAGCCCCGGGCAACAAGCTTGCCGAGCTGACCATTAACGCCAAGATCCTGTTCGAGACGGACGGCATCCTGTCCGAAGAGGCCTGGTCAGTTGTTCTTCGTGGCACGGCCCGGGTGTTGGAGCAGTCCGCCGAGATCGAAGCGGCAGAGGCCTTGGAGCTCAAGCCCTGGGTGCCCACCCTGAAGGACTTCTATGTAGAGATCGAGCCCACCTCGGTGAGCGGCCGACACTTCCAGTTCGGCGAGCATCCAGAGCGGGAGATTTAGCAGCCAGTCTGACGCCGCAGGCCGCCTAGACTTAAACGATGGCGGACCAGTTGACCCCGGAGTGGCGCAGCTGGAACATGTCCCGGATCCGCGGGAAGAACACCAAGCCTGAACTGCAAGTCCGCAAATTTCTGCATGCCAAGGGCTATCGATACCGGCTGCACGGCGCCGTCCGCGGAGCACGGTTGCCCGGCCATCCCGATCTGGTGTTCGCGGGCCGCCGCAAAGTTATCTTCGTCAACGGTTGCTTCTGGCACTTCCACGACTGCCGGGTGGGGCAGCATGCGCCGAAGGCCAACGCGGAGTTCTGGGAAACCAAACGCACCCGGACCCGGACCCGGGACGCCGAACAGCGCAGGCAGCTAGCAGACTCGGGTTGGGAGGTCCTCACCGTGTGGGAATGCGAGCTCAAGGACCGTACGGCACTGGAGAAGCAACTGGACGACTTCCTGCAGCCAACGGACTCACACCGCGCGCCGCCACCTATACTCGGGTAACCGCGGCGGCAGTGGCGATGGTTGGGTCCCCGTGTAGAAGTCCAGTTGCTCCGGGTCCCTCTTGGTGGACCGGCTATATGTGAGAGGTGGATAGTGACTTCGAGGAGGTCATGAAATGCCTTTTGAATATCCTGCATCTGT
>NZ_JAXCHX010000012.1:0-108858 GCF_035984855.1 Arthrobacter sp. MP_M4
CCTGTCAACCACCCCCCCCCTCTGCGTTGGTCCGGCCTCCCCACACACTTTCCCCCCGGGGGGGCCCCCCCCCCCCCCCCCCCCCCCCCCCCGCCGCGGCGTTAAGCTGTTTACCGGGTGATCAGGCTGCCGGTGCGGACGCGACGCCCGGTGCCAGGAACTTCTTGCCGGTGACCCGCTCGGATGCACCCACCCGGTCCAGGTAGGGCGTGATGCCGCCGAGGAACATCGGCCATCCGGCGCCGAGGATCATGCAGAGGTCGATGTCTTCCGGACCGGCCACGACGCCCTCCTGCAGCATCAGTCCGATCTCCTCCGCCAGGGCGTCCTGCGTGCGGCGAAGCACCTCGTCGCCGGTCGACGGTGTGTCGCCAAAGGACATCAGCGCCATCGTCCCGGCAGGAATGACGGGGTGGCCGGCTTTGACCGAGGCGGGGTCCCAGATGGCCTTGACCCCGTTGTCGATCAATTTCTGGAGGTTTTGCGAGACGGTGAAGCGGTCCGGGAACGCTGCGTGCAGCGATTCCTGTACATGCTGCGCGACGGGAAGGCCCACCATGGACCCCAGGACGAACGGCGTCATCGGCAGGCCCATCGGCCGCAGCGCATTGTCCGCGACCTCAGCGGGAGTGCCTTCGTCGAAGGCAGCCGTCACTTCGCCCATCAGGCGCAGCAGGATGCGGTTGACCACGAAGGCCGGGGCATCCTTGACCAGTACGGCGGACTTCTTGAGGCCTTTGGCCAGTTCAAACGCGGTGGCCAGGACGGCGTCGCCTGTCTTCGGAGCACGGACAATCTCCAGCAACGGCATTACTGCGACGGGGTTGAAGAAGTGGAAGCCGATCAGCCGTTCCGGGTGCTGCAGGTCCTCGGCCATGGCCGTCACGGACAGTGACGAGGTGTTCGTCGCGAGGATGCACTCAGCGGAAACAATCGCCTCCACTTCCTTAAAGACCTGCTTTTTGACGTTCAGTTCCTCGAACACTGCCTCGATGACGAAGTCGGCGTCGGCGAATGCCTCCTTGGAGACCGAGCCGGTGACGAGCGCGCGCGTCCGGTTGGCGGCGTCGGGGCTGATCCGGCCCTTGGCAAGCAGCTTGTCCACCTCGGCATGGACGTAGCCGACACCTTTGTCTACGCGGGCCTGGTCGATGTCCGTCATGACGACGGGGACTTTGAGCTGGCGGGCGAAGAGCAGGGCGAGCTGGCTGGCCATCAGGCCGGCGCCTACGACGCCGATTTTTGTCACCGGACGGGCAAGCTTGCGGTCCGGGGCACCGGCGGGACGCTTGGACCGGCGCTGCACGAGGTCCAGGAACGCATAGACGGTGGAGCGGAACTCGTCCGTCTGCATGAGCTCCGCGAGGGTTTCGCATTCCAGCTCCGCGGACTCGGCCTGCGAGAGGGTGCGGTTGGTTTCCATCACGTCCAGGACTTTGGCCGGTGCGGGGGAGGCGTTGGAGGTTTTAGCTTCCACAAACGACCGGCCGGCGGCGATGGCACCGGCCCAGCGGGCGGCGACCTCCGGAGCTGCCGGGTCGACGGCGTTGGCGCGGTCCGGCGTCACGGCGCCGGCAATGACCTGCGCGGCCCAGGCGACGGACTGCTCCACAAAATCGGCCGGTTCAAACATGGCATCGGCGACGCCGAGCTTGAATGCCTGCGGTCCGGTGAGGGTGCGGTTGTTGCTCAGCGGATTCTCGATCATCACCTTGACGGCATTTTCCGGACCGATCAGGCGCGGCAGGATGTACACGCCGCCCCAGCCCGGAACCAGGCCGATGAAGGCCTCCGGCAGAGCCAGCGCCCCGGCGCCGGTGGAGACGGTCCGGTACGTGGACTGCAGGGCGATTTCCAGTCCGCCGCCCAGGGCAAGCCCGTTAATGAAGGCAAAGCTGGGGACGCCAAGATTCGCCAAAGTGCGGTAAACATCATGGCCGAGCTGGGCCATCCAGAGGCCCTGTTCGCGGCCGCTGACCGACTTGACGGTGGACAAATCCGCGCCGGCGACCAGGAAGTAGGGTTTGCCGGTGACGCCGACACCCACGATCTCGCCGCGCGCGGCACGTTCCTTGAGCGCCTCGAGGACGGTGCCCAGCTCGATCAGGGTGTTCGGACCCAAGGTGGTGGGCTTGGAGTGGTCCAGGCCGTTGTCCAGCGTGATCAGGGCAAACGTGCCGGGGCTTTTGCCGCTGATGGCGGGAAGCTGGATGTCCTGGACGTAGGAGTGGGTGACCGACTCGTTCGGGAAGAGATCGGCAAGTTTGCGGAAATCGGCGGCGCTCATGCTGCGGCTCCAGTCGTGGTGGTGGTGGTCTCATCAGTGGGGGCGAACGGCGTCCCGTAGCCGGCGTGGTGCGGGTTTTCCCAGATCACGGTGGCGCCCATGCCCAGGCCGATGCACATGGTCGTCATGCCGAAGCGGACCGTGGGGTCCTCCTCGAACTGGCGGGCCAGCTGATTCATCAGGCGCACCCCTGAGGACGCGAGGGGATGCCCGACGGCGATCGCGCCGCCGTAGCGGTTAACCCGGTGGTCGTCGTCGGCGATACCGAAGTGGTCCAGGAAACTGAGGACCTGAACGGCGAAGGCTTCATTGATTTCGAACAGGCCAATGTCCCCGATGCCAAGCCCGGCGTTCTTCAAAGCCTTTTCCGTGGCCGGCACCGGGCCGATGCCCATCACTTCAGGCTCAACACCGGCGAAGGCGTAGCTGACCAGGCGCATCTTGACCGGCAGGCCGAGTTCCTCGGCGGCGTCGGCGGAGGCCAGCAGGGCGGCAGTGGCACCATCGTTGAGGCCGGCGGCGTTGCCGGCGGTCACCCGTCCGTGGGCCCGGAAGGGTGTCTTGAGGGCGGCGAGGTCCGACACGGAGGTGCCGGGGCGCGGCGGTTCGTCCACGGTGTTGACGGTCCATCCCTGGCCCGGCTTCATCGTTGCGACCGGGACCAGATCCGGCTGGATCTGGTCGTTGGCGTAGGCGGCGGCCAGCTTGTCCTGGGACGCGACGGCATAGGCGTCGGTGCGTTCCTTGGTGATGGCCGGGAAACGGTCGTGCAGGTTTTCGGCGGTGTTGCCCATGTTCAGCGCCGCAGGGTCCACGATCCGTTCGGACATAAAGCGCGGGTTGGGATCGGCGCCTGCACCCATCGGGTGGTTGCCCATGTGTTCCACACCGCCGGCAATGACGACGTCGTACGCGCCGAAGCCGATGCCGCTGGCGGTGGTGGTCACCGCCGTCATGGCGCCGGCGCACATCCGGTCGATCGCAAAACCGGGCACCGTCCGCGGCAACCCGGCCAGCAGGGCTGCGGTGCGGCCGATGGTCAGTCCCTGGTCGCCGGTCTGCGTCGTCGCCGCAATGGCGACCTCATCGATCCGTTCGGCGGGCAGGGACGGGTTGCGGCGCATCAGTTCGCGGATGCACTTGACCACGAGGTCATCGGCCCGCGTTCCGGCATAGATGCCCTTGTCCCCGGCGCGGCCGAACGGGGTGCGCACACCGTCGACGAAGACGACCTCGCGGAGGGTCCGGTTTGTTCCGATGGTCGGCTTTGCGCTGCTGTGGTTTCCGCTGCTCGGGTGCTGGCTCACGTACTACTCCTCATCGAGACCTGGTGCCGGATCCCTGACCAACGCAAAGAAAGCGTTGGGCAGCTGTGATCCGGGCGACATCAAGCACCATGTTACTCGTCAGTAACATAGCTGGCAAGGAGTTCCGGCTCCGGCGCGGACTAGGGGGCCGGTTCAGGGGCCGGGGCGGCCTTGGCTTCCTTGGGCGGGAGCGGCTGCGGGTTCTGGCATGCCTCGGCGATGAGTGGCGCCACGAGTCTGATCTGCCACTGACGGGCGCCCAGGTTCGCCAGTTCCTCTGCGACGCCCTCCTCGCTGGCTTCCGCCGGAGGCCGCCAGCAGATGCGGCGAAGGTAATCGGGGGTCAGCAGGTTTTCCACCGGCATGTTCAGCAGCTCGGCCTGGGCCTGGAGCAGGGGCCGGGCCGTGGCGAGCCGCGCCGCGGCGTCGGGGTCCCGGTCCGCCCAAACGCGCGGGGGCGGCGGAGCGTTGGTGGGCAGGTGAAGGGGAGGGAGGTCTTCGAGTGCCCGGGCGGCGCTGATGCACCGGAGCCACCGTGGCGCCTCCCGCTGGGCCGCCCGGCCGTGGAAGCCCTTGGTGCCCAGCAGTTGGGGAACCGTGGCAGGCATGGCCTTCGCGGCGGCCACCAGGGCTGAATCGGGGATCAGCCGGCCCGGAGCGACGTCGCGTTTTTGCGCCAAGGAGTCCCGTTCGAGCCAGAGTTCCCGGACGGCGGCGAGCTGGCGCCGGTCGCGGATCTGGTGCAGCCCGGAGGTCTTGCGCCACGGGTCGACGCGCGGCGGCGCCTGCCCGGCCGCCAGGATGGCGGCGAATTCCTGCTCAGCGAAGTCCAGCTTGCCATCAGCGAGGAGCAGCTCGATGAGTTCTTCGCGGAGTTCGGTGAGGACCTCAACGTCGAGGGCTGCGTAGCGCAGCCAGGGTTCCGGCAGCGGCCGGGTGGACCAGTCGGCCGCAGAGTGTTCCTTGGCGAGCCCAAAGCCCAGGAGCTGTTCGATCACAGCGGCGAGTCCGACGCGGGGGAGCCCGGCGAGGCGGGCGGCGAGTTCGGTGTCAAAGAGTTTATCCGGCCACATGCCAAGTTCGGACAGGCAGGGCAGGTCCTGGCTGGCCGCGTGCAGGATCCATTCGACGCCGCGCAGGGCATCGTTGATGATGCCCAGGTTCCCGAAGGGTTCCGGGTCGATGAGCCAGGTGCCGGCGCCCTCGCGGCGGATCTGCACCAGGAAGGCGCGCTGGCCGTAGCGGAAGCCGGAAGCGCGTTCGGCGTCGACCCCTGCGGGGCCGTGGCCGGCAGCGAGGGCCGCGGCGCAGCGCTCCAGTCCGGACACGGTTTCAATGACGAGGGGCACGCCGTCGCGCGGGGCATCGAGGTCGATGACCTCGGGAACCAGGCTGTCAAAGCCGTCCACCGCGATGTGGGCTGTAGTGTCAGCGGCCTCGGTCTCATGGTGAGCGGCCGCTGCCGTGGTGATTTCCGGAATATGAGGGGTCATGATGCCTCTAGTTTAGCGACAACCCGGTGTGGCAGGCCGCTCCGGGTCCGGGCGGGCCGTAGGAAGCTGCCTAACGGGCAGTCCTTTGCTGGCGGATCGACGCTCGCGAAAACCAGGCTGGGCCGAGCACCCGTGGTAACAATGGGTACCCCGGTTCGTCGACCTGTTTGGCTGCGAGCGAATAGGTGACTGCGGCGGAGGAGGCCTTGAAGGGGGATTCGGGGCGCAGACGACTGCCACCGTGGGAGGGCCTGATATCAGGCTTGGCGTAGGGTGGAATTGAGACGATAAGGAGCACTTTATGAAAAAAATTCTCATGGTACTGACCAGCGTTTCCGAGATCGGCGACACGGGCGAGAAGACCGGCTACAACGTGGCCGAGGCCGCACATCCCTGGAAGGTCTTCAAGGATTCCGGGCATTTCGTCGACTTCGCGTCCATCCAGGGCGGCCAGCCCCCGCGCGACGAGGTGGACTCAGAAGATCCCATCCAGGTCGCCTTCACGGAGGACGAAACCACGCGTGCCGGGCTCTACAACACTGCCCGCGTCGACGTCGTCGATCCTGACCAGTATGACGCTGTCTACCTCGTGGGCGGCCACGGCACTATGTGGGACTTTCCGGACAGCGAAGGCTTGCAGAACCTCGTGGCCAGTGTCTACAACGCCGGCGGCTTGGTCGGCGCGGTCTGCCATGGGCCGGCCGGCCTGCTGAACGTGGAATTGGAGAATGGCCTTCGCCTGGTCGAGGGCCGGAAGGTGGCCGCCTTCACCAACGATGAAGAGGTAGCGGCGGGGAAGGACAAAGTCATCCCGTTCTTCCTGGCGGACCGACTTGAGGAACAGGGTGCGACGCACGTCTCCGCTGAGGTCTTTGAGGAGAAGGTCGTGGTCGATGAGCGGCTGGTGACCGGCCAGAACCCGGCCTCCGCGGCCGGCGTGGCCAAGGAGATGGAGAAGCTCTTTGCAGAGGTCATCCACCAGGAAAAGGCCGAGGAACAGCACGACGCTGATGCTCTGCGCGCCGAGAAAGACGCTGAGAAAGACGCCAGGAAGGCCGCCGCCGAAGCGGACCACTAAGGCCAGCGACACACCGAAACTGGCGGCCACTCCGAGGATGGAGTGGCCGCCAGTTGCCGTTCGGGCGTTGCAGGTTTCCAGAACACCAGGTGGCTCTTGCCCGGGCTCCGGCCCTGGACTAGGCCGGCTTCAAGGCTGTCCGCCACACCGAAACGGCTTTGGCGGTGAACGTCCAGGTGGCCGTGCCGCTGGCCCCCGCGGTGGCTTGCACCATGTCAGCCAGTTCCGCGATCTGGCCGCTGGCGGCCTCCCAGCGTTCGGTCCAGCCGCTCGGGGCGGTTGCCGCGGGTGAGGAGCTGTCGAAGCCGACACCGCCGATCAGCATCGCCTTGTTGCTGGCTGTGGTGATGCTGGCGGCCGTGATGCTGGTGGCTGTGTAGGTGGTGTTTGTCGCTGTCACCACACTGCTGTCCAGCGGGGTGCTGTTGTTGACGCCCCGGTATGCCGTCATGCCCCCGCCCCATTTCACCGCAGCGCTTAGGGTCCAGCTGTAACTCGCCGGATCAGCGGAACCTACCACGTGGAAATACGCAAACACCCGCGCGCCACCGGTGATGTTGAGGGTGTTCACGATCGGGGTCCAGCCGGTGGGGGCGCTGGCCGTCGGGTTCATGTCCGCCGTGAACGACGCGACCAGGACGTCGCCGGCAGCCGTCCCTGACGGTTTGTTCAGCGTCACGTTGGTGGTGGCCGTGCTGTTGTTCGTGGTGGTCGAGCCGCCGACGGTGATGCCCGACGGCGGCGGGGTGGTACCGGGGCTAACCGTGATGGTCTTACTGGCCGACGTCGAGCCGCCCGCGTTGGTGGCCGTCAGGGTCGCCGTGTACGTGCCCGCAGCAGCATAGGTGTGCGATGGATTCCGGGTAGTGGACGTCCCGCCGTCCCCGAAGGCCCAGGCCCAGGAGGTTGGCGACGCGGTGGACGTGTCAGTGAAAGTTACGTTTAAGGGTGCGGTGCCGGTCGTTGGGGTCGCGGTGAATGATGCCACCGGGGCAGCCGGCGGCGGTGTGACCCCGCCCAGCGTCCGGTAGGAGAACCAGTAGCGCTTGGTGACGTTGTTGCTGGCCAGCACCACCAGACCGGTGGTGCTGTTGACGCTCTGCTTGCTGGTGGTCACATCATTCATGTTCGCGCTGGCCCCGTCCTGGATGATCGGGGTGCCGCGTCCGGATGCGAAGACGGGGTTGTCCATGGAGGCCGTCTTCTCGTAGATGGCGCCGGGAATGCCGGAGTAGGCGCAGCCGCTGACACCGGTGCCGGGGGCCGTGTGGAACGCGTGCACCATGTTGTTCTGCGTGTCCAGGATGATTTGCGGTCGGGACACGCAGTCACCGACCGTGGCGATGGTTGATGTCGAGAACGAGCCGGTTCCCGGTTTGAAAACGACCAGGATCAGTTGCGCCAGGCCCTGATTGGTTGAAGTGTCGTTCAGACTTGTCTTGATCGCGGCAAACACCCGGCCGGTGCTGTCGGACTGGAGCGTCTTGAGGTTCAAGTGGTCGTCGGCGAGTTTATTCCCCTTGACAGCATCTTGGACCTTCCACGACGACGTCGCTGTGGGGCTGGTTCCGTCCGTGCGGGTCGCCCAGCGCACGGAGCCTGTGAGCTGGTCGCTCCACATCACGCCGATCTTGTTGCTGCCGAAGGCCACTACGGCCGAGATGTCATCCGGCGCAGGGTGTGGGTTCGTGATAGGAATGACGAACGGAGAGCTCCAACTGGTGCCGCCCACTGCGGAGCGGTTGACGTAGACGGTGTTGGTGAAGCCGCTGGTGGAGTTGCCGGCAACCTGCGTCCAGGTGGCCCAGATGGCTCCGGTGCTGTCCTTGTCAATCGTCATCGACTCACTGCTGTTGTTCATGATGGTGGTTGGAAAGCCGCTGTCCAGGGTGAACTTGCCCGCAGCGAAGCTGTAGCGGTACAGCTTGGCCGGTTGCCCGCCGATGGAAGCCTTCGGTGTATCACCGGACACGGTCACCACATGGGAGGCAATGTACAGGTGGCTGCCGTCCCAGAGGGTGTCGGACAGTGTGCTGGCGCGGGTGTCGTTGGTGAGGCCGGTGCTGACCCACGTCTTCGTGGAAACGTCCAGGCGGTAGATTTGCCAGCCCGTGCCGGAGGTCCACATATCGGCCCACCACGACCCGCCCGTGAACCACAGCTTGCTCTGCGGTTTATCCGACGTTGGCGGGTTGCTGACTCCGGTGTAACTGATGCTCGGATAACCGTAGTTGGTGGCCGCCGAGGCGCTGCTGGTGATTCCCAGCAAACCTCCGGCCACAATTAAGGCCATGACCAGGCTTTGACTAATCCAGCGGACTGTTTGTTTCATCGCGATCGCCGTTTCCATGATGAGCTTGCCAATATCTTCCGCTACGGTGCTGACAAGCGTTCCTTTGCGGAAGAAAAAAGAATGTGAATCTTTAGTTCAAATCTCCGTCTATTGCGGCGGAGAAAAAGCTGGCATGGAATACGCGATATGTTCTCCGCGTGCCGGACAAGCTGCACACGGCATCCCGATTCCCCCCTGGACGCGCAACCCCCGCGTAACTCTTGCTTCGGCTGCGGTGCGCCGGCCCGAGACCCTGCTTTCGGCGGCGTACTGTTTCAGTATCAAGACAAAAGCTTGGGAACTCAACGGATATTCATACCTGATCTCCCGGTCGAGTACTTCGGTGAAGAACCACTCGCCGCTTCCGAGTAGCCCCTCCCGAAGATCCAAGTAGGGGCGCATTGACAGCACAGTGGGTCAACGGACTATCACGTAATTGTGACTCATGGCCCGTCAGGTGAGTGAACTTCAAGCGCACGGCCAGGTCACCCTGCGGTGGCTGCCGGGGGGTTAGGGGTGGTGCAATGTTGGAGAAGTATTCCCTGCATTTGTCATTAGGTTCCTATTCGCCGACGGCAGGGCTGCTGGCGTCCAAGGCTTCCTGACATGGTGCGGCCCAAAGCCGACTACCGGGCAGTTACGCGTCAGAGGGTGCGCTAATTCCGAGGTTAGCCATTCCGGGCGTGCCCGCGACGCCAGCGCGGCAGCGGGGTAACACCTTCAGGCAGCGGGGGAAGGCCCGCAAAGGTGCAGACCATGTCGGACCAGGCCTCAAGATGCGAGGTGATGTCGGGAGTGGCGGGAGTCCAGGAAGCACGGAGTTCGATGTCGATGGAGTTGGGCCGGTCCGCGAGGGTTCCGAAGCTCTCGGAGAGCACACGTGTCGCCGTTCCGCCGGCGGACCGGTAGGGTGCGGCCTGGTTTTCCAGCGCATCGACCAGCCATGTCCAGGCCACTGAGCCGAGCATCTCGTCGTTGCCCATTTCCGCTTCCAGCTGGGCACGGATGTACGTGACGATCCGGAATTCGCCCTCCCATATCTCGGAGCCGTCGGGGTCGTGGAGAAGGATGAAACGGCCGGTGGCCAGTTCGACGTCGTCGCTTCCGGAAGCGAGTGCCAGCGCTGCGGCTGCCGGGCCGTGGACGGCGCCGGAGGGACGGGGTCTGCCGGGGGAGATGACTTCCGCCCCGAGGGCGACGGCGAAGGGTGCCAGCCGCGCGGGGGCCGGGATCTCCTCCAGGCGCAGCTCACTCCGGGTCCGTGCCTGCCGGAGTGTACTCAGGGCAAACCGAAAATCCTCCGGAACCTGGTCGAGTGCGTTCACAATGGAAGATTATGCAAGGCTCGCGCCCAAGCCCGGCAGGCTCGCCGCCGCTGCCCGCTCCAGGTTTGGACGGGCGGCGGCGGCCAGCCAACTGGGTCAGCCGGCAGCGAGCTCGTGCTTAATGGCGGCGATGAAGGAATCGACGTCCTCCTCGGTGGTGTCGAAGGAGCACATCCAGCGGACCTCGCGGGCGGCCTCGTTCCAGTCGTAAAAGCGGAATGACGTCCGCAGCCGGTCCGCTGCCCCGGCCGGCAGGATGGCGAATACGCCATTGGACTCTGTTTTTTGGCTCAGCTCGACGCCGGGAATCGACTCGACGCCGGCACGCAGCCGGGCCGCCATGGCGTTGGCATGGGCGGCAGAGCGCAGCCAGAGGTCACCTTCCAGCAGGGCGATGAACTGGGCGGACATGAACCGCATCTTGGACGCCAGCTGCATGTTCATTTTGCGCAGGTAGATCAGGCCCTGGGCGGCGGCGGGGTTCAGTGCGATGACGACCTCGCCGAAAAGCAGGCCGTTCTTGGTGCCGCCGAAGGAGAGGATGTCCACGCCGGCGTCGCGGGTGAAGGCCCGCAGCGGCACGTCCAGGTGGGCGGCGGCGTTGGCAAGGCGGGCACCGTCCATGTGCAGTGTCATGCCCCGGGCATGGACGTGTTCGGCGATGGCCCGCACCTCGTCCGGGGTGTAGCAGGTCCCCAGTTCGGTGGTCTGGGTGATCGATACGGCCAGCGGCTGCGCGCGGTGTTCGTCGCCCCAGCCCCAGGCTTCCTTGTCGATCAGCTCGGGGGTGAGCTTGCCGTCCGGCGTGGGGACCTGGAGCAGCTTGATGCCGCCGATCCGCTCCGGGGCGCCGTTCTCATCCATGTTGATGTGCGCCGTGGAGGCGCAGATCACTGCACCCCAGCGCGGCAGCAGGGATTGCAGCGACAGTACGTTGGCGCCGGTGCCGTTGAAGACCGGGAAGCACTCGATGCCTTCGCCGAAGTGTTCCTCCATCAGCTGCTGCAGCCGGGCGGTGTAGTCGTCCTCGCCGTAAGAGACCTGGTGTCCCTCGTTGGCGGCGGCCAAGGCGGCCAGCACCTCGGGGTGGACGCCGGAGTAGTTGTCCGAGGCGAAGCCGCGGACGGACGGATCGTGGAGCCGCGCCGTGCTGGCGGGGGCAGTGTCAACTGTGCTTGTCATCGATTTGCTCACTCTTTCAGTCTAGGGACGTCCGGGACCAACGGCAGCCGCCGGCCGTTCAGTTCCGCCGCGGGGGAGGTGAAGAGTCCGGCGGCGGCGGCAGCCAGATCGTCCACGTCGGTGAAGCCCGGGAAGGTGCGTTCGGGGGACTTAGCCCGCATGGCGGCGTCTACCAGGGCTTTCACCACGAAGATGACTGCTGCGCTGCGCTGCTCCTCGGGGACCGCGTCACTTCCGCGCCCGGCGCCGCCCGACTGCTCCCGGTGGAACCCGTCGGCGACGGCCAGGGTCCAG
This sequence comes from Arthrobacter sp. MP_M4, assembly GCF_035984855.1. Classification (NCBI taxonomy): domain Bacteria; kingdom Bacillati; phylum Actinomycetota; class Actinomycetes; order Micrococcales; family Micrococcaceae; genus Arthrobacter; species Arthrobacter sp. MP_M4. The sequence goes on from NZ_JAXCHX010000012.1 coordinate 11,299, forward strand.
GCCTCGGCAGCGGCCTTGGCAGCCGCATAGCTGGCACCTGCCGCTGTCGGCTTACCCGCGGCGGTGGAGGAGACCATGGCGAAGCGCCCCGCCCCGGAGGCCGCGAGGTCGTCGTAAAACACCCGCGTGACGTTGCGAAGCGTCGTAATCGCGCCGCGTTCCAGGAAGTCCCAGTCCTCGTCGCTCTGGTCGGCAATGCCCTTGGCGCCGCGCCAGCCGCCGACAAGGTGGATGACGCCGTCGACGGTCCCGCCGGGTTCGGCCAGCAACGAACGCACCGTGCCATGCAGCGACCGGACCTCGGCGAGATCGGCGAGATCGCACACCAGCGGCGTGACGCCGCGGCCGGCCTCCGCGGCGGCCGCCTCGATCCGGGGCGCGTCCGATCCCACGGTGAAAACTGTGTGCCCGGCATTGCGCAGGGCGCGGGCGGCGGCGATCCCCGAAGGGCCGCTGCCGCCCGTGACCACCACGTTTAGGGTGCGGCCGGCGCTCATCCGGCGTTCAGGGCTGGGCTGGCGGTTCCAGTGGAGGACGTTCCGGTGATCCCCGCCGTCGATTCGATGACAGGGCGCATCTTCTTCTCGAGGGCCTCGTAGAACATCGAGAGCGGGAACTCGTCGTCGAGCACCTGGTCGGTGAGGCCGCGTGGAGGACCGGCCAGCGGGAGTGCGTCCGGACCCTTGGCCCAGACGGAGGACGGGTTGGGCGTGAGTGTGCCGGAGATCAGCTCGTAGGCAGCCAGCCAGTGCGCCATCTTGGGGCGGTCGATGGAGCGCCAGTACAGCTCCTCGATTTTGGCGCCGAGTTCAACCACGACACCGGCTGCCTCGTCCCAGTCGATGCTGAGTTTGCTGTCGGTCCAGTGCAGGACGTGGTGCTGATGCATCCAGGCGAACAGCAACTGGCCGCCCAGTCCGTCGTAGTTGCGGACGCGGCTGCCGGTGATCGCGAACCGGAAGATCCGGTCGAAAATGACGGCGTACTGGACCAGTTTGGCGTGCCGGCGCGCTTCCGGGTCGGCGTCCTCGTCTTTTTCGATTTTCACCGACTCCCGGAAAGCGGTCAGGTCACAGCGCAGCTCTTCCAAGGAGTACAGGAAGAACGGCATGCGCTGCTTAATCATGAACGGGTCGAAGGGCAGGTCCCCGCGCATGTGGGTGCGGTCATGGATCAGGTCCCACATCACGAAGGTTTCCTGCGTCAGTTCCTGATCCTCAAGCAGCCCTGCGGCGTCTTCCGGAAGCTGCAGCGAGGTAATCTCCGCAGCGGCCCGGAGCACACGGCGGAAGCGGGCTGCTTCACGGTCGGCGAAGATAGCGCCCCAGGTGAACGTGGGGGTCTCGCGGACGGCGACGGTTTCGGGGAACAGCACGGCGGAGTTGGTGTTGTAGCCCGGGGTGAAATCGAGGAAACGGATGGGGACGAAAAGCTTGTTGGAGTATTCGCCCTCCTCGAGCCCGGCGATGAACTCGGGCCAGATGACCTCGATCAGTACGGCCTCGACCAGGCGGTTGCTGCTGCCGTTCTGGGTGTACATGGGGAACACCACGAGGTGCTGCCGGCCGTTGACCCGGTGCCGTTGTGGCTGGAACGCCTGCAGGGAGTCAAGGAAGTCGGGTACACCGAAACCGCCGTCGGCCCAGCGGCCGAAGTCGGTGAGCAGCAGGGCGAGGTAGTCGGCGTCGTGCTGAAGCGACGGCGCCAAGGAATCGATGGCAGCTGAAATGGCGCGGACGTAACCGGCGGCTGCCTCATGGTCGGCGGCGTCCGGTACGGAGCCATCCTGGACCTGAAGGGCCTGCAGCGCGGTAGCGGCAGCCTTAAGCTGCAGCCACTCCGGGGTGGTGGCCGAAATCGGGGCTGTGGTGGTGAGTGCGGTGGTAGTCATCGTTAGCAGGCGCCTTTCTGTGTGCTGGGAGCGTCGCTCGTCAGTAGCTGAAATGAGCGTAGCAAGCAAACAGAATCCCTAACGCAAAATTGGCACGAGCATAAGAAAGTCTGGGGCAAGTCGACGGCGCAGCCCCCTTCAGCTTCAGAGGCCGCAGGGCTGCGCCGAGACTTGCCGGTACTACTGGCCGGCGCCGTCCGCCGAGACAAGCTTCAGCGAGACCGAATTTATGCAGAACCGCTGGTCGGTGGGCGTTCCGTAGCCTTCACCCTCGAACACATGGCCGAGGTGTGAGTCGCACCGGGCGCAGCGAACCTCGACCCGTTCCATGCCCAGGGTGCGGTCGTGGATATACCGGACCGTGCCTTCCGCGAGCGGAGCCCAGAAGGAAGGCCATCCGCAGTGCGCATCGAACTTCTCCTGGCTCGTGAAAAGCTCCGTACCGCAGGCACGGCATTGGTAGACGCCGGACGTATGGGTGTCCCAGTACTCACCGGTGTAGGGTTGCTCGGTTCCGGCCTGGCGGAGCACCCGGTACTCCTCGGGAGTCAATTCCTGCCGCCATTGCTCGTCCGATTTTTCCGCAGGCGGGTTGACGGGGTCTGCCCCGGACCCGAGCGCGCTTTCAGGCGCGGGGGCCGGGACGGGCGGTACTTTTGGCCTGTTGCTAAAGATGCTCATAGCCTCACTAACGCTTAGGAGTCTCCGATAAATCCCGATCCGGCATAAAGATGCAGGACCGGCAGTCCCAGCTTGTCCTGTGCCTGCGTGGCCCAGTCAGTGTGGAACGTGTCCGCGACGGCGTGCGGGCGCGTAATCACCACGGCCTGCCCGGCGCCGAGTTCCTTGACCCGGTCCACCATCGCCTCGACGGGCCCGCCGTTGATGATCTCGCCGGTCACGCCGCTGCCGAGGCCGGCCAGCGCAGCGAGCGAGACTGCCAGAGTTTCGGCGGCCTCGGCGCGTTCTTCTGCGGGGTCGGAGTGTGCCGTCAGTTCACGGAAGGCCTTGGAGATTTCCAGCAGGGAGAGGTTCTCCAGGAAGTCCACCAGCAGGTGCCGCTCCGTGCGGGCCGGAACCAGGACCACGAGCGGTGCATCACCGCCGGCCAGCAGGGATTCGATGTTGACGCGGTCGTCCGCGCCGAGGGGCTCTTCTGTCAAAATGACGATTGGATCACTCATGCCACCAGCCTAGTCGTGCGGAGCCCGGGCGTGCGCCGCTGGCTGCGCACGGGGCGCGGTGCCACGGAGGCTCCCGGGTGCGGCCGGATGCCACGGTAAGCGCAGAGTTCGGTAAGAATGGTGCCATGGCTTCCTCCCTCCGCCTCCTGCCGGATCCGCGCCGGATCACCGACGTCCGTGGACTGGCCAGCCGCGCTCCCGCCGCCGCCCCGGCCGAGGTATCGGTCAAGGGCAGTGCCAAATGGGCCCTCGCCGGGATCGTCGGTGGAAGTGCTGCGGCGGGCCTGCTGGCCGCCGGTTCCTCCGCCCTCGCCCTCTATTTCGCACGCCGCGTCATCACCCCGGCCAAGGTCAGGGAGGAGGACCAGGAAATTTTGGCGGTGATCCGCCGCGGGCAGGGATTCCAGGTCATTCTCGCCGCTACACCTGAGGCCACCGTGGAGGGGGTCTACGGATTGTTCTTCGACAGCGGCCGTGGGCACGCCCGCATCGGCCGCATCATCTCGTATTCCCCGGCGGAGCGGACGGTGCAGCGCGAGGTCGAGGCCGTCTACAGCGGCGATCTCAGCACGGCCCGCCGCGGCTACTGGAGCGGAGCGGCGTATCCGGATCCTGCCAGCATTGGCGTGTCCGCAGAAGACGTGGACATCGACGTTGACGGCGGCTCCGCCCCCGCGTGGCTGGTCCGTGCGCCACAGGAGTCCGGCGTCTGGGCCATCATGGTCCACGGCCGCGGCGCCAGCCGGCAGGAGTGCTTGCGGGCTGTACGGACTGCCCTGGACCTGGGCATGTCCAGCCTGCTGATCTCGTACCGCAATGACGGTCTCGCGCCCCTGGCGCAGGACGGTCGCTACGGCCTGGGTTCCACCGAATGGCGCGACGTTGAGGCTGCCATCGAATACGCCGTCGCCCACGGCGCCGGCGAAGTGGTGCTCTTTGGCTGGTCCATGGGCGGGGCCATTTGCCTCCAGACCGCCGACCTGTCCCGGCACCACACCCTGATCCGGGCCATGGTGCTGGACGCCCCGGTTATCAACTGGGTCAACGTGCTGGCGCACCACGCCGAACTCAACCGGATCCCGTCAGCGGTGGGCCAATACGGACAGCTGATGATGAGCCACACGCTGGGCCGCCGGCTGACCGGCCTTGCCGCGCCCGTGGATCTCAAGGCGATGGACTGGGTCTCCAGGGCGGTGGAGCTGCGGACGCCAACGCTGATCGTCCATAGTGTCGACGACGAATACGTCCCGTACGGCCCGTCCGCTGCATTGGCGGAAAAGAACCCGGACATGGTCACCTTTGAGGCCTTCGACCGGGCCCGGCATACCAAAGAATGGAATGTGGATCCTGACCGCTGGGAGCGGCTGGTCACGGCCTGGCTGGGGCGACAGCTCGCGCCCCGCCAGAATCCCGGCCAGTCCAATCCCGAAGTCCCTGTGCCCGCTTCAACCGGGGGGCAACCCGGCTAGTTCCTGCCGGTGCCAATCCGCGCCGTCGTGGCCTGGGTGAGCCGGATAAGTTCGGCCGGGCTCAGCTCGACGTCCAGCCCGCGCCGCCCGCCTGAGACCAATATCGTGGCCAGGGCCAGTGCGCTGTCATCTACCACAGTGGGGGAGGGGTGGCGTTGTCCGAGGGGCGAGATGCCGCCCAGCACGTAGCCGGTGCGGCGTTCGGCGATGGCCGGGTCCGCCATTGCCGCCTTCTTGCCGCGCAGGGCGGCGGCCATCGCCTTGAGATCCAGATTGCCGCTCACCGGTACGACGCCGACGGCGAGGCGGCCGTCGACGTCGACCATCAGGGTCTTGAATACCCTCCCCGGATCGATGCCGAGTAACTCCGCAGCTTCCAGCCCGTAGCTGGCCGCCGCGGGGTCATGGCTGTAGGGGTGGACGACAAAAGGAACCCCGGCGGCCGCCAACGCGGCGGTGGCCGGGGTTCCCTGTGACGCCTGCTTGCGTGCCATCGTGTCGGGGGGAGGGTGACCGGCGGCTGTCAGGCCTGCTGCGGCAAGGCAGCGACCTTGCGCTTGATCCGGCCCAACATCGCCGTCATCCCGCGCATTCGCAGCGGAGTGATGGCCCGGGTGAGGCCCAGCAGCTCCGGCATGTCATCCGGGACGGCCAGAATCTGCGCCGGGCTTAGACCGTCGAGACCCTCGTGCAACACGCTCGCGAAGCCGCGGGTGGTGGGGGCTTCAGGGGGCGCCTTGAAAAAGAGCCGGACGGCGCGGGCCGTGCCGCTGTCGGAAGGTTCCGTCTCAATGGTCAGGAACAGCGGCGACTGGCACTCCACCACCTGCTCCATCAGTTCCGGGTGGTCCTTGAGCCGGTCCGGGAGCTCCGGGAGTTCACGGGAGAACTCGAGCAGCAGCTGGAGCCGCTCGGGTTCGGTGACGGCCTGGAAGTCATCAACAATTTCCGCCAGGGCGGTGGGGAGGGCAGAAGTATTCATCACCTCCAGCTTACGCACGCGCACCGGTTGTGTCGTGGCCTGGCCGGCAGACGCCGCGTTAGTCGGCGGCCGGGACCGCGCCGCGTTCGGTGCCCTTGACGATCGGGACGCGGACCGCGTTGCCCCACTCGGTCCATGATCCGTCGTAGTTGCGGACAGAGTCGAAGCCCAGCAGGTACTTGAGCGCGAACCAGGTGTGGCTGGAACGTTCGCCGATGCGGCAGTAGGCCACAACGTCGTCGCCCTTTTTCAGGCCGGCCTCGCCGAGGTACAGGGCTTCGAGTTCAGGACGGGTGCGGTAGGTGCCGTCCTCGGCAGCGGCCCGGGCCCAGGGAATGGAGGCAGCGGTGGGAATGTGCCCGCCGCGCAGGGCGCCCTCCTCCGGGTAGGCCGGCATGTGCGTGCGCTGTCCGGTGTACTCCTCCGCAGAGCGGACGTCGATCAGCGGTTTGCCAAAGTGGGCCAGGACGTCGTCCTTGAAGGCGCGGATCGGTGCGTCATCGCGTTCGACGACGGGGTACTCACCCGGGGTGGGCGCAGGTTTGTCGGTGGTCATGGCACGGCCCTCGGCGATCCACTTGTCCCGTCCGCCGTCGAGCAGCCGGACGTCTGCGTGTCCGAACAGTTCGAAGACCCAGAGGGCGTACGCGGCCCACCAGTTCGACTTGTCGCCGTAGATCACCACGGTGCTGTCGCGGGAGATTCCCTTGGCCGCGGCGAGTGCGGCAAAGGCTGCGCCGTCGACGTAGTCGCGGGTGACCTCATCATTCAAATCCGTGTGCCAGTCGATCTTCGCCGCACCGGGTATGTGGCCCATCTCGTAGAGCAGAACGTCTTCGTCGGACTCCACCACCACGAGCTTGCCGTCGCTGAGGGCGCCGGACTCGATTGCGGCGGCCAGCCATTCCGTGGACACGAGGCGTTCGGGGTGGGCGTAGGCGGCGAACTTCTCGTTCTGCTCAACGGGGTAGGGCATGGAGGTGGCCTTTCACTGAAGCGGTCAGGAGGCCGGGCCGTCGAAGACAAAAATGCGGCGCCGGGCCTTCCTCCACCCTAGTCATGCCCCGCCGGGATTGTCCCGCGGGCTTCACACTGGGGAAATATGGCCTTGGTCACGTGCGGTTTACCCGGGCCTCCGGCCCCGACAGGGTCCCCGCGCTTTGCCGGTAGTCTTTTCAGGGACTAGAGACCAGCAGAACGGACCACCTTGGTACAGATCGAACAGCTCGCCGCCCGCACCCCGGCAGTGTCAGTGGATGAACTCCTCAACGGATTTTTTCCGTCGCCGCGCTTTGGTGAGGTGTCGTTTTCCAGCTACCGGCCGGACCCGGCGCAACCCAGCCAGGCCGCTGCGGTCAGGGCGCTTGAGGGATTCGCGTCCAACGTCGGTGCGGGCGACGGCGACGGGCTTTTCAAACGTTTCTTCGCCAAGAAGGACACCTCACGCGCCGGGATCTACCTTGACGGCGGCTTCGGGGTTGGCAAGACGCACCTGCTGGCTTCCCTGTGGCATGCCGCTCCGGGTCCCAAGGCGTTCGGTACATTCGTGGAATACACCAACCTGGTGGGGGCGCTGTCCTTCCGTAAAACAGTCGAAGCCCTGAGCCACTACAAACTGGTCTGCATCGACGAATTCGAACTTGATGATCCGGGCGACACCGTCCTGATGTCCCGGCTTATGCGCGAACTGGCCGACGCCGGCGTCAAGCTCGCAGCCACCTCCAACACCCTGCCGGGTTCCCTCGGCGACGGCCGCTTTGCCGCCGTCGACTTTGCCCGGGAGATCCAGGTGCTGGCGGACCAGTTCGACGTCGTCCGCATTGACGGCGAGGACTTCCGCCACCGCGGACTGCCCGCGGCGCCGCTGCCGCTGGCGAATGATCAGTTGACCCACCACATGCAGAATGAGTTTCACGGGAAGACCGTGGCGCGCGATGAATTCAGTACGCTGATCAATCATCTGGCCGGCGTCCACCCCAGCCGTTACCGCCAGATGCTGGACGGAATCGAGGGCGTGGTCTGGAAGAACGTGCACACCATCACCGAACAGGCCGTGGCACTGCGCTTCGTGGTGCTCGCGGACCGTCTTTATGACAAAGACGTGCCTATCCTGGCCAGCGGTGTGCCGTTCGACCAGCTCTTCACCGAGGAAATGATGACCGGCGGATACATGAAGAAATACTTCCGCGCCGTCTCGAGGCTCACAGCCTTGGCCCGCGAGGGCCAAAACCACGAGGCGTCCTGACGTTCCCGCTGCTTCTTTGAGTGCCGCTCAGGTTTGAGTGCCGCTCAGGGTCAGCCGGCGCTTAAATGCCGGAGGTGCCGGCGCCGCCTCTCGGCGGGACCGGCACCTCGCTGACGTATCTGGGTCAGAGGCCTGGCTGGCGGGGTTCCCCGGCTACGGGGGGTTCACCGGCTCCGGGAGTCTGATCGGCGACCGGGGCCGTGTTCGGCCGGTCGTTCGCTTTCTCCACGAAGCCGGAAGCGCCCCGCTGCACGGCATCGATCTTGCTGGCATGCTTTCCGCCGGTCTTAGAATCGACGAAATCACCGGCCTTCTGGATGCCGTCCTTGATGGCTTGTTCGTTGCCACCAATGATGTGCTGAGCCTTGCCCTTTAGATCGTCAAGTAAACCCACGGGCACCTCCCTTCGGTCGCGGAGCCAGATCGCTCCTAGCGCTATCAACCCTAGCGGGGGGCGGCAGGAGAGCCAAGGGTGTCCGCCCACAGGGTAATTAGGGGCGGGGCCGGACACCCGGCGTCCGGTAGCGAATAGAAACAAGAAAAGCAGCTCCGGAGGAGCTGCTTTCGTGGTGGGCGATACTGGGATCGAACCAGTGACCTCTTCCGTGTCAGGGAAGCGCGCTACCGCTGCGCCAATCGCCCGCAACCGGAAGGATCCGGAGTGGAGTTGTAAGTAAATAAGAGAGCGGACGACGAGATTCGAACTCGCGACATCCACCTTGGCAAGGTGGTGCTCTACCAGCTGAGCTACGTCCGCATTTTGTTCCATACCGGCCGGGCCGGTGGTACTGCATCAAGCAAGATGCCTCGCTTTAGTGGGCGATACTGGGATCGAACCAGTGACCTCTTCCGTGTCAGGGAAGCGCGCTACCGCTGCGCCAATCGCCCCTTGCATCCGACAGTAGCCGGAAACCAGGGTTTTCACCGAGGTGGGTACGGGATTCGAACCCGTGTATACGGCTTTGCAGGCCGCTGCCTCGCCTCTCGGCCAACCCACCGTGTAAGTAGGATTCCGGAGAACCATACCGTGACAGTGTCCTGCGAGCGGACGACGAGATTCGAACTCGCGACATCCACCTTGGCAAGGTGGTGCTCTACCAGCTGAGCTACGTCCGCAGTATTGTCGGCAATTCGCTGCCACAATCGGCATTTCCTCGCGTTCCAACGAGTAAGAACTCTATAGGAGGTTCAGGGAACTTACAAATCGCATCAGCCCCACTGCCTCCGTCGGTGCCTGCATCCCTGTGTTCTAGGGGTTTTCTCTAATTACAGCCTTGTAATTTCCCCTGCTTTTTCTTGCACGGTTGGCGCGCGCCCGACGCCGCGGCTGCGGACGCTACGCCGGCCCCCGGCGGCCCAGTGAGGTTCCAGCTAGTTCCCGCGGCGGGCTCGATTTCTCAATTGCGCCGGGTGTGGGCTAGCATTCAATGGCATTGGGGCGATTGGCGCAGTGGTAGCGCGCTTCGTTCACACCGAAGAGGTCACTGGTTCGAACCCAGTATCGCCCACCCAATTCATGGTCCGTTCCGCTCACTGAGCGGAACGGACCATTGTTTTTCCACTGTGTTTTGTACTGTGTTTTTCCACTGTCACACCCCCGTGAAAGAGTTTTGCCATGACCGCCCCACTTCTTGCCCACGCCACAGACTACGGCCGGATGTATGCGCGCTCCACGTCAGAGCAGTTCTCCGTACCTTCCATCACCACGGTGATCGGGCAGCAGCCCCACGGGTTGGACGGCTGGTTCGGGTACATGGGAGCGAACAGCCTGGCCCAGGATCCGACGCTTCCTGGCATCCTCGGCAGTCCGGCGAAAGTCCGCCAGGCGGTGAGCCGAGCGGCTAAAGCAGCGGAGACCTACCGTGACGATGCCGCGAAGCGTGGTGACCGGGTGCATAACTACTGTGAGCAGGTTGCGCTGCGGGCCCTGGGGTGTCCGCACCAGATGAAGGAAACCCGGGAGGCCCTGGCCGCCAACGGAGAAGAAGCTTTTGCTGCGCGTTTCGACGAGTGGTGGGAGCTTTTCCAGGTGGAGCCGATCGCACCGGAAATCACGGTCTGGAATAAGACTGTCGGCTATGCCGGGACCCTTGACCTCGTGGCCAGGATCAACGGCCGGACCTGCCTGATCGACTACAAGACCAAGGGCACCAGCCGGGACGGCACGGTTAAACCGCTGGATGACAAGGTGGTTATGCAGCTCGTCGCCGGCATGAAGGCCGAGGAAAGCCTGGTGGATCCGGTAGCAGGGGAGTGGGAAGCCTGGCAGCACGGCGAATCGCCAATTCTGCTGGCCGTTGCTATCGGACAAACGGAGGTGCGGCCGCTGCGGGCCAACCCCGAAGTCCTGAAACACCACTGGTGGAAGTTTTGCGCCCTGCGCCGCGTCTGGGAGATGTCTGCGGATACCACAGCCGCCGGAACCGCTTTGCTCCCGCTGTTGCCGCCGCCCATCACCCGCTAAGTACCGCCAAACGACTATCACGCAGGGGCCGTCGCGGTCAGGGACCGTCGCCGGTCAAGCCTTGGTACTCATTCATCCGGCCTGCGCCTGCGCCGCCCGGCGTGTAAGGCCACCTCGGATCCAGCGTTATTCCGACACCCCCACGGAGTTACCTAGCGGGCGTCGTTAGCTTGCGGTGTTGAGGTGTGTGGGGTGGAAGTAGTGGTTTCGTTGGGGTTTTTGGCGTGGGTCGACGTGGGGTGGGGGGATGAACCAGGGGATGCCGGTGCGGAGGTGGATGGTCCAGTGTTCTTTGTGGATGATGTGGTGGTGGTGTGAGCACAGCAGGACTCCGTTGTCTGTGCCGGTGGTTCCTCCGCGGGACCAGTAGGTGATGTGGTGCGCTTCGCACCAGGGGGCCGGGATGGTGCAGCCGGGGAAGGCGCATCCTTGGTCGCGGGCGGTGAGGGCTTTGCGGATGTGCGGTGGGAAGATCCGGGTGGCCCGGCCGATGTCCAGGACCCTGCCTTCGCTGCCGAGCAGGACCGGGATGATGTCCGCGTCGCAGGCGATCTTCCGCGCGGTCGAGGCGGTGACGGGCCCGGTGAACAGCATCGCCCCCGTATGCGCCGCTGTTCCTCCGGAGAGGGAGCCCTTCCCGCACGCAGTGCCGTTCCGGGACTCGGAGCCGTTGAGGGGCTCGGTTCCGTTGAGGGGTTCGGAGCTGTTGTCGGTCTCGGTGTCGTTGAGGGGCTCGGGGCCGTTGCCGGTTTCGTCGGTCCGGCGCAGGCGGGCCAGGAGGTCGCGGTAGTCGATGGTGACCATGACCTGGGGTCGCAGCCCGCCGGTGGCGGGCAGCAGCCCGGTGGTGAGCGCTACTTTGCAGGCACCGACGAGCCCGTCGAGGTGTTTCTGTGGCCGTGAGCGCAAATCCAGCACAACACCACCACCACGGCCACCATCGCAGGCACCATCACTGCCACCATCACTGCCGCCATCGCAGGCGCCATCACCGGGGCTGGTGCTGGTGCCCGGGAGCGCCCAGTCCAAGGTGCTGCCGACGCTGCCGGCCGGGGCGGTTGTGGTGGGTGGTGTGGGCGGGGTGCGGGGGTTCGTGGCGGTGTTCATGACTGTGAGGAGGTGTTCGAACTGTTCGGTGGTCGCGAAGATTTCCAGGTGTTCGAGTCCGTGGCGGGGTTTGCGGAGGAACACGCCCTGGAGTTGGCGCAGGAGCTCCTCGGAGGGTTCGGCGCCGTCCTGATCGATCGCGTCCACCCAGCTCCGGGCGACGCGGGCAAGGAAATCTGGGTCGTTCTCGGCGGCCGTTTGGGTCAGGGCGTGTTCCATCCGGTCCCGGGTGTCCGTGTCGCAGAGGTGCCGTACCCGGTCCAGGGCCAGGCTGATGGTGCCCGCGGGCCGGGACGCGATGTTCCCGGCGGCGACCGCGGCACCGAGTTCGGCGTGCACGGCAGGTAAGGGTTCGCTGGTGAAGCCCTGCCGGGGCAGCAGGTCCCCGGACAGGGACAGCCGGCGCCGGGCCTCCGCGGCGCTGATCCGTAACCGGGCCCGCAGGAATTCCCCGGTGTTCCGGTACCCGTCATCCACACCACACCCGACGTCGGCAGCGAACCCAGCCGCGCCCGCGTCCCCGGCCGAGTCGGCTGGGCGGGGCGAGCCAGCATCCCCGATCCAGCCGGCCGAGCCAGCATCCCCGATCCAGCCGGCCGAGTCGCCTGGGCGGGGCGAGCCAGCATCCCCGATCCAGCCGGCCGAGTCGGCCGAGTCGGCCGGGCCGGCCGGGAATGCCGTGGCTGCGGCCGTGGCGGGGGAGCGTGTGGTTTCGCGCCAGCCGGTGGTCCAGGAACTTGCCCGCTTCGCGGCGGTAGCTGCGGACTGCTTCCGGGTCCGGTCCACGGCGGCGGCCGCCACGAGCTGCAGGTACTCCACGACCCGGGAGGCTTCCTCCACCGTCCCGGCGAAATCAGAGGCGGCCTGCAACCCCAGCAACGCCGCATCCCCGACCGCCGTCAAACTCACAGCCCTAAGCGTGGCCAGAGCCTCACCCAATCCGGCCGTCTCCGGCTCCGGTGCCCCGGACCCGGCAGCACCGCAGTCTGTGCCGGGCTCCGCGCCCCGGCTCAAGTCCTGAAACTCGATGAAATCCCTGCTGACTTCCACACGTTTATTGTCTCTCGGGGCTACGACAATAAACCGATTCCGTCCTCTGCCTACCGAAGTGAGCCAGACGTTCTTTGCCGCCCGCGCCCGAACCGGGTCCCCGCGCCCGAGCGGCCCGCGCCCGAACCGGGTCCCCGCGCCCGAGCCGCCCGCGCCCGAACCGGGTCCCGCGCCCGAGCCGCCCGCGCCCGAGCCGCCCGCGCCCGAACCGGGGCGCCCGAGCCGCGCCCGGCGCCTCCAGTGGAACCTTAGACGGCCACCCCACTCCAATTCCCGGGGGCGTCCTGCCCGGTGTCCGGTGTGCAACTAAACTGGACTGGATCCCGTCGCCGCCAACTCTAAGGACAGATTGCACATGGCCATTTTGAATATCCGCATCATCGGCGATCCTGTGCTGCGCACAGTTGCTGATCCCGTGACGGATTTCGGGCCTGAGCTGGCGAAGCTTGTTGCCGATATGACCGAAACCATGGAGGACGTGGACGGCGCAGGTTTGGCCGCGCCCCAGGTCGGTGTCAGCCAGCGGGTTTTCACCTACCGCATTCGTGGCGTCGAGGGGCACATCATCAACCCGGTGCTGGAAAACAGCGGGGACTTCCAGCCCGACGAAGTGGAGGGCTGCCTCTCCATTCCCGGCCTCGGCTTCCCCGTCCGCCGGCACCGGCACACCCGCGTCACCGGCGTGGACATGCACGGCAACCCCGTTGAAGTGGATGGCGAAGGCATGTTGGCACGGGCGTTCCAGCATGAAACGGACCACCTCAACGGCGTTCTCTTCACGGACCGGCTGGAAGGTGAGGACCGGAAGGCTGCACTGCGCGCCATCCGGAACGCCAACTACGACTCAATTGCCGAGCAGACGACGGCGAAGCGCGCCCGGACGGTCGGCACCAGCTTCGGCTCCTTCGGTAACACCCCGTGAGGGTTCTCTTCGCCGGGACGCCCGCCGTGGCCGTTCCGTCCCTGGACGCGCTGGTTGCCGCCGGATTCGACGTCGTCGCCGTCCTGACCCGGCCGGATGCGCCGATTGGACGCAAACGGGTGCTGGCGCCGTCGCCCGTTGCGGCCCGGGCTGCGGAGTTGGGCATCAGAATCATCCATGCCGCGAAGGTCGACGCCGCGGTGACCGCCGAGATCGCAGACGCTGCTCCCGATGTCGCTGCCATCGTGGCCTACGGCGGCCTTATTCCCCGGCCAGCCCTGGATGTTCCGCCCCACGGCTGGATCAACCTGCACTTCTCACTGCTGCCGGCCTGGCGGGGCGCTGCGCCAGTGCAGCGGTCTCTGATCGCCGGAGATGATGTCACCGGCGCTGTCACCTTTCTGTTGGAGGAGGGTCTGGACACCGGGCCGGTCTTCGGCACACTGACTGAGGCTGTCAGGCCCGACGACACCGCTGGCGCTCTGCTGGAGCGCCTTTCCCACACCGGTGCGGTGCTGCTGACCCAGACGCTGTCCGCGGTCGACGCCGGCAAGGCCGCCGCTGTGCCGCAACTGGGCGAGGTCAGCGTGGCCCCGAAACTCACTCTTGACGACGGCCGGCTGGACTGGCAACAGCCCGCCCTGGCGATAGGGCGGCGCGCCCGTGGGGTCACCCCCGAACCCGGTGCGTGGACCACCCTGGACGGCCAGCGGATCAAGCTGGAACCGGTCGTTCTGCGACCGGGTGGACCGGGGCTGGAACCCGGGCAGCTTGCCCTGGACGGCAAGAGCGTGTTGGTGGGAACCGGCTCACACCCGGTTGAACTTACCCGGATCCAGCCAGCAGGCAAAAAAATGATGTCCGCCGCCGACTGGGCGCGCGGACAGTCAACACTTGAAAGCGTGGTATTTGAATGAGCGAGTCCGGGACGAGCGGCCGGGGCAACGGCCCCAAACGCGGCGGGTCAAGCGGTCAGCGCGGTGCCGGCGGAGCGGCCGGACAGGGCGGCGGCGGCCGGGATGGCAGCTTTCGCAACGCGCAGGGCCGGGAACGCAACCGGGGACCACAGCGCGGTTTCACCGAAAACGCCCCCTCCCAGCGCACCCGCAGGGCCGATCCCGCCCGGCTGGTAGCCTTCGAAGTTTTGCGTGCCGTCGCGGCCGATGACGCCTACGCCAACCTCGTCCTGCCTGCCCGCATCCGGCACCACGGCCTGGACAAACGCGACGCCGGCTTCGCTACGGAACTAAGCTACGGCGCGCTGCGCGGCCAAGGAACTTACGACGCCGTTCTGGCCCGTTGCGTGGACCGGCCGCTGGATCAGTTGGATCCGGCTGTCCTCGACGCGCTCCGGATCGGCGTCCACCAGCTGCTGGCGATGCGCGTGCCAGCCCACGCTGCTTTGGACCAGACCGTCGGTTTGGCCCGCGCGGTGATTGGCGCCGGCCCGTCGGCTCTCATTAATGCTGTACTGCGCAAGGTGTCCGCCCATACCCTCGAGGAATGGCTGGACCTGCTGCTGGCCGAAGAGACGGACGAAACCACCAAAGCCGCCATCCGTTACGCGCACCCGGAATGGATCGTCCGGGCGCTGAGGCAGTCCCTGGTGGCCCACGGCCGTCCGGTCAGCGAAATCAGTGATCTTCTGGAGGCGGACAACGCCGCGCCTGTGGTCAACCTCGTCGCGCTGCCCGGGCTCGGGAGCCTGGACGAAGCCCTGGACGGCGGTGCCACGCCCGGCGAACTCGTCGAAGGTTCTGCGCTCTCCAGCGGCGGTGACCTCGGGAGGCTCACGTCCGTCCGAGAAGGCACCACCCGCGTCCAGGACGTCGGCTCCCAGCTTGTGGCCCGCGCCCTGGCGGCTGTAGACCTCCGTGCCAGTGCCGGAGCGCGTGCCCGCACCGGCACGGACCCGGCCGCCGAGCGTTGGCTGGACATGTGCGCCGGCCCGGGAGGTAAGGCTGCGCTGCTCGGCGCCCTCGCCCGGGAGCAGGGCGCCACGCTGTTGGCCAACGAGCCCGCACCGCACCGGGCCAAACTGGTCCGGCAGGCGCTCGCGGCTGTGCCGCACGAGGTCTGGCATGTGCGGACCGGCGACGGCCGCGACGTGGGCACGGAGATGCCGGAGAGTTTCGACCGTGTGCTCGTCGATGCACCCTGTACCGGGCTTGGCGCACTTCGACGCCGCCCGGAGTCCCGGTGGCGCCGGACTCCCAAGGACTTGACGGACCTTGGTCCGCTCCAGCGTGAGCTGCTCAAGTCCGCACTGGCGGCCGTGAAGCCCGGCGGTGTGGTGGCCTACGTGACCTGCTCACCGCACCCTGCGGAAACTACCGCCGTCGTCAGCGATGTGCTGCGCAAACGCGAGGACCTGGAATTGCTCGATGCCGGATCTGTGCTGGACAGCGTCAGCCTCACCGGCCATCTCGACGCCGGTCACGAGCTCACCGCCCAGCTCTGGCCGCACGTGCACCGGACGGACGCCATGTTCCTGGCGCTCATCCACAAAAAGGCCTGATGGCAAGGGAATACTGAACACTGAACGTCCGCGACCTCGCTGGGATATCTCAGCAGAACAACAAGGAATTCCACATGGCCACGTGCTGTATCAACCCGAGCATTCTCTCCGCCGACTTCGCCAACCTCGAATCCGAACTCCGCAGAATTGCCACTGCGGATGCGGTGCACGTCGATGTCATGGACAACCACTTTGTGCCGAATCTTTCGCTCGGGTTGCCCGTGGTGGCGCGCCTGCAGGAGATCAGCCCGGTGCCGCTGGATGTTCATCTCATGATCGAGCACGCGGACCGCTGGGCCCCCGCCTACGCCGACGCCGGAGTTTCCTCCGTGACGTTCCACGCCGAGGCGTCCAACGCACCAATCAAGCTCGCGCGGGAGCTCCGGGCCCGCGGTGCCAAGGCGGGCCTGGCACTGCGGCCGGGCAGTGCCGTGGAGCCGTTCCTGGATATGCTCGGCGAGCTGGACATGCTGCTGATCATGACCGTGGAGCCGGGCTTCGGCGGCCAGGAATTCCTTGACCTCACGCTGCCTAAGATCCGCCGGGCCCGCGCAGCCATTGACGCGTCCGGTCTGGACCTGGCGCTGCAGGTCGACGGTGGTATCACCGAGGACACCATCCAACGTGCCGCGGACGCCGGTGCCAACGTCTTTGTGGCCGGCTCTGCGGTCTATGGTGCCGAGGATCCAGCCGAGGCAATCGGAAGGCTCCGCGCTGCCGGCCAGCGCCGGTAGCGCTACTCCGGCAGGAGGCCTGCCGCAACATCCAGCAGAGGGGAATAGCCAACGCTGCCCGACAGTTGTGCCAGAATAGCAACACACATACGTGCTCCGGGGTCGGTGTAAGTCCGAACCGGCGGTTATAGTCCGCGACCCGCGAGCCGGCGCTTCCCTCGGGAGGACTGCCGGCAGACGGTTGAACCGGTGGAACTCCGGTACCGACAGTTAAAGTCTGGATGAGAGAAGCACGTACAGCTGTTACTGCGGTGCCCTTGCGGCGCCGCGGAAGGTCGCTGTCGTATACCCCGGGGCCATCGCGGCTTTTACGGGAAGGAACGACACGTACCCATGTACTCTTTGCGATGGCTCACCACCTCCAGGGATTCCGATCATCCGGTGGCAGGTTGATGAGCAGCAAATACTCCACCCCCGTGGCTGGCAACGAGTCCGCTGCGCTGGCGGATGCAACGTTCAGCCCGGCCGAGGCCGCCGCCATGAACGCAGCTCTCGCCGCTGCCCTGCAGGGTCCGCGCGGTGCGAACCCGCTGGTTGGCGCCGTGGTGATCGCCGCTGACGGAACCGGGATTGCCACCGGTTACCACCGGGGTGCGGGCACCGCCCACGCGGAAGCCGACGCTATCGATCGCGCCGCGGCCGCCGGCCACAACCTGGCCGGCACCACCATGGTGGTCACACTGGAACCGTGCAACCACTGCGGGCGTACAGGTCCCTGCGCGCAGGCCATCATCGCGGCCGGCATCACGGACGTTATCTACGCTGTAGATGATCCGCACGATCCCGCGGCGGGCGGCGCCGCCACCCTCCGTGCCGCGGGCGTCCGCGTCCGCTCCGGACTTGGCGCCAACTCCGCACTGGACATGAACCGGCGCTGGTTCGACGCCGTCGCAGCCTCGCGGCCGTTTGTCACCCTGCACATTGCCCAGACCCTCGACAGCCGCATTGCGGCGACTGACGGCTCCAGCCAGTGGATTTCCAGCCCGGAATCGCTCGCTGACAACCACGCCCTGCGTGGCCGGATCGACGCGATCCTGGTTGGAACCCAGACGGTCCTGATTGACAACCCCCGGCTCACAGCCCGCGGTGCCGACGGCAAACCCGCCGGCAGCCAGCCGCTGCGCGTCGTGATGGGCTACCGGGGGATTCCCAACGGCGCCGCCATCCACGGTGACGACGGCAAGGTCCTGCACCTGCCCACGCGGAATCCCCGGGAGGCGCTGGAGGAGCTGTTCTCCGCCGGCGTCCGCCACGTCATGGTGGAAGGCGGCTCCCGGATCCTCAGTGCCTTCCTTGCCGCCGGGCTTGTGGATGAACTCATCGTTTACCTTGCCCCGACCCTTCTGGGTTCCGGAACCCCCGCACTTGAGGACCTCGGCATCACCACCCTGGCCGACGCGCAGCAGTGGGAGTGGGATGCCGCCGCCGGCGGGGCCGTGCAAATGCTCGGCCGCGATCTTCGCCTGCACTTGCGTCCGGCCCACGCAGCGCCCACCAAGACCCCAGCCGTTTCAACCCCGTCCCGTCCAGGCGCGGACACTGCCGCAGGAGGCAATTGATGTTTACCGGAATTATCGCCGAACAGGGACAGGTGCTGTCCGTTGACCGCCATGGTGACGTCAGCGCCACCGTCCGGCTCCACGCTCCCGGCAGCACCGAGGGACTGGCCCTCGGCGGCTCCATCGCCGTCAACGGCGTCTGCCTCACAGCCACGGAAATCGAGGGCAAGGACTTCACCGTCGACGTCATGGGCGAAACTCTCACCCGCAGCACCATTGGCGAACTCGTTCCCGGCGCCCCCGTCAACCTCGAACGCTGCGTTCAGGCCGGCGGACGGCTCGACGGGCACGTCGTCCAGGGCCACGTCGACGGCGTCGGGCAGCTGCTCGAGCGGGAGGCGCTGGGCAACTGGGACCGGCTCCGGTTCGGCGTTCCCACCGGACTGGCCCGCTACATTGCGGAGAAGGGATCCATCGCCGTCGACGGCGTCTCGCTGACCGTGACGGCGGTGAGCCCGGCAGCCGAACCGGCGCCGTGGTTTGAAGTAGGGCTGATCCCCACCACCCTCGCCGAGACCGGGCTCGGCGCGAAGACACCCGGCAGCCGGGTGAATCTCGAGGTGGACGTCCTGGCGAAGTACACTGAGCGTTTGCTCGCATTTTCAGCTGCGGCAGCCGGGGGAGCAACAAGCGGGGAGGGGGCAGCAGCGTGAACAACGTCAAGGACATTCCTGCCCGCCACGCCCTTCGCACCGACGTTGCCGACACCGCGCTGCCCGTCGACGTGGCATCCGATGCCGTCATTCCGCCGGCGGGCCTGGACCGGGTCGAGGACGCCGTCCGTGCCATTGCCGCCGGCCGGCCGGTCCTGGTGGTGGACAACGAGGACCGTGAGAATGAGGGCGACATCATCTTCGCCGCCCAGCACGCCACGCCGGCACTGATGGGTTGGACCATCAGGTACAGCTCAGGCGTCATCTGCGTCCCTCTCGACGCCGGGCGCGCCGACGCCCTCGCGCTGCCGCCGATGGTCGCTATCAACCAGGATGCCAAAGGCACGGCCTACACCGTGTCCTGTGACGCCGCCCATGGCATCAGCACCGGCATCTCGGCCACCGACCGCGCCCTCACAGCCCGGGTCCTCGCCGATCCGGCCAGCCAGCCGCCGGCGTTGACCCGCCCCGGGCATGTTTTTCCGCTCCGCGCCGTTAAGGGAGGAGTGCGGGAACGTCCCGGCCACACCGAAGCAGCTGTGGAATTGTGCCGAATGGCCGGACTCCAGCCCGTGGGCGTGATTGCAGAAGTGGTGTACGACAACGGAGAAATGATGCGGGTTGACGGACTGCGCGGCTTTGCCGCCGAGCACAGCTGCCCGCTGATCTCGATTGCGGATCTGGTGGCATACCTCGACGCCGGCGAACCCGGCAATGCAACGGATCCCGCGTGATGGAGGAGAAAAGATGACGACGTCGGAAGCTCAGGAACACCGGTCAGGCGAACGCCGGCCGCACCCGGTCGCCGCTGGACCGATCGTCCAACTGCCCACTGCCTTCGGTGACTTTGTGGCACAGGCCTGGACCGACCTCGCCACCGGTGCCGAGCACCTGGCGGTCAGCTCACCGCTGCCGCAGGTCGAAGGACTGGCGCCGCTGGTCCGTCTCCATTCGGAGTGCCTCACCGGTGACGTGTTCGGATCCTACCGCTGCGACTGCGGTGAACAGCTCGCCTATGCGCTGGAAATGATCAACGAGTTCGGCGGGACACTGTTGTACCTGCGCGGCCAGGAGGGACGCGGAATTGGCCTGGCCAACAAAATGAAGGCGTACGCGCTGCAGGAAGCCGGCTTCGACACGGTGGAGGCCAACGAACAGCTTGGCCTGCCGGTGGACGCCCGCAGCTACCAGGCAGCGGCCCAGATCCTCGCCGACATGGGACTCCACGAAGTCCGCCTGTTGAGCAATAACCCGGACAAGCAGGACCGGCTGGCCCGGGCCGGCGTCCGGGTTGTGGAGATGGTGCCCACCGAGGTTCCCTCCCGCGAGCAGAACATCCGGTACCTGCAGACCAAGAAGGACCGGATGGACCACCGCCTGGTTCTGGACATGGAACCTGTGGCGCCGGCTGCCGGCTCGCTGGGATTCGACCCCGTCCCGGAATAAGCCATCCCGGAAAAAATTGACCAGGCGGCCCGCACCGGACGGGCCCAGCTTTCGACCCGCACACGACGACTACGCAAAACAAGGACACCCATGAGCGGCCACGGCGCACCACAGATTGACCTCAGCACCTTCAAGCCCGAAGAGACCTCCCAGCTAAGCCTGGCCATCGTGGCCGCAAGCTGGCACACCCAGATCATGGACGGGCTCCTGGACGGTGCACTGCGCGCGGCCAAAGATGCCGGCATCACCGAACCGACAGTCCTCCGGGTTCCCGGTACCTTTGAACTCCCCGTCGCGGCCGCCCGGCTGGCGCCGCACTTCGACGCCGTTGTGGCGCTCGGTGTCGTGATCCGCGGCGGAACCCCGCACTTCGAGTACGTCTGCGAGGCGGCCACGCTCGGCCTCACCGAGGTCTCCGTCCGCACCGGCGTCCCCGTCGGCTTCGGCGTCCTGACCTGCGACACCGAGCAGCAGGGCATTGACCGTGCCGGCCTGCCGGGCTCCACTGAGGACAAGGGCCATGAGGCGGTTACGGCCGCCCTGGCCACTGCCGTGACGCTGAAGCAGTTCCGTTAGGCCCGTGGACAACGGTCCCGCAGGGAAGGCCCGCAGGGAGGGCCCAGCCGTGCTCCGCGCAGCGCCCGGCAGGGGCCCTTCCTGTGTGATCGATCACATCGTTGCCGTCGCGGAACGCTCCGGCAGGCGCCCGCCGCCTGCGAGCAAGTAGGCTGGAGGGCGTGAAGAATTTCGAATCGCTGTTCGCAGAACTGAGTGAGAAGGCAGCCGTCCGTCCGGAGGGTTCCCGCACCGTCGCCGAACTGGATTCCGGAGTCCACGGCATCGGCAAGAAAGTCGTGGAGGAAGCAGCCGAGGTCTGGATGGCTGCCGAGTACGAATCCGATGAAGCCACCGCCGAAGAAATATCGCAGCTGCTTTATCACCTGCAGGTTCTGATGCTCGCCAAAGGACTCAGCCTGGAAGACGTCTACAAGCATCTCTAGCCACGTCCCCGCCGGAATCCATCAGGGCCCTGCCCCGACACCCGGCGACCGCGTGGCCCGCTTTGGCCTGTACTGATACTTCCCGGACGGACTGTTTGTGAACGGTCTGCGTCCCGACCAAGAAAGTCCTCCCATGCTGAGAGTTGCCGTCCCGAACAAGGGATCCCTGTCCGAAGCCGCTTCCGCCATGCTCGCCGAGGCGGGCTACCGCCAGCGCCGCGATACCCGCGAGCTGGTCATGGTGGACCCGGACAACGATATTGAATTCTTCTTCCTCCGCCCCCGCGACATTGCCGTCTACGTCGGCCAGGGAACGCTCGACGTCGGCATCACCGGCCGCGACCTGCTCCTCGACGCCGAGGTACATGCCGAGGAGCTGCTCCCGCTGGGGTTCGCCGCATCCACCTTCCGCTTCGCCGGCCCGGTAGGCGACTTCACCGCCGTCGAACAGCTCGACGGCAAGCGCCTCGCCACGAGCTACGACGGGCTCCTCCGCGGCTACCTGGCAGAACGCGGCATCCAGGCCACAGTGGTCCGGCTCGACGGCGCCGTCGAATCCTCGGTTCGCCTCGGCGTCGCGGATGCGATCGCCGACGTCGTCGAGACCGGGAACACCCTCAAAGCCGCCGGCATGGAAATCTTCGGCCAGCCCATCCTGCACTCCGAAGCTGTCCTGATCGGCCGCACGGGTGAGCAGAACCCGGCAGCGGACGTCCTGATCCGCCGGTTGCAGGGCGTCCTGGTGGCGCGGCAGTACGTGATGATGGACTACGACATCCGCAAGGAACTCGTCGAAGCCGCGGCAGCCCTCACGCCCGGCCTGGAATCGCCCACCGTGTCGCCGCTGCGCGACTCGGACTGGGTGGCCGTCCGGTCGATGGTGCCGAAAAAGCAGACCAACCGGATCATGGACGAACTGTACGACCTCGGCGCCCGCGCCATCCTGGTCAGCACCATCCACGCCTGCCGCATCTGACCGGCATAAGAGTTCCTTTCGTACGCGAATCCCAGGAGAAGTCATGGCTGTAGCCGTCCGCGTTATCCCGTGCCTGGACGTTGATGCCGGCCGTGTGGTCAAGGGCATCAACTTCGAAGGTCTCCGCGACGCCGGTGACCCCGTCGAACTGGCACACCGCTACGACAACGGCGGTGCCGATGAGTTGACCTTCCTCGATGTCACGGCCTCCTCGGGCAACCGTGAAACCACTTTCGACGTCGTCCGGCGCACGGCAGAGGAAGTTTTCATTCCGCTGACCGTTGGCGGCGGTGTCCGTGGCGTGGCGGAGGTGGACAGACTCCTGCGCTACGGCGCCGACAAGGCCGCGATCAACACAGCCGCCGTCGCCCGACCCGGGGTGATCGATGAGATCACCCGGCACTTCGGGTCTCAGGTCCTCGTGTTGTCCTTGGATGCGCGGCGCACGCGCCCGGGGTCCCAGCCCACCCCTTCCGGCTTCGAGGTCACGACGCACGGCGGACGCCAGGGCACCGGAATCGATGCTCTTGCGTGGGCCCGTGAGGCTGCTGACCGCGGCGTAGGCGAGATCCTGCTGAACTCAATTGACGCGGACGGTACCAAAGACGGCTTCGACCTGGAACTGATCCGCCTGGCGAGGACCGCCGTCAAGGTTCCCCTCATCGCCTCCGGAGGCGCCGGTAAACCGGAGCACTTCCCGCCCGCGGTCGCGGCCGGGGCTGACGCGGTGCTTGCCGCTTCCGTCTTCCACTTCGGCCCGCTGGACATGATTGCCCAGGTCAAGGCCGCGATCCGGAACGCCGGCTTCGAAGTCCGCTAGGATTTCGGCACCACCCGCTCAAACCAACGCGGGGTCACGAACAGCCCATCCCGAAGGGGATCATCGGCGGTACGTGATCCCGCGTTGTGGTGTTGTGGGGAGTGGGGCTTAGAGCCCGACTTCGGCGGACTGCAGGAGCGCGACGGCGTCCGGCTGGCCCTCGAAGGTCACCAGCGCGTGGCGGGTGCGGCCGTGGGCGTGCATGAGCAGTTCGCAGGGTTCGCCGACAATGGCCACGGACACCGGAGCGCGCTTGGCCACGTGCCGGGGGCCGGACGGGCGGACCAGTACGATCCCGAGGTCCACGCCGCGGTACAGGATGGCCGCGCGCTTGACGAGTTCGTCCCACAGGGCGTCCGAATACTCTTCGTCCAGGGCACGGGGCGCCCAGCGGTCCGCGGCCCGCCGTACGTCCTCGGTGTGCACAAAGTATTCAATCAGGTTGGCGCTTTCGTCCACGGCTTTGATCTTCAGGGGAGAGAAGGCGGACGGGCCGGCGCGGAAGGAATTCACCAGCTTGTTGTACTGCTCCGGCGTCTCCAGCGTGGCCGCCAGTTCCGCCGTGGCGTGGTCGGACGCTTTGGCGAGGCGTTTGATCAGCAGGCCGAGTCCGACGGCGGCTTTTCGTTCGCGCAGGTACAGGTGCGCGGCCAGGTCCCTGGTACGCCAGCCTTTGCAGAGCGTGGGGGAGTCAGGGCCGGCCGCAAGCAGGGTTTCGGCCAAAAATTCTCGGGAGGGATCGACGAAATGCATCACTTGTGAAACTAGCACGAGACGGCCGCGCGTGTGCACCTGAACCGCCGTCGTTCCGGCCCTCCCGGGACCGGCCTCCGACACCTTGCCACTGACGTGCGGCGGGCCGCCGGCGTTCTGGGCGGCGCCCGGCGTCGAGGCACTAGACTTGAGCTGATGTCTGAGCAGCCTGCACCCGCCCCGAACCACGGACTTCCCGCCGACGGAACCGCCGTCACTGGAAACCCCGTCAGCACCGCCGCGCCCGGAAGCCCCCTCCCAGAGGGACTGGCCGCGGCCCTCAAACGGGACAGTGCAGGCCTGGTCGCTGCGATCGTGCAACAGTTCGACACCGGCGAAGTTCTCATGCTGGGCTGGATGGACGACGAGGCACTGCAGCGGACCATGACCAGCGGGCGGGTCACTTTCTATTCCCGCTCCCGCCAGGAGTACTGGCGTAAGGGCGACACCTCCGGCCACGTGCAGTGGGTCAAATCCCTCGCCATGGACTGCGACGGCGACGCCCTGCTGGTCCGCGTAGACCAGGTCGGCGCGGCCTGCCACACCGGGACCCGGACGTGCTTTGACGGAAGAGGGCTCGACGTCGTTACCGGCTCCGCCGGCTGACCGGGACCAGACGGTCCGTTGACGGCGGTTCCCAGCGGCCTGCCGTTGCCCGGCGGCCCCGCCGGGCTAAGGCCGCCAGGGAAACCCCAGCAAATCAACCTTCAGCACCACTGAAAGATAAGGCGGGAACCATAGCCATGCAGGACCTAGGAATCATTAGCCCTGGCCTGGAAGAGTTCCGAAAACTCGCAGCCCACAGCCGCGTCATCCCCGTCCGGTTGAAGGTGCTGGCTGATGCCGAAACCCCGATTGGGCTGTACCGCAAACTCGCCCAGGGCCAGCCGGGCACGTTCCTGATGGAATCCGCCGCGGTTGGCGGTTCCTGGTCGCGGTACTCGTTCATCGGCGCCCGTTCGCGGGCCACCCTTACCACCAAGGACGGCCAGGCGCACTGGCTGGGCCAACCGCCCGTCGGCGTACCGCACGGCGGCAGCCCCGTGGACGCCATCCGCGACACCATTGAGGCCCTCCGCACCGACCGATTTGAGGACTTGCCGCCCTTCACCTCCGGTCTGGTGGGCTTCCTCGGGTGGGAGACGGTGCGTCACTGGGAGAAACTGACCAGCCCGCCCGAGGACGATCTCGAGCTCCCCGAAATGGCACTGAACCTCGTCACCGACATGGCCGTCCACGACAACATGGACGGCACCGTGCTGCTGATCGCCAATGCGATCAACTTCGACAACAGCTCCGAACGCGTCGACGAGGCCTGGCACGACGCCGTCGCCCGGGTCAAGGCCCTGCTGGAGCAGGTCAGCACGCCGGTCAAGCATCCCGTCTCGGTCCTGGATTCCGCCGCCCTGGACTTCGCGTCCAGCGTGCAGGAACGCTGGAAAGAGACCGACTACCTCGCCGCCCTGGACCGCGGCAAGGAAGCAATCGTCGACGGCGAAGTCTTCCAGGTGGTCATTTCCCGACGCTTCGAAATGGACTGCGGCGCCGATCCGCTGGATGTCTACCGGGTGCTCCGGAACACCAATCCCAGCCCCTACATGTACATCTTCAGACTCGAGGATCCCGCCGGCCGGCAGTACTCGATCGTCGGATCGTCCCCGGAGGCGCTGGTGACCGTGACCGGCCAGGACGTCATCACGCACCCCATCGCCGGATCCCGGCCGCGGGGCAAGAGCGTTGAAGCGGATAAAGCCCTGGCCGAGGAACTCCTCGCCGACGAAAAGGAACGCGCCGAACACCTGATGCTGGTGGATCTTTCCCGCAACGATCTGTCCAAGGTCTGCGTGGCTGGGTCTGTCGACGTCACCCAGTTCATGGAAGTCGAGCGGTTCAGCCACATCATGCACCTGGTGTCCACCGTGGTGGGAAAACTGTCCCCCAGCGCCACGGCCTATGACGTGCTGAAGGCGACCTTTCCGGCCGGAACGCTGTCCGGTGCCCCGAAGCCCCGGGCCCTGCGGCTACTGGATGAACTTGAGCCGCACCGCCGCGGGATCTACGGGGGAGTGGTGGGCTACCTCGACTTCGCCGGCGACATGGACATGGCCATTGCCATCCGCTCGGCCCTGCTGCGGGACGGCCGTGCCTACGTCCAAGCCGGCGGTGGCATTGTGGCCGACTCCGTCAACGCCACCGAGGCTTTGGAGACGGTCAACAAGGCAGCCGCGCCGATGCGGGCGGTCCATACGGCGCAGTCGCTGCGCAACAGCACGGCAACGTCGATTTCCGACGCCGGGACCCCGGCATGAGCGGCACCACGGTCAAGAGCGCCAGCCCGGTTGTTCCGCGCTGGGCGCGCAAATCCACCCTGGTCCTCGCCATCGCCGCCCTGGCGCTTGCCGTCTTTGGCACCACGACGCAGACCTGGCTCACCGTCCACCTTGATCCGGCGCAGCTCGGCCAGGCGGTCAGCAGTCAGGACGGCTTGCCCGTCCAGGGCAGCAAGGCCGCCACCACGGTGACGGCGCTGGCCCTGGTGGCGCTGGCCGGCGGACTGGCGGCCTCGATTGCCGGCAGGATCGCGCGCTGGATCATCACCGCGCTCATCCTGCTGGCCGCCGCCGGCATCGTCGGCGCGGCCGCCGTCGTCATCGCCGATCCGGTGGCAGCAGCCCAGGGTTCCATTGCGGCTGCCACGGGAATCACCGGCAGCGACGTGCAGGTGGACGTGACAGCATTCCCGGCCCTCGCTGTCGCCGCTGGCTCGCTGCTGGGCCTGAGCGCCCTGCTGGTCATCCCGGCAGGCCGGCACTGGAAGTCGCGCACCAAATATGACACCGCAGCGGCGGGCAGTGCCGCCGGGGGGTCCGGCGAGCCGGCCGGACCGCAGGACGAGATCGACAGCTGGGACCGGTTGTCCCGCGGAGACGATCCCACCTGAGCCGATGCCACGGGCGCGATCGTCACCACGTCGGGGACGGTGCCAGCAACCCGGCGAACAACACTGCCAATAAATGGCAGAATGTAAGCAGTATTCACCCAGAGGAGATTCCAATGAGCAATGCCCCTGTTTCCGCACCCAAGCCCGCTGCCGGCACCGGTTACTCGTACGATGACGTGGACCACAGCGAACCGACCGGCCACGGCAACAGCCCGGCAGCCTGGACCACCGTCTTCGTCATGCTCGGCGGCGCCCTCATCATGTCCATCGCCTTCGTCATCGCCAACACCCCGATCTTCATTGCCGGCGGAGTCGTGATGGTAATCGGACTGATTCTCGGTTTCGTCATGCGCAGGGCCGGCTACGGTGTGGGCGGCAGCAAGCTGAAGAACTCCGGCCACTAGGGGTGAGCGTTCTCGATGACATCAATGCCGGTGTCAGGGAGGATATGGAGGCCCGCCGGCGCCTCGTGACGCTCGCAGAGTTGAAGGAGCACGCGGCGGCGGCGCCGCCCGCACGTGACGCCTGGACCGCACTTGGCGGCGCTCCGGCGACGCGCGGGCAGTTGAAAGTGATAGCCGAAATCAAGCGCCGGAGCCCCTCCAAGGGTCACCTTGCGGGCATCGCTGACCCCGCCTCCCTCGCCGTGCAGTACGCCGACGGCGGCGCTGCCGCGATCAGCGTACTGACCGAACAGCGCCGATTCAATGGTTCGCTCGCCGATTTCGACGCCGTCCGGGCAGCCGTGGACCTTCCGCTGCTGCGCAAGGACTTCATGATCGATGAGTACCAGATCTGGGAAGCCCGGGCGCACGGAGCCGACCTGATCCTGCTGATCGTCGCCTCGCTGGCCGACGCGCAGTTGCGCGAATTCACCGCCCTCAGCCGCGAGCTTGGCATGAACGTGCTGGTCGAGACGCACACGGCAGAAGAAGTCGAACGTGCTGTTGCGGCGGACGCCCGGATCATCGGCGTCAACGTGCGCAACCTCAAGACCCTCGAGGTCGACCGGTCCGTGTTCGCCGACCTCGCCGGCGGCATTCCCGCCGGCGCTCTCGTCATCGCGGAATCGGGCGTTCGCGGCGTCGACGATGTACGGCACTTCGCCGCGAACGGCGCCAACGCCGTCCTCGTCGGCGAGGCGCTGGTCAGTGACGCGACCCCGCGGGAGCGGATCGCCGAATTTATGGCCGCAGGAGCAGAAGAAATCGCCGCACGCTTGTGAGTGTGCCTCCGGCCGGGCAACACCTGGCCGGCCGGCAATACCTCCGTGCAGCACCCAGATGTACTAACAGTGGAACAGGATGGTGAGACTGATGGTCGATGCGCCAGCAGCCGGCTCAGACGAAAGCACCGTGGACGCGTTCCTGCAGGGCGCACAATCCCTGCGGCATGCCCCCGGACCCTACTTCGGCCCCTTTGGCGGCCGATGGATGCCGGAGTCACTCATCGCGGCCCTGGATGAGCTGGAAGAGACCTTCGAGAAAGCCAAAGCCGATCCCGGGTTCACCGCACAGATCGCGGAGCTGAACAAGAACTACTCCGGCCGTCCCTCGCTGCTGACGGAGGCCAAGCGTTTCGCCGAACATGCCGGCGGCGTCCGGATCTTCCTCAAGCGCGAGGACCTGAACCACACCGGCTCGCACAAGATCAACAACGTGCTCGGGCAGGCACTCCTGGCCAAGCGCATGGGCAAGACCCGAGTCATCGCCGAGACCGGCGCAGGGCAGCACGGCGTCGCCAGCGCCACCGCCGCCGCCCTCATGGGCCTCGAATGCGTCGTCTACATGGGCGCCGAAGACTGCCGCCGGCAGGCCCTCAACGTGGCCCGGATGGAGCTGCTCGGGGCCACCGTCATTCCGGTGACCAACGGTTCCCAGACCCTCAAGGACGCCATCAACGAGGCGCTGCGGGACTGGGTGGCCAACGTGGACAACACGCACTACCTGCTGGGCACCGTTGCCGGGGCGCACCCGTTCCCGGCCATGGTCCGGTACTTCCATGAGGTCATCGGCGAGGAGGCCCGCGCCCAGATCCTGGAGCAGACCGGCCGCCTGCCCGACGCCGTGTGTGCTTGCATCGGCGGGGGCTCCAACGCAATTGGCCTCTTCCACGGTTTCCTGGATGATCCGTCGGTCAAGATCTACGGATTCGAAGCCGGCGGCGACGGCGTCGAAACCGGCCGCCATGCGGCCACCATCACGCTCGGCAAGCCAGGTGTGCTGCACGGCGCCCGTTCCTATCTGATGCAGGACGACGACGGCCAAACCATCGAATCGCACTCCATTTCGGCGGGCCTGGACTACCCCGGTGTCGGGCCGGAGCACTCTTACCTCGCGGACATTGGACGCGTGAGCTACGAACCGATCACGGACAGTGAGGCTATGGACGCCTTCCGCCTGCTCTGCCGCACCGAGGGAATTATCCCGGCCATCGAATCCGCTCACGCCCTGGCCGGAGCCATCAAGGTCGGTCAGCGGCTTGCCGCCGAGACCGGCGACGCTTCCGGAAAAATCGTCCTGGTGAACCTCTCCGGCCGCGGCGATAAGGACGTGGCCACCGCCGCTGAATGGTTCGACCTGCTGGACAAGGATTCACCCGAGCACGAGATCGCCAAAGAGGGGGAGCAGCTGTGAACCACGTCGTTCCAAGCACGCCCGGTGCCAGCAAGGCAGCCGCGGCCATCGATCGCGCCAAAGCCCAGGGCCGGGCTGCCCTCATCGGTTACCTGCCCGCAGGCTACCCCAGTGTCGAGGACACCATCGCGGCCGGCATTGCCCTCGCGGAAAACGGTGCCGACCTGATCGAAATCGGCATACCGTACTCCGACCCGGTGATGGACGGCCCCGTCATCCAGGCCGCCACGACGGAAGCTCTCGCCTCGGGCTTCCACGTCAAGCAGGTTTTCGATGTCGTCCGTGGCATCACCAGCCAGACCGACGCCGCCGTGCTCGTGATGACGTACTGGAACCCTGTCGTCCGCATGGGCGTGGATGAATTCTCCCGCCAGCTGGCCGACGCCGGGGGAGCCGGACTCATCACCCCGGATCTGATCCCCGATGAGGCCTCCGAATGGATGGCAGCCTCGGACAAGTACAGTCTGGACCGGGTGTTCCTGGTGGCGCCGTCATCCTCGCCTGCGCGGATGAAGCGCACCGTTGAGGCGAGCCGCGGTTTTGTCTACGCCGTCTCGATCATGGGCGTCACTGGCGCCCGCACCACAGTGAGCTCCGCCGCCAAGGACGTGGTGTCCGCGGCGCACGCCGCCGGCGCCGAACGCGTCTGCGTGGGGCTGGGCGTGTCCAATGCGGCCCAGGTCCGTGAGATCGCCGCTTACGCCGACGGCGTGATCGTCGGCACTGCGCTGGTCGTGGCCCTCGGCGACGGCGGCGTGGACGCGGTGGCGTCCCTGACGAAAGACCTCAGTACCGGACTTACCAGGGAAGAAGCTTAAAGCACATGCAGTCAGTCCTCCACGCGGCATCAATGATCCCCGCGAGCATTCCGAGCCCGGATTGGTCCGGATTCGACATTCCGCTGCCATGGGGGTCACTGCGTATCCATGCCTACGCTCTCTGCATCCTGCTCGGCATCATCGTTGGACTCTGGCTCACCTCCGTCCGCTGGGCCAGGCGGGGAGCCCCGGAGGGCAGCGTCTGGGACATTGCTATCTGGGCCATCCCGTTCGGCATCATCGGCGGCCGGCTCTATCACGTGGTGTCTTCCCCGGACGCCTACTTCGGCCCCGGCTTCGACGGCACCGGCGACCTGTCCCTGATCCCGCAGCTCCAACGCGGCGGTCTGGGAATCTGGGGCGCCGTGCTGTTGGGCGCCGTGGGCGCGTGGATCGGTTGCCGGCGGGCCGGGGTGAAGCTTAGCGCCTTCCTCGACGCTGCGGCGCCCGGCCTGCTGCTGGCCCAGGCGCTTGGCCGCTGGGGCAACTATTTTAACCAGGAACTTTTCGGCGGCCCCACCACGCTTCCCTGGGGTCTGCAGGTCGACGCCGACAACCCGAATTTCCCGGCTGGCATGGCCGCGGACACGCCGTTCCACCCGACCTTTCTCTACGAATCCCTCTGGAACCTCGCCGGCGTCGGGATCCTGCTGCTTCTGGACCGCAAATTCCGTTTCCGGCGGGCCCGGCTTTTCTGCCTGTACGCGGTCTACTACACGCTGGGCCGGGTATGGATCGAAGCGATGCGGATCGATGACGCAGAGCAGATCAACCTCTTCGGCATCACCACCCGGCTGAACGTGTGGACCAGCATCTTCGTCCTGCTGGGCGCGCTGGCCGCGTTCATCATCCTGGGCCTGCGCAAGCGCGTGGAACCTGACACCGTCTTCCTCCCGGGCCGCGAACCCGCGGAGACGGAACTGGCCCCGGCCGATGACGATGTCCGCCATTCGGATTCTGCTGTCTCAGATAGTGAATCGCGTGGTAATCTCCCTGATAACCAAAGCGGTCCAGGCCACGTTTCCGCCCCAGCTGAAACGTCAAAGGAATCCACGGGCGGGACCCTTCCCGTCACGGGAGCACCGATGGCCGGAACACCCGGCCGTCAGGCCACCGGGACCGCGCCGGACGCTGAGGGCAACCACTAGCCAGCCCCGGCAAAACGGGCCGCGGAGCCACCCCTTCCAGAGCCAGATTCCACAGCGTCGTGGCAGCAGGGACCGGCAGTAGGCAGCAGACATTGGCTGCCCTGTGCAAACCCGGGCCGGTAGCCGCGTAACTGTTAGGGCAGGAAGCGGCGCTGACCTACAATTCGAGTAAGAAAACACTTTGTTGTGCCCGTCACACCGGCGCACCGATGCGGGCCAACGTTGTCCCTCCCATACGCACGATCAGGAGGAAGGACGTCTCCCATGACCCAAACCCTGCACAGCCCCAGTTGGTCCGAGCCCCAGCCGGCCGCCACGTCACCGTTCAAGCGATTCGCGGCGCTGCCCGAAGCGGCCGGGCTCTACAACCCGGAGCAGGAAAAGGACGCCTGCGGCCTGGCCATCATCGCCACCTTGCGGGGTGAGCCCGGCTACGACATCGTCGACGCCGCCCTGACCGCCCTGCGCAACCTGGAACACCGCGGCGCCGTGGGCGCCGACGAAGGCACCGGCGACGGCGCCGGCCTGCTCATGCAGGTACCGGACGAGTTCTTCCGGGCCATCACCGACTTCGAGCTCCCTGCTCCCGGCCAGTACGTGGTGGGCACGGCCTTCCTCCCGGCCGAACAGCGCGAGTCCGACGCCGCCAAGGCCGGGATCGAAAGCCTTGCCGCGGACGAAGGCATGACCGTCCTCGGCTGGCGTGAAGTGCCGATCGTCGCCGACCTGGTCGGGGCCATGGCGCGGGCCTGCATGCCCTACTTCTCCCAGCCGTTCTTCGCGTCCAGCACCGGGGAAGTCCTGGAGCGCAACGAACTCGACTCACGCGCCTGGCGGATCCGGAAACGGGCGCAAAACAAGTACGGGGTCTACTTCCCGTCGCTGTCCTCCCGGACCATTGTCTACAAGGGCATGCTCACCACCGCCCAGCTCGAACCGTTTTACCCGGACCTCTCCGACAAGCGCTTCAAAACCAAACTCGCGATCGTCCACTCGCGCTTCTCCACCAACACCTTCCCGTCCTGGCCGCTGGCCCAGCCCTTCCGGACCATCGCGCACAACGGCGAGATCAACACGGTCAAGGGAAACCGCAACTGGATGCGTGCCCGCCAGTCGCAGCTGGCCAATCCGCTGCTCGGGGATTCACCCGAGGAGCTCTACCCGATCTGCACCCCGGGCGCCTCCGACTCGGCCTCCTTCGACGAGGTAGCCGAGCTGCTCTGGCTGTCCGGCCGGCCCATCACCCACTCGATCATGATGATGATTCCCGAGGCCTGGGAGAACCACGCCACGATGGACCCGGCACGGCGGGCGTTCTACGAGTACCACTCGATGCTGATGGAGCCGTGGGACGGCCCAGCGGCCGTTTCCTTCACCGACGGCAACCTCGTCGGCGCCACCCTCGACCGCAATGGCCTGCGCCCTGGCCGCTACTGGATCACCGAGGACGGCCTCGTCATCTTCGCCTCCGAGGTCGGCGTGATCGACGTCGAGCCCTCCAAGGTGGTCAAGAAGGGCAGGGTCTCACCCGGCAAGATGTTCCTGGTGGACACCGACGCCGGCAGGATCATCAGCGACGCCGAGGTCAAAGCGGAGGTCGCGGCGGCAAACCCGTGGGCCGACTGGGTCAAGGAAAACCTGATCGACCTCAAGAACCTGCCCGAACGCGAGCACGTGCTGCATACCGCGGCCTCGGTCAACATCCGCCAGCGCACCTTTGGCTACACCACCGAGGAACTGAAGATCCTGCTGGGCCCCATGGCCCGGACCGGCGCTGAGCCGCTCGGCGCCATGGGGTCGGACACTCCCGTGGCCGTGCTGTCCAAGAGGCCGCGGCTGTTGTTCGATTACTTCGTGCAGTCCTTCGCGCAGGTCACCAACCCGCCGCTGGACGCCATCCGCGAGGAACTCGTCACATCGCTGACCTGTGCCATCGGGCCCAACGGCAATCTCCTGGACACCAAGCAGGTCCGCAAGCCACAGGTTGCCCTGCCGTTCCCGGTGATCAACAACGACCAGCTCGCCAAGATCGCCAACATCGAGACCGCCGATGGCGACAGGGTCGCTATGAAGGTGCGCGGGCTGTACCGCCCCGAAGGCGGCGAGAATGCGCTGCGCGCCCGGCTGACCGAGATCTGCGAGCAGGTCTCCGGTGCCATCAACCGCGGCGTCCAGTACGTCGTCCTGTCGGACCGCGACTCCAACGCCCAGTGGGCCCCGATCCCATCCTTGTTGCTGGTCAGCGCCGTGCACCATCACCTGCTGCGCAGCGCCAACCGCACCAAGACCGCCCTCGTGGTCGAGGCCGGTGACGTCCGGGAGACGCACCACGTGGCGGTGCTGATCGGTTACGGCGCGTCCGCCGTGAACCCGTACCTGGCGATGGAATCGGTGGAACAATTGATCTCCACCGGCGACGTCACCGGAGTCACCACCCAGGACGGCGTCTACAACCTCATCAAGGGCCTGGGCAAGGGCGTCCTGAAAATCATGTCCAAGATGGGCATCTCCACCGTGGCCTCCTACACCGGAGCCCAAACGTTCGAGGCCCTCGGCCTCGGCCAGGACCTGGTGGACGAGTACTTCTCCGGGACGCACTCCCAGCTGGGCGGAGTAGGCCTGGACGTCATCGCCGCGGAGGTCGCGGCACGCCACCGGATGGCGTATCCCGAGAACGGCATCGAGCAACCCCACCAGGCCCTGATGGGCGGCGGCGAGTACCAGTGGCGCCGCGACGGCGAACCGCACCTGTTCAATCCGGAAACCGTGTTCCGGTTGCAGCACGCCACCCGTGAGCGCCGGTACGACATCTTCAAGGCCTACACCCGCGGCGTGGACGACCAGTCCCAGAACCTGATGACCCTGCGTGGTCTGCTGAAATTCAAGGACGGCCTGCTCCCGGCAATTCCGCTCGAGGACGTGGAACCCGTCTCCAGCATCGTCAAGCGGTTCTCCACCGGCGCCATGAGCTACGGTTCCATCTCGCAGGAAGCCCACGAAACCCTCGCGATCGCCATGAACCGGCTGGGCGGCAAGTCCAACACCGGAGAGGGCGGGGAGGACGTGGACCGGCTGCTGGACCCGACGCGCCGCTCGGCAGTCAAGCAGATCGCCTCCGGCCGTTTCGGGGTGACCAGCCTGTACCTGACCAACGCCGATGACATCCAGATTAAGATGGCGCAGGGCGCCAAGCCCGGCGAAGGCGGCCAGTTGATGGCGCAAAAGGTCTACCCCTGGGTGGCCCGGACCCGGCACTCGACGCCCGGCGTCGGACTCATTTCGCCGCCACCCCACCACGACATCTACTCGATTGAGGACCTCGCGCAACTGATCTACGACGCCAAGCGGGCCAACCCGTCGGCCCGGGTGCACGTCAAGCTGGTGTCCGAGGTGGGCATCGGCACCGTAGCCGCCGGCGTCACCAAGGCCAAGGCGGACGTCGTCCTGGTTTCCGGGCACGACGGCGGCACCGGCGCCTCGCCGCTGAACTCGCTCAAGCACGCCGGGGTCCCGTGGGAGTTGGGCCTCGCCGAGACGCAGCAGACCCTGATGCTCAACGGCCTGCGTGACCGTGTGGTGGTACAGGTGGACGGCCAGCTCAAGACCGGCCGCGACGTCGTGATCGCGGCGCTGCTCGGCGGTGAAGAGTTTGGTTTCGCCACCGCCCCGCTGGTGGTTTCCGGCTGCATCATGATGCGCGTCTGCCACCTGGACACCTGCCCCGTGGGCGTCGCGACGCAGAACCCCGAGTTGCGCTCCCGCTTCAACGGCAAGCCGGAATTCGTGGTGAACTTCTTCGAATTCCTAGCCGAGGAAGTCCGTGAGATCCTGGCCGAGCTCGGCTTCCGCACCATCGAGGAAGCGATCGGCCACGCCGAGATGCTCGACACCCGCGAGGCGATCAACCACTGGAAGGCCGAAGGGCTGGACCTGGACCCGATCCTGCACGGGCTCGAGTTCGACGACGACGCGCCGCTGCGCAACCTCACCGGACAGAACCATGAGCTGGACAAGCACTTCGACCAGCGCCTGATCGCGATGGCCGCAGAAGCTCTCAGCGACCGGGTTCCGGTCAAGATCGCCGTCGACGTCATCAACACGGACCGCTCTGTCGGCACCATGCTCGGCCACGTGGTCACCAAGACCTTCAGCACCGACGTGCTCGCCGCGGACACCATTGACATCACGCTGACCGGCACCGCCGGGCAGTCCCTCGGCGCGTTCCTGCCGGCCGGGATTACCCTGCGGATGTTCGGGGATTCCAACGACTACGTCGGCAAGGGCCTCTCCGGCGGCCGCATCATCGTCCGGCCGGACCGCACCAACGTGTTCCCGGCGGAACGGAACGTCATCGCCGGCAACGTGATCGGTTACGGCGCAACGAGCGGTGAAATGTACCTGCGCGGGCAGGTCGGCGAACGTTTCATGGTCCGTAACTCAGGGGCCACCGCGGTGGTCGAAGGGATCGGCGACCACGGGTGCGAGTATATGACCGGTGGCCAGGCCCTCATCATCGGGCGCACCGGCCGCAACTTCGGTGCCGGCATGTCCGGCGGTACCGCCTACGTCCTGGACCTGAAGAGCGAACGCATCAATAAACAAGCTCTGGAAGCCGGTGAGCTGCAACTGCACGATCTTGATGCCGAGGACCGCGACATTGTTCACGGCCTGCTGCTCAAGCACTCCGAGGAGACTGAATCGCTGCTCGCGGCACGGCTGCTTGAGAATTTTGACGACACCGCAGCGCGCATCACCAAGGTGCTGCCG
Organism: Arthrobacter sp. MP_M4; assembly: GCF_035984855.1. NCBI lineage: Bacteria > Bacillati > Actinomycetota > Actinomycetes > Micrococcales > Micrococcaceae > Arthrobacter > Arthrobacter sp. MP_M4. The sequence continues at coordinate 47,383 of NZ_JAXCHX010000012.1, forward strand.
CGCGATTATGCGGCTGTCCTGCAAACCCGTCTGGACGCCATCGAAGAGGGCCTGGACCCCGATGGCGAAGAAGTTTGGTCTCGAATCCTGGAGGTGACCGGTGGCTGATCCACGCGGATTTCTGAAAGTACGTCAGCGCGAAACCCAGCCCCGCCGTCCCGTTCCGGTGCGCATCATGGACTGGAAGGAGGTCTACGAGGCGCAGGAAAAGGGGGTCCTGAAAGCGCAGGCCGGCCGGTGCATGGATTGCGGTGTGCCGTTCTGCCACCAGGGCTGCCCGCTGGGCAACCTCATTCCGGAATGGAACGACCTCATCTGGCGGGACAAGGGCGAGGAAGCGATGGAGCGGCTGCACGCCACCAACAACTTCCCCGAGTTCACCGGCCGGCTTTGCCCGGCGCCGTGCGAGGCCTCCTGCGTGCTGGGAATCAACCAGCCGGCAGTGACCATCAAGCAGGTCGAAGTCTCGATCGTGGACCAGGCGTTCGAGAACGGCTGGGTCACCCCGCTGCCGCCGGCCCGCCTCAGCGGCAAGACGGTCGCCGTCGTGGGCTCCGGTCCCGCCGGACTGGCCGTCGCACAGCAGCTGACCCGGGTGGGCCACACCGTCGCCGTCTACGAACGCGACGACAAAATCGGTGGCCTGCTGCGGTACGGGATCCCTGACTTCAAGATGGAAAAAGAGCACGTTGACCGCCGCCTGGAGCAGATGAAGTCCGAAGGAACCCGCTTCCGCACCGGCGTCGCCGTCGGCACCGACGTGACCTGGGAGCAGCTCCGCCGCCGTTACGACGCTGTCGTGGTGGCCACCGGCGCCACGGTCCCGCGGGACCTGCCGATCCCGGGGCGCGATTTTCAGGGCGTGCACTTCGCGATGGACTACCTCGTTCCGGCAAACCGTGTGGCGGCGGGGGAGAGCGTCGAGAACCAGATCGACGCCGCGGGCAAGCACGTGGTGATTCTCGGCGGCGGCGACACCGGCGCGGACTGCCTTGGTACCGCACACCGGCACCAGGCCGCGTCCGTCACCACCCTGGCGATCGGCAAGCAGCCCCCGGCGGAGCGCGCCGGCCACCAGCCGTGGCCGACGTTCCCCACGTTGTTCGAGGTTGCCAGCGCCCACGAGGAAGGCGGCGAACGTACGTACCTCGCCTCCACCGTGGAGTTTGTCGGGGAAAACGGCGTGCTGACCGGCGTGAAGGTGGCCGAAACCGAATTCGTGGACGGCAAACGCCTCCCGAAGGCCGGCACCGAACGGGTTATTCCGGCGGACCTGGTCTTCCTGTCCCTGGGCTTCACCGGCCCGGAGCCGGCAGGTATCACCGAGCAGGTCAGTGCCGAGTTCAACGGCCGCGGCAACGTGGCACGAGACGGTTACTACATGACCAACACGGAAGGCATCTTCGTGGCCGGAGACGCCGGCCGCGGCCAGTCGCTCATCGTGTGGGCCATCGCGGAGGGGCGTGCCTGCGCCGCCGCCGTGGACAAGTTCCTGATGGGCAGCACCATCCTGCCGGCGCCCGTGGCCCCGACCGACCGGGCCATGGCCGTTCTGTAAGCGGCAATCGGTTCCGTCCGTACTTCCGCCGTTCACACGGCTACAACTTCATCCACACCATCGACTACTAGGGTAGGTATATGAGACGCGCTAAAATAGTGGCCACGTTCGGACCGGCAATCGCGAGCTTCGAGAACACGCTCGCAGTGCTGGAAGCCGGCGTCGACATGGCCCGCATGAACATGAGCCACGGCGATTACGCCGTACACGACTCCACCTATGAGAACGTCCGCAAGGCGGCCGGCCAACTCGGCAAACCCGTGGCCATCATGGCCGACCTTCAGGGGCCGAAGATCCGCCTCGGCCGGTTCGTCGACGGACCGCACCTGTTGGCGGTGGGGGACACGTTCACCATCACCACCGAGGACGTCCCCGGCACCAAGGACATCTGCTCCACCACGCTTAAGAGCCTCACCGAGGACGTTAACCCCGGCGACGCGCTGCTGATCGACGACGGCAAGGTCGCCCTCCGCGCGATCGACGTCGACGACGTCAAGGTGGTTGCCCAGGTGATCGTCGGAGGGTACGTATCGAACAACAAGGGCATCAACCTGCCCGGTGTTGCCGTGAACGTCCCGGCCCTGAGCGAAAAGGACGAGGACGATCTGCGCTGGGCGATGCGCCGCGGCGTGGACATGGTGGCCCTTTCTTTCGTTCGGGACGCCTCGGACATCAAGCGCGTTCACGAAATCATGGACGAAGAAGGCCGCCGCGTACCGGTCATTGCCAAGATCGAGAAGCCGCAGGCTGTTGAGCAGCTCCCCGAGATCATTGACGCCTTCGACGCCATCATGGTGGCCCGTGGCGACCTCGGCGTGGAACTTCCCCTGGAGGAAGTGCCGATCGTGCAGAAGCGCGCCGTCGAACTGGCCCGCCGCTGGGCCAAGCCCGTCATCGTGGCAACCCAGGTGCTCGAATCCATGATCGACAACCCGCGCCCCACCCGCGCGGAGGCGTCCGACTGCGCCAACGCCGTGCTCGACGGCGCGGACGCTGTCATGCTCTCGGGCGAGACCAGCGTCGGCAAATTCCCGATCGAGACCGTTAAGACCATGGCCCGGATCATCGAATCCACCGAGGTCCACGGCCTGGAGCGCGTCCCGCCGCTGGGCACCAAGCCCAAGACCCGCGGTGGCGCCATCACCCGTGCCGCCGTCGAAATCGCTGATCAGCTGGACGCAAAGTACATCTGTACCTTCACCCAGTCCGGGGATTCCGCACGTCGGTTGTCGCGGTTGCGTCCCACCCGCCCGGTTTTCGCCTTCACCCCGGTGGAGCACGTGTGGAACCAGTTGGCACTGACCTGGGGCATTCAACCGGTCCTGGTCCCGATGGTGGGCCACACCGATGAGATGACCGCCCAGGTTGACCGCAGCCTGCTGAACATGGACCTCGTCGAGGATGGGGACATGGTGGTCATCGCCGCCGGTTCCCCTCCGGGAAAGGCCGGTTCCACGAATATGCTGAAGGTCCACAAGGTGGGCGACCTCGCCGACGCCGGCAGCCACGGCGGTACCGAGTTCACCAAGGACAAGGTGGGCCCCTGGCCGGAAAAGAAGAAGCGGAACAACAAGGCCTAAAGCTTCAGGGTTAAGTTCCTCAGGCCGACAAAAAGGAGGGTCCCCGCCGGTTGCACCGGTGGGGACCCTCCTTTTTGTCTTCGCTGCTGTTGGCGTTGCTGTTGCCGTCTCAGCGCCGGACTAGTTGACCTGGTTGATGATGGTCTCGGCGACCTCGCGCATGCTCAGGCGGCGGTCCATCGAGGTTTTCTGGATCCAGCGGAACGCTTCCGGCTCCGTGAGGCCCATCTTGGTGGTCAGGAGGCTCTTAGCGCGCTCCACGAGCTTCCGGGTGGCGAACTGCTCCTGCAGGTCGGTCACCTCGGCTTCGAGGGCCTTGATCTCCTCGTGGCGGGAGAGCGCAATTTCCAGCGCGGGGATGAGGTCTGCGGGGGTGAACGGTTTGACGACGTAAGCCATGGCACCGGCGTCGCGGGCGCGCTCGACCAGTTCTTTCTGGCTGAACGCGGTGAGCAGGACTACGGGGGCAATCCGGGCTTTGACGATCTTCTCGGCGGCGGAGATGCCGTCCATGACCGGCATCTTGACGTCCATCAGAACCAGGTCCGGCTTGAGTTCCTCCGCGAGCTGCACGGCCTTCTCACCGTTGTCCGCTTCACCGACGACGTCATAGCCTTCGCCCCGCAGGATCTCGATGATGTCGAGCCGGATGAGGGTTTCATCCTCGGCGACAACCACGCGGCGCGCCGGCTTGGACGTGCGGTTTGACTCCGTCTGTTCTGACACGGGAACTCCTTGGAAAGGTACGGCGGGAACTAGACCATCTTAGGTTGTCACCGCTGCTGTACTGGGACCGGATACGTTCGATGCGGCGTCACTGGCGCGATTCTGGAATTCAGCCTATCTGCATGTAGAGTAATTCCGCGCACTGGAAGCGATCGCGTTGCTCACAGCACTGTGGCGGCGGGATAATAACTCCGGTGTCTCCGCGCCCGAGTGGCGGAATGGCAGACGCGCCGCACTCAAAATGCGGTATCGAAAGGTGTGTGGGTTCGAGTCCCACCTCGGGCACAGTGTTTCCGCAGGTCAGTGGCTTTTTGGTGCTTTTTTCGTGTGGACAGTGTCCACACTCTTGGCTCTGATCTGATGTTCCGGGGTGTGTGGGGTCCCGGAAACGGCCTATTCGGTTGTGTGAGGGAGCGGTTGCCTACGGCGGGCCGGGTACCGTCCCGTGGTGTATCTCTTCGGTGTTCATCCTCGTTCGTCCTTTCGTTGGGTTTTCGTATTCACTACTTCATGGTGGCCAGGGCCTCTTACAACATGATTTGCTGGTTGTTCTTTACACTGACCTTGGGTTGGTGGAGGTTGCTGTGGCCGGTGGCTTCTTCCCCCTAGGTTTCACGTTTACCCGTTAGTAGTTCATTGCGTGGGGCGCCCGGGACGGCATGACCTGACCGGTGGCGGGGGAGCGGCGTCGCCAAGGCTGTTGCCCACTTCTGATCTCACGACTGTTCATGGCTGCGTTCCCAAGTCAGTGCATGACCGTCGCCACTACTGGAAGCCAGCTTCACGCAGTCACGGCTGTCGGCTCCGACCACAACAGGACACGGAGAGTAGCCGCGTCGGGACGTCACGCCACCGGCCCGCTCAAGCAATACCTGCGGCCTTTTCCGCATGACGTCGAGTGGACGTCCATGCGGACTGGACATGGGCACGCATTATTGATTCGGCCCATGCAGGGTCGTTTGCTCGGAGGGCATCGATCATTTCGTGGTGGTGTGCCAGGCTGCGGCGAAGTTCCTGGGGGCTGTAGCGGGCGAAGGTCCGCCACACCAAAGGGACGTCCACCATGGAACTGACTAAGGACTGGACCCTCCGGCTGCCTGACGCCGCCAAGATGGCGCTGTGGAAGCGGTTGTTGAGGTCGGTTAGGGCCTCGAAGTCAGGATTTGGTGTGTCGACTGCGGCATCCATCCTGTCGGCCAGGTCCTGGAGCGCAGAAAGGTCGGCCTGTCCACGAGCGGCAGCCTGTGCGCAGGCCCACGGCTCCAGTAAGGAGCGGAGGCCGAAGACCTCCTGCAGGTCTTCGATGGTCCAGTTGTGGACTTGGACGCCACGGTTGGGCTCGTGCGTTACCAGGCCCTCGGTTGCGAGTCTCCGGAGCGCCTCCCGGACGGGCGTCCGGGAGACACCGAGAACGGCGGCCAGTTCGTCCTCCCGGAGCCATTCGCCGCCCGGTCGTTCGCCGGAGAGAATTTGTAGCCGGATGGACTGGTATGCAATGTCGGCCGCGGGTCCGAGGTCGGGGCCGGCCCCTTGGGCGGTCGTCATCTTCCCGCCGCGATGAGGGACTGGGCTTGTCGAGTGAGCATCTATTGATCCTATGCAATCTGGTTTCGCACGGTCATTCAACCCAGCCGCGTTTGTGGTTGCCGCGGCCGTCGTCGTCGATATCGTGTCAACGCGGAGTCAACGCGGCTCAGGCCAGTTGAAGCGTCAGGACAGTTGGGCCGGGAACAACGTTGTGCACTGGGAGCTCAGACATCCTCGGGCCATCTGGCCGCTGCAAGGTCGGCGCGGGACCCTCCGCGGGAGACGAATGATGCGGACGGGCGGCCGGTGAGCTCTGTCATCCGGTCGCAAACCCGCATGTATTTCACCAGGTCGATGCCGGTCTCGATCCCGAGGCCTTGGCACAGGTGGATTAGGTCCTCCAACGCAGCGTTGCCGAGGACTGCCGGGTCGCCGGGGAACCACATGTCCCCGCCGAGTCCTCCGAAGGAGCCTTCCAGCCAAGTTGCTCCGGCCATCATGGATACCAGTGCGTTAGCCGGTGCGAAACCGTTGCGGTTGTGCAGGTGCACCCCCAGGCCCAGTTGCGGATACATCTGCCGCACCTCGGTAACTCCGTCAAACATTTCCGCAGGCGTTTCTTCTCCGGACGTCGCCGCAAGGTAGACCCCGCCTGCTCCCGCGTTGGCCGCGGCCTCTACGACGCGTAGTCGGTCCTCTCGATCGACTTGACCGCGTGCCGGTGCAAAAAACGCGCACGCTACGGCGACCACGAGGCGTGTGCCCGCTGACTTTGTCAGTTCCCCGATCTTCGCGAGGTCAATCAGCATTTCGTCTGTCGAAAGGCCCTGATTTCGCAAACTGACCTCGTTGTCCGCGGAGACGACGACAACAAGTTCGTCCAGCCCGCAGTCTGCCGCGCGTTGGGCACCCCGGAGGTTCGGGGCGAGTCCTCGGTAGATAATGCCGGGAAGGCGCGGCACTTGTGCCATAACGTCTTCTGCGTCGGCGAGTTGTGGAAGCACCTTAGGGTGGGCGAAAGACACGGCTTCGATCTCCCTGACCCCTGCGTCGATCAGCATGTGGATAAGTTCGACTTTGTCCTCGGTGCGGATAGTCTCAGTGACGGACTGCAGCCCATCGCGCAAGCCGACCTCTACAAGTCGTATGGAGGAGGGCAGGTTTGGGATACTCATGCCAGACCCTTCTCGCGAAGCCTCGACAGTTCGGTGGCGGTGATACCGATCCCGGCCAGAACTTCCTCCGTGTGTTGGCCCAATTCCGGGCCCGGCCAGCGGACCGTGCCCGCGGTCCGGCTCAACTTCGGGAAGACGTTCTGCATGGAGACGGGGCCGAGCACCGGGTGGTCCACGGAGATGATCGACTCGCGGGCCTGGTACTGCGGGTCGGCGAGCATGTCCACGGGACGGAATATTTTGCCCGCGGGAACGCCATGTTTCTCCAGTGAGGCTTCGAGATCCTCGGCGGACTGTGTTGACGTGAACTCAGCGACGATCCCGTCGAGTTCCACCTGATGCTCCCCGCGTGCCCCGTGCGAGGCATAGCGAGGATCGGAAGCAAGTTCGGGCCGGCCGATCGCTGTCGCCAGCCGCCCGAAGACCGTATCCTGGTTGGCCGCGATGAGCACCCATTTGCCGTCGCTGGTGGGGTAGATGTTGCTTGGCGCGACGTTGGGGAGAATGGCCCCGGTGCGTTCGCGCTGATAGCCGGAGATCTGCCACTCCGGCACCAACGATTCCATCACGCCGAGGACTGCCTCGTAGATGGAGGAATCCACGATCTGACCGCGGCCGCTGGTCTCGCGTTCCCGTAGGGCAGCCAGCGCCCCGATGGTCGCGAAGAGGGCTGCGAGCGTGTCACCGATTGAGATACCGACCCGAGACGGCGGCGTTGACGGGTCTCCCACGACATACCGGAGTCCACCCATTGCCTCACCGATGGCCCCGTACCCGGCCCGCTGGGAGTAAGGGCCGTCCTGACCGAACCCGGAAACCCGCACCATGATGAGCCCGGGATTAAGTTGCCGCAGTTCGTCGTAGCCCAAACCCCATCGTTCCATCGTTCCGGGCCGGAAGTTCTCGATCAGCACATCGGCTGAAGACAGTAGCTTCCGCGCGAGGTTCTGGGCCTCGGGCTCGCGCAGGTTCAAGGTGACAGAGCGCTTGTTGCGCCCCACCACGGACCACCACAGCGACTGCCCCTTTGGCAGTTGACGGCCCCACTGGCGAAGCGGATCACCCTTGGCAGGATCCTCAATCTTGACGACGTCCGCTCCCATGTCGCCCAGCATCTGACCACAGAAGGGGCCGGCCAGCAATTGGCCCATCTCGACCACGCGGAGACCTGCAAGTGGTCCTGAACCGGTCGCGGTTTGAATATTTGTCGTCATGCTGGCCTCCTGGAATTACCCTGTGATGCCGTGCGAAGTTGCCCATTCACTGACAGCGGACATCGAATCTGTATACAACTTGGCAGACGAGCCCCCCATTCGTCAAGGATCACCAAAAGTTCCCGGCGGAATTGTATGCAAGTTGGTTGACATGGGTGTTTACGGGGCTTTAGCCTGAGGCTCAGTAGATGTGAGGTGGATTACACCGAGGCGCGGTCTGGGGGAGTCCGAGCGGCTCGTAGTCCCCGGGGGCGGCCGTCGGCTGTCCCCGGATGCGTCGGTTGACGTCTTGCATTACCCGCACATGGCGCGGAAGCGCCCGGTATTGAGCTGTTCCTATTTGAGGAGAACTGATGGCGTTTCGGCTTGGTGTAGATGTCGGCGGTACATTCACGGACATTCTGCTGATAGATGAGGAGACAGGGAAGACGCACCGATACAAGACGTCGTCCACGCCTGAGGACCAGTCCATCGCGGTGTTGCATGGCATTGAACAGGTGTGTATGGCTGCCGGCATTGCCATGTCGGAGGTACGGGAAGTTCTTCATGGCACGACTGTTGCGACCAACGCCATTCTGGAACATAAGGGTGCCCGAGTTGGACTCGTCACAACAAAGGGTTTCCGCCAGGTGTTGCAGATCGCGCGGTCATTCGTTCCTGGTGGTTTGGCTGGCTGGATCATCTGGCCCAAACCTGAGCCGCTCGCCGACCTCGAAGACACGGTCGAGGTGATTGGGCGGGTCACCACCAGCGGTGAAGTCATCACGGCACTGGACGAGGAAGATGTCCGGATTCAGCTGCGAAAGCTGAAGAAGAAAGGTATTGAGGCGCTTAGCATCAGCCTGATCAACTCCTACGCCAACGGCGAGCACGAGCAGCGCATCGCTGAGATCGCAGCCGAAGAGCTCCCGGGCATCCCCGTTTCGCGGTCCTCCATTGTTCTCCCCGAGCTCCGCGAGTACGAGCGCACCATCACAACCGTCGCTAACGCCTATGTGCAGGGCCAGGTGTCCCGATATGTTGGCAACTTGGAGAGCAAGCTTGGCGAGGCGGGCGTCGATGCGCAACTGTCCATCCTGCGCAGTGACGGTGGGCTGGTTTCGGGCAGGGTGGCTTCGGGCAACCCGGTGTCCCTCTTGCTCTCGGGACCTGCAGGCGGTGTCACCGGCGCGGTATGGGCCGCGGAACAGGCGGGCTTCTCGGACCTGTTGACCTTTGACATGGGCGGCACGTCCACCGACGTCGCGCTCGTGCAGAACCTGACACCGCGCATCGGCCGCGAAACTACTGTCGGTGACCTGACAGTCCGTGCAACCTCTGTCGATGTCCGCACTGTAGGTGCAGGCGGCGGCTCCATCGCACACGTCCCTCAACTTACCCAGGCCCTGCGGGTGGGTCCCCAGTCGGCGGGCGCATCTCCCGGACCTGCCTCTTACGGTCGAGGGGGGCTGGATCCCACTGTCACCGATGCGAACGTGGTCCTGGGCTACCTGCCCTCGCAGCTCGCGGGCGGTGAGATCGGGCTCGACGCCGAGGCTGCCGGCACTGCGGTGAAGATGATCGCCGAAGCCGTCGGACTGGACGGGGTGGAAAACGCGGCCGAGGGCATTATCGACATCGTCAACGAGAACATCTACGGTGCCCTGAAACTTGTTTCAACGCAGCAGGGATTCGATCCCAGGGATTTCGCGCTGGTCGCGTTCGGCGGTGCCGGCCCCCTGCACGCCAATGCCCTGGGTAAGTTGACAGGTGCCTGGCCGGTGATCATTCCGCCCTCACCAGGAGTCCTTTGCGCATACGGCGACGCGACAACAAGCCTTCGCGATGAGTCTGCCCGCACACTGGTCCGGCGCTTCAGTGAACTCAACGACGTGCAAGTCCGCGGCGTTATGGAGGATCTGGAGGCCACCGCCCGCGAATCGCTCCTGGCGGCCGGCCTGGACGAGAAAGACCTCACCGTCACGTACTCGGCGGACCTGCGGTACCACGGCCAGGGATTTGAAATTCCCATCACGGTAAATCTCGATACTTTCGGCCAAGGCGACGGGCTCACCCAGCTACGCGCCCAATTCGACAAAGAGCACGAGCGGCTGTTCGCCTTCCTGCTCGACAACGAGCACGAACTCGTCACCGCCCGTGCCACCGTCAGTGGACCCCGGCCCGAGGTAGTGTCCATCACCCTTGAAGAGGGCGGAATTGATCCCTCCGCGGCTGAACGCAGCAAACACACGATCTTCGTTGACGGGGAGAACATCGAGGCCATCATTTACGACCGCAACCGGCTCAAGGCCGGCAATGTGGTCACCGGCCCCGCGGTCATTACCGAAATGGACTCCACAACACTGGTTCTTCCCGGGCACTCGGCGACCGTCCACCCTCACGGCAGCCTGCTCATCCGACCCACTGCCGACCCCGCCACCACAAAGGACTGACCCATGGCAAAGATAGTTGAAACCGCCACGCGACCCCTCAACACGGTGGACGTGGACGTTGTGACCCTCGACCTCATCGAAAATGCTCTCCGCAGCGCCCGCTACGAGATGGACGAAACACTTTTCCGCACGGCTCTGAGCCCTGGCATTCGTGAACAGCACGACGAGTTCCCGTTGATTGCTGATCCTGCCGGAAAGATGATCGTGGGCCAGTTTGGCCTGTCCATCCCGGATTTCCTCGAAAACTTCAGCGGCACCATCGAGGAAGGTGATGTGCTGATGACATCGGACCCGTACTCTTGCGGCGCCGCTATCAGCCACGCGAACGACTGGCTCGTCGTCATGCCCATCTTCTTCGAGGGACGCATCGTCGGCTGGGCGTCCCAGTTCGGGCACATGACCGACGTCGGCGGCAAGACCCCGGCCTCTATGCCCACGGACGCCCGCACAATCTTTGAAGAAGGCGTAATCATCCCGCCCTTCAAGCTGTATAGGAAGGGCGAACGCGACGAAACGTCGCTGGGCATCATCCTGAACCAGGTCCGGAAACCGGACTGGAACCGGGCCGACCTCAACGGCATTGTTGCGGCTTGCAGCACGGCTTCGCGGCGGGTCCAGGAGATGTGCGCCCGCTTCGGCGTGGACACCTACACCTCCGCCCTGAATGCTCTGCTCGACCGCAACTACCGCGCCATGAAAGTGCTGCTCGCACTGGTATTCGAAGAGAACAAGCCGCTTTCCTTCACGGATTACATTGACGACGACGGACGGGGGTTCGGGCCCTACGAGCTGACGATGACCATCACCCGCACCGGAGAGAAGGTGCTGATCGACCTCACGGGCAGCAGTCCTCAAGCACAGGGGCCGATCAACTACTACATCAACGAGAACCTGATCCGCATGTTCTTCGGCATCTACATGATCACCGTGGCGGATCCGCAAATCCTTTGGAACGACGGCTTTTATCCACTGGTGGACGTTGAAATCCCGGAGAATTCATTCTGGAAACCCAAGTACCCGGCAGCCCTGAACGGCCGCAACCACGGCATCGGCCGGCTCTTCGACCTCTTTGGGGGGTTGTTGGGGCAGGCCAACCCGGACCTGTTGAATGCTGCCGGGTTCTCGTCGTCCCCGCACTTTATGTATTCCGGCAACTACAGCGAAGGGGAGCGGAAGGGCGAATGGTTCCAACTCTATTCCATCGGTTTCGGCGGCATCCCCGGTCGGCCGGTCGGCGACGGCCCCGACGGTCATTCGCTGTGGCCCTCCTTTGTCAACATCCCCTGCGAATACCTGGAGTCCTACTACCCGTTGATCATTGACCGTTGGGAGACCATCCCGGACTCCGGCGGCGTGGGACTCCACCGGGGCGGCAATGGAGTGGACGTTGCCTACCGGTTCCTGGAGCCGGGCACCATCGCCATCCACGATGACCGCTGGCTGACCTACCCCTGGGGAGTCAAAGGAGGGGAACCGGGCTCCCGGGGCCGCAAGTGGATCGATAGGGCCGACGGCACCACGGAGGTGCTGCCCAGCAAGATACATGATGTTGCCGTCGGCAAGGACGATGTCCTCCACTTTGTAACCTGGGGCGGCGGCGGATGGGGCGACCCGCTGGCCCGTGATCCCGAATTGGTCTGCAAGGAAGTGCGCCGCGGCCTGGTGTCTGCTGCCGGGGCCCGCCGCTACGGTGTGGCCTGCAGCGAGGACGGGGAGATCGACGCCGGTGCAACCGAAGAGCTGCGGTCCGAGCTTCGGTCGATCCGCGAAGAGCCACTGCCCCTTTTCAACCGGGGTGGTGACATGGCAACGCTGCTGGCCAACAGTCTGGTCGAAACGGGGTTGCCTGCACCGACGCCGCCGCTGGCAGTGTGAGGGAAACCGTGGAGAGATTCACCGACGGCTTTAACGGATCTCTAACGCCGGGGAAGAAGCCCGCTATCCTCTCAATCGACCTGATGCAGGCATACTTCGATGCAGAAAGCCCTCTGTGTCTGCCCTCCGGGTCGTGCCTGCCAGTAGCCGCCGAGGTTATCGCTGCCGCCCGTCTAAATTCGGTGCCCGTGATACACACCAAAGTCCGATATGGGCCTGAGGGTGCGGACGGAGGCGTCTTTATCAAGAAAGTCCCCGCGCTGCGGCGGCTTATCGGCGAAACCCCCGATGGCCGGATCATGCCCGAAGTTAGCCCCTTGCCGGATGAAGCAGTGATCGTCAAGCAATATGCCAGCGCATTCTTCGGCACGAGCCTTGGATCGCTGCTTCAGGCACAGGGCGTGGATACGGTCGTCATTGTAGGGACCAGCACAAGCGGGTGCATCCGGGCGACGGCCGTGGACGCCATTCAGCACGGCTTCATCCCCATCGTCGTCAGCGACGGTGTGGGAGACCGAAACGAGGCGGTGCATCAGGCTTCGCTCTTCGATCTTCAAGCCAAGTATGCCGAAGTGCTGGACAGCCGAACGGCAATTCGCTATCTCCAGGACCGCTGAAGCGTTAATCCGGGGGGCTTCAAACGCGGTGTTGAGCCGGCGTCGTTCAGGCAGAAGAGCCGTAGACGCTGGCTCAGTCGTGCCCGATCATGCCAAGTGGGATGACCAATCGCTACGAAACCCCCGGAAGACGGCTATGAGCTGCGACGAGGGGTACACGCGCTGCAGCCAAATATTGATGGCGTGCGCGGGGTTTGGAGCGCCTTTGGCCTGAATCAATCCTGTACGGGACCTCGTGCCGCTGGTGGCCCCGGCGTGGATTGCGGAAGATGGAAGGGTCGCCGTTAGGCGGCCAGCTAACCGCTATCCGGGAGAACATCATGAGCACCCCTCGTCGCGCCCTCATCCTCATCGACGTCCAGCAGCAGTACTTCACTGGACCACTCGAGATCCAGTACCCGCCGCACCAGGAGTCTTTAGCGATGATCGTGCGGGCTCTCGACGCTGCGGCCGCTGCAGGGATCCCCATCGCGGCCGTACAACACAGTGCAGGCGAAGGCGCACCGGTCTTCGCACCGGGGACACCGGAATTTGAACTTCACCCCGACATCGAACGCCGCAGGACCGATACATGGAAGGGCGTCATCAAGCAGTACGGCTCCGTCTACGCTGACACAGACCTCGCCGGGTGGCTTCGCGAGCATGACATCGACACTGTCACCCTCGTGGGCTACATGACCAACAACTGCATCCTCGCCTCGGCCGTTGAAGCGGAGTTCCTCGGCTTCAATACCGAAGTTCTCTCAGATGCCACCGGGGCCATCAATCTCGCGAACGACGCAGGTTTCGCCGACGCAAGAACAGTGCACACCACGCTGCTCACGCTGTTGAACTCAAACTGGGCCGCCGTCAGCACGACCGATGACTGGGCCGATGCCCTTGAAGCCCGGCAGGCTCTGAAAAAGAGCGATCTAGGAAGCTCGGCAATAGCCGGGGCCGCACACCTGACCCGGGCATAACCGGTTTTCTCGGCGGGTCATGGGGCTGTCGGCCGATTGGACCATGAAGGGGATGAAGGGTGGTGGAATCGTTATGCGGACCCTGGAGACTCAGTGCGCCGTGCGGGCGTGCCCTGGAGTCCGTAACGGGCGCGGCCAGTACCAGGCTGCAGCTGCGGGTGATCTTCCCCGGCAGGATCGAGTCTTTCAGGGCAAAGAAGCGCCGCACCCTGTCACTGCGGGGTGCGGCTGTTTGGGGGAGGCCTCTGGGGGGAGAAATGGGGGTGTGGACAGTGTCCACACTTTGGGTCTCGGACTGGGCCGTACCGGTGCCGGACTGGCCCGGATTCCGTATGTTTCGGCGGGAGTCCAGTGTTTGCAAGGGCTGGAACCCGGTTCGAGTCCCACCTCGGGCACAGTGTTTCCGCAGGTCAGAGGCTTTTTGATGCTTTTTTCGTGTGGACAGTGTCCACACTCTCGCCTCTGATCTGATTCTCCGGGTGTGTGGGGTCCCGGAAGCGGCCTATTCGGTTGTGTAGGGGAGCGGCTGCCTACGGCGGACCGGGTACCGCCCTGCGGGGCCTCTTGAGGGTGTTCATCTTTGTTCGTCCTTCCCTTGGATTTTCGCGTTCACCACTTCATGGTGGCCGGGGTCGCGTACTACATGACCTGCTGATTGTTTTTTACATCGACCGAGGGTTTGCTGCCGGTCCGGATTTTCCGCTCTGATGCCTGTTCATGCAGGACCGCGGGGGAAACGGCATGACATGGCAACTGATCCCGGAGCAGACCAGGAGCGCGCTGAGCCCGGCCAGTCGGTAGGTGTGCCGGCCTCGAGGGCGGTTTGCAGGAACTGGTGGGCTTAGCTGCCATCGCCCTTCCCAAAAATTAGCCCGTCGCCGCAGCCACCTAAGGCGTCCTGACCGTGTGTGAAGACCCTGCTCCACTCGGTCTACGAACAGCACGACGCCGCCGGCGTCCACGCCCAGTTCAACCAGGTCCTCGATGCCCTTGCGGATAAGCAGCCCCGCGTCGCGGACGACCTCGAAGCCGCCCAGGAAGACATCCCCGCGTTCACGCCCTTCACCAGGGGCCTGTGGCGCAGATCTGGTCGAACAGTCCGCAGGAACCCCTCAACAGGGGAAGCCGCGGCCTCACCGACGTGGTCGGGATTTTCCCCTACCGCACCGCGCTGAGCCGGCTCGTCGGCGCAGTGCCGGCCGACAACATGATGAATGAATCGAAGCGCGCCGCTACCTCGGCCTGGACCTCATTGAACAATCACAGACCGTCGGGACCACTCCCGCAGCCACCACCGAGCTGAGGAATGGGCCGGGCACCCCCCGAACCACAAGGGCAGAAGCCGCATCCTCGGCATAACGGTTTCCTCGGCTTTATCCGAATGCACCACCGTCCCGGCGACCCCGTTCGGGCCCAGCGCCTGCTGGAAGCCCTGGCAGCCATGGGTGTCCGGCTGTCCATCGATGACTTCGGGGCAGGCTACACCAGCCTCGGCCAGCTCAAAAGATTGCCTGTGACGGAGATCAAAAATGACAGGTCGTTCATAACCAACATGGCAACAGAGCCGAGCGATGCCTTGATCGCATGCAGCATTATCGACCTCGGCCACAGTCTGGGGTTGACTGTCCTGGCCGAGGGTGTGGAGTCCGCCGAGACGCTCAGGCACCTGAGGAGGTTCGATTGCGACAATGTCCAGGGATATTACATCTGCCGCCCGGTGCCCGCAGCCGCATTCGATGCCTGGCGCGTCTCATATCTGACCAGCACGATGTTTCGCCCCGAGGAACCTGCGCCGGCCGAATAACCGGTCTAAGGAAATAGGGATATCCGGCTAATGGATCCGGATCCGGCTTGAAGGCGGGGTGGAACGTATGCCGCGGGAGTTGTTGTTTTTCCAGTACCGCGAAGGTCAAGCCAACGGGACTGGGCATAGCTCACGCTCAGTGTGCTTGAACGACCCCTGACCACGGCAGGGGCCGCGGTCACGGGTCGTCTCGGGAACGGAGGGTCAGGGGCGGTTGGTCCCGCCGGTGCGTCCGGATCCGTTGTTTTTTGCTTTCCGGGCCCGTATGAGACGACTGATGATGGCGGGCAGGAATGCGAGGAGGATTTTCTTCATGGTGTGGTCCTGTTCTAGGGGGGGCAGGTAGGGCGAGGATGAGACGACGACCGGCCAGGGTCAGGGGTCCTGGGGAGTGTTAACGGTTGTTGAGGCCGGCCTTATCAACTTTGCGGTGGAAGCGCATGCCCGCGAGGCCGCCTAGAACGGCGCCGCCGAGGGTGATGATGACGGCGGCGACCAGTACGAGGATGCCGCCGGTGGTCAGTTCATTTTCGTTGAGGGGAATCCTGGGGAAGCTGTTGAGGTTCGCGAGGATATTGAACCGGCTGCCGGCGATGGCCCCGGCGATGGCAACGATGATGGCAACGATGATGGCCCAGAGCCAGACGGCGATGCCCTGCTTGGCCCCGTCGAAGCGGGCCATCCGGCCGGCGACGTAGCCGCCGCAGTAGTAGGCCACGAACAGGACAACGGCCAACACGATGCCACCGATGATGCTGACGGTCTGGGGGTCCTGGGACGCGGCCTGACCGGGATCGGTGTTTGCGGCCATTCCGATGCCTGCGCCGATGGCTGTACTGACTGCGGTGAGCAGGACTACCATACCGGTGGCGGTCAGCCAGCCGAAGAAGGCCGAGCCGAACTTCATGCCGCCGAATTGCTTCTTTTCTTCCGCCAGTACGGTCTCACGGCGGTTTTCCCGGACTTCTCCGGCATTTTCGGGGGTTGAACTCATGATGGAATCCTCATTTTCGGGTGCGGTGCGGTGTGGAGCCGGTTTGCCGGCGGAGGGCCGGATATTGTTTGCCGGTCTCGTCCGTCAGCGGGCGTCGCCGCCGGCATGCACTCATCATCGGCTCCGGCGTTACCGGGTTCGCGTGGCCTTCGCGGGCTTCGGTTCAGGGTGATGTCCGGGGAGCCGGTCGGTGATGATGTTGCTCGCAGAGGGGTTCTGTCCCGGGTACGGGACAGAACCCCTCTGCCGTAAGTTGAAGGCCGCCGTTACGCGGACTTCAACCCGAGGGTGTTATCGGTTCTTCGGGGTGTCGTCGCCGTCGGTGGTGATTTGTTCCTTGCGGACTTCTTCGGTGACGGTCTGCTCGTCGGTGATGGTTTCCTTGCCCATGCGGACGCGTTCGACCGGGACGGTTTCCTTTGTCACGACGGGGCGTTCCTCGTGGAGGATCACTTCGTGTTCTTCCTCGCTGAGCTCGGGGCCGGCCATGGCGTCGCCGCGGTTCTCCTCGGTGATGGGTTCGCGCTCCAGGACGACCTCTTCGCGGCTGACCGGGACCGTGGTGGTGACGTTCTCGGTCACGACGTGCTTGCGCAGCCGCATCCGCCCGGCTTCCACTTTCTCGGTGCCGACGTTCAGGCGTTCCTCGGAGCGGGTCATGGCATCGTCGGTGGTCGGCCCGGAGGTGTCGTGCCCGACGGATTCCCGGTCGGTGGATTCGCGGCCGGAGACGTTGTCCCGGTCCTGGAGTTCACCGGTTTTGGTGCCTGTGCCGCCGAGGTTGTAGTGGCGGTAGAGTCCGTCTTCCTCTTCCGGGGTGATGCTACCGTCTGCTTCGACGCGGGGGGCATCCTTGACCTGGTCCTTGGTATAGGGAACGCGCACGTCGTTGCCGTCAAGGGAAGCCTCGGCGAGGGGCACGAAGGTCTCGGAGGTACCGAACATGCCCGTCTTGACCGTCGCGAAAGAGGGGTCCCCGCTCTGGTCGTCGAGGTAGATCTGGCCGATGCTGCCGACTTTTTCTCCGTCGGAGGAGTAGACGGTGGTTTTTCCGGCGAGCAAGGTGTCGACGTCGTTGGTGCTGATCATTTTTTCTCCTGTTGATTTTGGCTTCGGGCGGGGCGCCTGATGCCGTTTCTTCGCTGGATTAAACGATTGTGGGTGATGGGCCGGCCTCTCGGGCCTACAGGTAAGACGGGGCACGGACTGTAATCGTCACGCCCGCTGCCTGTGATCTGCGCCACAGGTACTGCCGGCTGTCAGGCCAGGTCGCCGTCGCGTATCAGTGCGGTGAGTTCCCGGTGCAGGGAGCCGGACCGGAAGCGGGCCGGCAGCAGGCTGTGTTCGATCTCCTGTGCGGCGCGAAGTGCGTTCCGTCCGGGCTCGGTAATTTTCACCTGGTAGCTGCGCCGGTCTGTCGCGCTGCGGCACCGGGAGACATAGCCCGCGGCTTCCATCCGGGCGAGTACCCG
The DNA here is from genome assembly GCF_035984855.1 of Arthrobacter sp. MP_M4. Lineage (NCBI taxonomy): Bacteria > Bacillati > Actinomycetota > Actinomycetes > Micrococcales > Micrococcaceae > Arthrobacter > Arthrobacter sp. MP_M4. The sequence continues at coordinate 65,316 of NZ_JAXCHX010000012.1, forward strand.
GCCCAACGTCTGGCTCTGGACCCGGATGAGCGCGGCCAGGGCTTCCCGTGTCACAGGTCCGGCGTGGGCCAGGCCTTTGAGCGCGAGAACCCCGGCGTGGTTCAGCCCGACACGGGCCAGGGAGTTATCCCACCGCCGCTCTACGGAGCGGGCTGCCATGGACAGCAGCTGGTGGGTGGACCACCGGGGCCGCCCCGGAATCGGCGGGCCGTCGGGTTCGGGCGTGCGGGGTTCCGGGGTCCTGCCATTGGCTGCCACGGTGGATGTCCTTCGGTTGACTGCCGGCCGGGGGAGGGGAACTCCGCCCGTCCCGGTACGCCGGCCTGCAGGCCGGCGTACCGGGGGACAGGGGCGGGTTAGGAGCGGTGCGACCCGGCGCCCTTTGATGTGTTGGCCGGCAGGTGCTGCTGCGCGGCGTCCTTGATCTGCTTGGTTGCCGGGGGGGCGTTCTGGGCCTGGGCCTTGATCCGGGGGGCCTCTTCTTCGGCTTTGTTCAGGTACTGCTCCCAGCGGGCTGACATGGGCTTGATCAGACCGCCGCCGACACCGACAACCAGGATCCCGACGATGGCCGCGAGCACGGCGATCAGGATCGGGGTGGTCACGGTGGTGGCGATATCAACCTGGTTTAGGGCCGCGATGATACCGATGCCGAGGATGAAGATGCTGGCGATGTTCGCCAGCGTTTTCCCGTAGGAGAGTCCGCCGAGGGATCCCTGGATGAGGGTCTTCACGGCGGCAGCGATCGCTGCGGAAATGATCACGATGATGATGGCCACCACGATGCGGGGCAGGAACGCGATGATCGAGGCGAGCAGGGTGGTGACCGGGTTGGGTCCGAAGACGCCGAACGCGAACTGGAGGACGAACAGCACCAGGGCGTAGTAAATGATTTTGGAGATGATGTCGCTGGCGTCGAGCGAGGAATTCGCCAGGGCCTTCTTGACACCGCCACGCTCCACAGCCCGGTCGAAACCGACCTTGTGCAGGAGCTTGGACAGTGCCTTGGAAATGGCCTTGGCAATCAGCAGTCCGATGATCAGGATGACCAGAAACAGGGCCAGCTTGGGGACGAAGTCCACGACGGTGGCCAGACCGGCCTTGAGTGTATCTTCCATTTAGTTTCCTCAGGATTCAGGGTGGGGCGGTGCGAGCGGGAAGGAAAGTCTTCCGCGCAAAAACACGGCCTCCCCCACAAAAGCAAGCATGCTTAGTAATTGGGTGTCCTGCGGTCCCTGCCGCCGCATGATCCGGGCAACCCGCGAGCGACCGATGAAGGCCGGGCGTCGGGCGGGCGTTCACGGCCGCCGGGGGCGCGGCCCGGGGCGTACTGTGAAGGAAGTCACGGCCGCGCCGATATGTTGGCGTGGTCCGGGCGAGCGGAACCCTGCACCCACGGCACAATGCCGGCAATTGGAAGGACATCCCATGACCGAAAACGACGCAAACCCGGTACCTGGCAGCGGTGAAAACGCGGCGGAAGCAGAGCGGAAGGCCCGCGGGACCGGATCTGACGGAACCATCCCGGTATCAGATGAGGGAATTTCGCTGACGACGACTGACGACGGGTCCAATTTCAACCCGGAAGAGGACGCCCCGGACGGGCCCGGCCAGGCCACGGCGGAGAAGTAGAGCCAGCGTGGCACCGGAACCCTTCGGCCCCCGCGAGGTTCCCTCGCTTCCAATCCGCGGTCCGGGCTTTTGGATTCCGGCGCTGGTTCTGCCTTTGCTGCTGTTGGCCGCCGCGGCTGCCATGTTCGTCCTCGGATCGGGCCTGGTCGCTGTCATTCTTGGCGGCGGACTGGTGCTGGGAGCGGTATCGTCGCTGGTTTTCTTTGCCTCGGGCATTCGCCGACGTCGCCTCCGCAGGGCCCGGCACTGAATTGGCCCCGGCCAACCGCTCCCCAATATTGATGTGATACAGATCACGCCCGTGGTGGCGTGACGAACACCGGGCCGGGTGCGTCTTATTCACGTAGGCATCTAAGAGATGCACACCGGAACCTTGAATGACCATCTATTTTCAGGAGTGATTCTTTTGACGACTCAGCCCCAGAGCAAAACCCCCGCGGACCTGCGTCCCGGCTCCGCCCCCGTCCCGGCTGAAGCCGGTAAGGACGGCCGTGGAGCCACGACCATCGCCGATGGTGTGGTAGCGAAGATCGCCGGTATTGCGACCAAGGACATCGCAGGCGTTTATGCCCTCGGCGGCGGTGCGGCCCGAATGATGGGATCCCTGCGTGACGCGGTGGGCCAAAAGGATTTGACCCAGGGAGTCTCCGTCGAGGTCGGCCAGACCCAGGTCGCCGTCGACATCACCCTTGTCGTTGAGTATCCCCACCCGCTGCAGAAGGTCGCCGACGACGTCCGCGACGCTGTCTTCACCGCGGTCGAAGACCTGGTCGGCATGGAGGTCACCGAAGTCAATGTCACCGTGACCGACATCCACGTCGCCTCCGACGATGATGAGTCCGCGGACGAGAAGAACGCAGCAGCGACCCGCGAAGCGCGCGTCTCGTGAGCCCCACCGTTTCCGGCGTGGCGATCGGAGCGACCCTGGCGATCACAGCCCTGGTCTTCGGGTTCTGGGGATTCCTTCTCGTAGCCCTCTTCATGGCCATCGGAGCCGTCCTGGGCCGCACCGCTGAAGGCCGGCTCGATTTGACCGGGGTGTTCGATGCCCTGCGCGGCAAGCGCTCCTCCTCGTGAGCGCCGGGACCATTGCCCGTCCCGAAACCGCACCTGCGGCGCCGGTCACCGGGCGCCGTGCCGGCCACACCAGGATCACTTCGGCGGCGCTGCACCACACCGTCGAAGCGATCGCGGCGACGGCCTTCGGGGTTCCGGCCGGTGAGGTCAAGGCCCGTATCCATGATGATCAGGGACACTTGGCCGTCACCGTCGCGGTGGCGCTGGCCGTGCCGTCCCTAACCGATGCGGCCCGGAACCCCGGCATCGTTGCGGCAACCGGCGGAACGCTCTATGAACGGGCCGAACAAGCCCGCACCAGGATCATCGACGACGCGTTGGACATTGCCGGGACCTCCGTAGCCCAGGTCGATATCCGCCTCACCGGCCTGCACCGGGGAGAAAAGGGGGGCACACTCCGATGAGCACCCAACTGTACATCCGTCGAATCGCCCGCCGGGAAACCAACCGGTCACGGGCGCTGGCGTCAATCATTACCGCGGTTGCACTGATCCTGGTGCTGCTCTGGCTGGGCACCGAAGCGGTGCTGGCCCTCACCGGGAACCCGGCGTTGTTGGTTTCACCGGATCAGGTCGGTCAATGGCTGGCCGGTCTGGCAACTGCTACGCTCCCGGCCGGACTCATCGCGGCCGGCATCGGCCTTGTTCTTGCCGGCCTCTTTTATCTGGTGCTTGCCTTGCGGGCCGGGCACCGGTCCCGCCACGTCCTGGCCAGTGACAGGGCAGCTGTCGTCGTCGATGACGAGGTTATTGCCGCGGCCGTGTCCCGGCAGGCCCGTACCGCTTCCGGTCTGGCCCCGGAACAGGTTTCCACCACCATAGGAAAACGCACTGTCGAAGTGCTGATCCATCCGAGCTCGGGGAACACCGCCGACGTGGCGGCCGCAGACGCCGCGGTCCGGGATGAAGTTGACCGGTACGGGCTCTCCGCACCACCACGGATCAAGGTCCGTACCAGCACGAAAGGAGCGTTGGGAGTATGAGCGGCACACCTCGCGGCCTGAATAGGCTGCTGCTGGGACTTTTCGGGCTTCTCCTGGCCGGCGCCGGCGTGCTCGTCGGCGCGGCCGGCCTGTATCCGGGCATCGCTGCGGGCTGGAACACTGCGGGAACCTCCCTGCGGGAAGACGCGTCGACTGTGCTGGCCAGTGCGCCGATTCCCGGGACATCCACCAGTTGGTGGACGATCGCGGCCCTGGCGCTGGCCCTGATCATCATTGTCTTGCTGGTCGCCTGGATCGCATCCCAGGGTGGCGGGCGCACCAACCGGGTGGGACGCCGCGAGGATCCGGCCAAGAACGGGACCACTACCGTGGAAACCCCACTGGTCGCGGCTGCCGTCCGCGACGCTGTCAGCGGGGATGACCGGATCGTCTCCGCCTCTGTGAGCACCTGGAAAGTGAAACGCTCCGACGGACTTAAGCTGACTCTTCAGGGCCGCAAAGGCGTCTCTCCCAAAGAGCTGGCCGCCCGCGGGGAAGAGCTCATCAGGGGCCTCGATCATCTGCTCGGGGACCAGGGCCCGGTCCTGATACGCATCACCACCGGGTTGCGCTCCAGCCTTTCCGGTACCGACCGCGTCCGCTAACCCGCCAGCGAGTCCCACGCCGGCAACCCCGCACCCACAACCGGAACAAAAACCACCCACTCACGAAAGGACACCCCATGGGTCTCGACGACAAAGCAGAATTCACCGCGCAGAACCACCTCGGCGCCGCCAAGGAAGATGCCGGGAAGATCACCGGTGACCGCGGACTCGAACGCGAAGGCCAGAAAGACCAGGCCGCCGCCGGCATGAAAGAAGCCGGCGAAAAAGCTAAAGACACCGCAGCCGGCATCGGCGAAAACATCAAGAATGCCGCCCGCAAGCTCAAAGAAGGCTTCAGCAAGTAACATGCTTCACCCACGGTCTCCCGCCCGCGGCCCCCATTCGCCGGGGCGGGAGACCGGAACCCCAGCCCCCGACAACGGTCGCGAACGGCCTGTCAGGTACCGGCTTCGACACCCAGAGGGAACATTTTGAGCGAACCCACGGCCCGCAAGGAAGCCCTCGCCGAGGCCAGCGATGACCTGCTCGCCCGGCGGGCCGGCGACGGAGACATGGAAGCCTTCGAAAACCTGGCGCGCAGGCACGGCACCATGATGCGCGCCTACGCCCGGCGCGTCCTTGGCTCGGTCGATGACGCGGACGACGTCGTTCAGGAAGCCCTCATCCAGGCCTGGAAGCAGATCGGTGGACTCCGGGACACGGCAGCCGTGCGACCCTGGCTGATGCGGATTACAGGCAACCGCGCCCTCGATCACCTGCGGCGCCGCAAGCCGCATACGAACATCGACCATCTTCCCCATCTTTCCGATCCCGCACCGGGTCCCGAAGCGGCCGCCATGACCGGATCCCGGACACAGGCCCTGGAACAGGCACTGGCGGCCCTGCCGGAAGAACAGCGGCGATGTTGGATTTTGCGTGAACTCGGCGGGCAATCCTATGACGACATTGCCGAAGCCTTGAACATCAGCAAAGCGACCGTCCGCGGACGGCTTGCCCGGGCACGGACCACACTGGCGAAGGAACTGGAGGACTGGGGATGAACGACACGACCGACACCGGCTGCGGACGCACGATCGAAGACCTTAGCGACTACCTCGAAACCGGCAGCACCGAAGACCTGGACCACATCCGCGACTGCCCGCAGTGCCAGGCCGGCCTCGCCGCGTTGCGACGGCTGCAGAACGTGACACAGGACCTGCTTGCAGCCGACCTTGCCGACGCACACCAGGACGAGAGTCCCTGGCTGGAAAACATCCTCGCCAACCTGGACCTGGAGATCAAAGCAGGCCGCGATGTCCCACTCACCCCCGACCATCTCGAAGACCTCCTCTACCAGACGGAAGGCGCTCTCACGGGACTCGTGCGGGCCGTCGGGGACACCATCGACGGCATCATGATCGGCAAATCCCGCTTCATCGGGGACGTGACCGTCCCGGGCACGCCGGTCACCCTCGACGTGGACGTCTCGGCCCGCTACGGCTACCGGCTCCCGGACCTGGCCGAGACGCTGCGCCGGGAACTTGACACGGCCCTGGCCACTCACTCCGATCTCAACATCACCTTAGTGAACATCACCATCACCGAACTCCGGCCACCCTCCCCGCATGGATTGAAAGGACAGGACGATGACCGACTCGGCCCGACTTCGTAGCCTCATCCTGTCTCTGGACGGTGTTCACACCGTCTACCCGGCCGACCCCGCCTGGAAAACCACCGCCCGCCGGGTCCGGAACGCGCTGACCCCGGAGGACCGACCCACTGAACTGGAGTACGTACGCCTCCGCAATGACACCACGTCAAAGACTCTTATGGTCCGGGTCGGCGCCGACGGCACCGTCCCTACCACGCGCCTGGCACGCGCCATCGCGGCAGCCCTCCGCGCCGCCCTCGATGACGACAGTGCCCCCGGCCCCCTTAAGATCACCGTTGAAATCAGCTCCATCCGATACCCGCCGGCAACTCCTGGAACGGCACCGGCACCATGAGCCGGCCGCTCGTGTCAGCTCCCGCCGGCCCCGGAAGCGCACCGCGACGCCAACCCGCGGAAAGGCAGAGCGGCGGAACCTTCCTCCCGTCAGCGTATGCGCCCTCATCGGAAGAACCTATGGACCACCACCTCAACGCACGCCTCTGCCTGAACGCACTCCGCAGCACCGTCACCATCGATATCCGCGGCAGACTCACCAGCAACTCCCAGGAAACCCTCTCCGGAATCATCGACAGAATCCGGCAGCTGCGGGCCCGAACCAGTATCCATGTGCTCCTGTGCCACGCCGCGTTCGTGGACCCGGCCGCCCTCGCGGAACTCCGGACTGCTCCGTGCCCCACCGTGACCTATATACGCCGCAACACCGAAGGCGCCGCCCAGACCGTCACAGGCGCTGCCGCGTCGTCGCAAGTGACCCTGGCGGCAGCCAGCACAGGCGACGGACCCCGCACACCCCGACTGGTCCGTTCCAGCACCGATGACCTGCTGTCCGCCAGCGACTTTATCTTCGCGTGGCTCGACGACGAAAACGGATGCCCCGGAACGGACGTCCCCGAGATGATCGCCCGGTACGAGCTCATCGGCCAGGAGATATCAGCCCGGAACACCGACCCCTCGCCGCCCAACGTAAAGGGCAGGATCAGGCGCCGGCGTCCCGCGGCAACCCCCGCGCATCCTGAGCACCCTTCAGCTTCCGTGGTGCCGCCCTCCAGAATCCACGCTGACGCCAAAGCATCGCAGATCTGAGGAGTCGATGCTGACTTTCCACCTCACCTATGTCGCCACCCTACTCGTGGCCGGGCTGCTGGCCCTGGCCCTGGTTCTGGTATTCATCGTGCTGCTTCTGGTGGCAGTCGCGGCCCTCGCCCTGGGCAGGATTTCATCAGCCCTGCTTTCGATAGGGCGGAACCGAAGCCGTGAATGGGGCAACCACGATGGCAGGATCCGCAGCCGCCCGATGCCGGGGTGGGCCGCTGACGCCGGGGTGACGAAGTCCACCACCGGATCCCCGGCAAAGCAGGCCGCAGCGGGAACCGTCGTCTGAACCCGTTCATCGCAACCAGGCCAGTGTCCGTGATCCAATGTCAACGCTGGCTGCGCACGGGGCTGCCGCCGTCCTGACCTCCCCACTCGAAGTCTCGGACATCCTGCGACGGCCCGGCCACCATCGCGCTCCGGGTGGGGGGCACCGGCCCGGTACGCTGAGGTGGGGCTGGCCGCTGGGCCGGCCTGACACGACAGGGTAGGGAGTTCACTGTGGCAGGCAAGTACGAGGTTTACCAGGACAAGTCCGGCGGCTACCGGTTCCGGCTCAAGGCAGCCAACGGCGAAACCATCGCCTCCTCTGAAAGCTACACGGCCAAGGCTGGCGCTCTGGGCGGCATCGAATCCGTAAAGAAGAACGCAGACTCGCAAATCATCGACCTCACCACCTAATCCTTCGGCAGGCCGGCCGGGTGGCAGCACCGGGCACTGGCGAGCCCTTGCTAAGCAGGCTTATTATGTTGGGGCGGCCCAAATAGGCTGCCACCAATTCGAGGAGGGACAGCATGGGACTGGGCGACAAGATCGAGAACGCAGCACAGAAGGCCGGCGGTAAGGGCAAGGAAGCCGCCGGATCAGCCACCGGTGATGACAGCCTGAAAGCCGAAGGTCAGACCGACCAGGCCAAAGGCGACCTGAAGCAGGCCGGCGAAAAAGTCAAGGACGCCTTCAAAAAGGATTGATCCTCGACACCAGCTAATAGGTGCACTCCTGCGGGAGTGCACCTATCCGCTTACCCGCCGCTCTCCACTTCAGGCGGCAACATGATGCGTACCTCGTTGGGATGCTGACGCACCGGAACACTAGGGGCCTTCGTCGAGTTTTCGCATCAGTACGGTGCCACCCTGTCCTGCACAGCAAACCCCAAAATCGCCGTCTCATTCGCGGCCGCTTTTGCTGGCTGCAAAATCGAATAAAGGGGAACTACACCCCGGGACGCAACTTCCAGCGGGCTCACCACCGCCCAGAGCAACCCGTTCACCATCAGCTAACGGCCGGCTGCCGACGCCACGACACCTGATCACTCCGGGACCACCGACCGACTCACGGTTTTGTTCACCGACGACGGGACCGCGAACTCCTGGACAACACTCCAGATAACGGGGCATCACGGTGAATATCGGCGTGGCGGTAGCAGTGTCGCAGGGGTGTTTCTTGCCGCGAGGGCTGCGGCAACCACGAGAACTACCAGTATTCCGAACTGAATCAACGCACGGCGCCGACGTCCGGGAACCGGACCCGTCACGGGGCGTCCCAGGCGCCGGCAGCAGGGAGCCGGTCTTTGTCCTCGGCCGTGCGGATGGCCCAGGCGGCGTTGACGAGGCCGATATGGCTGAAGGCCTGCGGGAAATTTCCGAGCAGCTCGCTGCTGGCCGGGGCGACCTCCTCGGCCAGCAGGCCCAGATCCGTGGCGAACCCAGCGGCCCGTTCGAAGACAGCGCGGGCCCGCCGGGTCTGCCCGGCCAAGGCGAGGGCATGGGCCAGCCAGAAGGTGCACAGCAGAAACGTTCCTTCCACTCCGGAGAGCCCGTCATCGGCCCGGTACCGGTACACCAGGCCCCGGTTGTCGGTGAGCCGATCGTCGATGGCCTCGATCGTTGCCAGCATCCGGGGATCATCGGCGGGCACGAATCCCACGATGGAGAGCATCAGTGCCGACGCATCCAGGTCCTCGGAGCCGTAGGCCTGGGTATAGGCGCCGGCTCTGGCGTTCCAGCCGTTCGCCCGGATCGAGCCGGCCAGTTGCGCCCGGGTCTGCACCCAGTGCGGAACCCGCGCTTCCGCATTCAGGAGGCCGGCGAGGCCGATGGCCCGGTCCACGGCCACCCAGCACATCAGCTTTGAATGAAGGTAGTGCCGGGGTGCGCCGCGGACCTCCCAGATGCCCTGATCCGTGGACTGCCAGCGCGACGCTGCAGCGTCGGCCGCATCGGCCAGGAAATGCCGCGTCCCGGGCTCCAGATCGTTCAGATACTCCGGGAGGGTCGCGGCGGCGTCGAGGAGTTCGCCGTAGACGTCGAGCTGGCGCTGGTCCCAGGCGCCGTTTCCCACCCGCACCGGGGCGCTGCCGCGCCAGCCCGGCAGGTGGGCCAGCACTCGTTCGGACAGGTCCCGTTCCCCGCCGATGCCGTACATGATCTGCAGCTCGCCGCCGTTGCTCAGCCGGCCGGCGGCAGCCGTCGCGAGGAACTGGAAAAACTTCCCAGCCTCGTCCGGACACGCAGCCACCCACAGCGCCTGCAGGGTCATGCTGGCGTCCCGGATCCAGGTATACCGGTAGTCCCAGTTCCGGGTGCCGCCGACGACCTCGGGCAGGGACGTCGTCGGGGCGGCGACGATCGCGCCGGTCGGATAGAACATCAGTGCCTGCAGGACCCTGCCGCTGGAAGCGACCAGGTCCTGCCACGGTCCGTCGTAGCTCTGGTGCATCTGCGACCAGCTCTCCCAGCCCGCCAGCGTGTCCTCCAGCCGGAGGGCGATGTCCTCCTGGTTCCAGAACACCGGCGGTACCCGCCCGGGATTTTGGTGGTGAAGGGCGAATCCCAAAACGTCTCCGGTCCGAAGGACTGGCTTCGCCCGCGCTTCACCACCCTCGAGGTCGAAGGCGACCTGGGTGGAAAAGGCCAGCACGTCGGCCCCGCCGCGGACCAGAAGGCCGCCGGGGGTTCCGTAGAGAAGAGGCCGGATCAGCCCGTAATCCGGCCGCGGCGTGAACATCACCTCCATCTCGACTTCACCGTCGATGCAGGCAACCTGCCGCAGCAATGTTCCGGGCGCCCCCGCCCCGAGTTCGTGGCCCCGGTTCCCATCTCCCAGGACCAGGGCATCGGTGACTGTCACGGTTCCGGCGGCCGTGGTGTGGACCGTTTCCAGCACCATCGTCGGCCCGAGGTACCGGCGACTCGAAGAGTGCGGGGCCGCAGGCCGGATCGACCAGTAGCCTGCGTCCTCGCCCAGGATCCGACCGAACACCGAGGGACTGTCAAAACGGGGAAAACACAGCCAGTCCACCGAACCCGCAGCGCTCACCAGCGCGGCGGAGCGGCAATCAGAGAGCATGCCATAGCTGGCGATGGGCTCACTGGTCATCGGTACACCCTGTCTGATTCATTCAGGACGGTCCAGAGCCTGGCACGGTGGAACGTCGGATACGTTCCCCTGGCTCTCATTAAGGACCCGCGGCCGGGACGAGCAACATCAAAGTTCTTACATATCCCGAACGGCTTCCTCTATATACCGCAGTCAGGGCGCCGGTGCATATGGACGCAGAGCAGCCAGATCGGGGTTGGGGACCAGTTCGGCCGGAACCGGCATCACCTGTCGGTGGTGTCCGATAACGATCGTTACCGAACGCCGTGCAGCATAAGATCAGATATTTCACGAATTAGAAAGCCTGTGGGTAGACCCCGGTGGGTGTCTTCGGGTCAGTTGGTGGTTGCCGCGTGGAGGTTCAGGCTGGCGGAGAAGATGATCCAGGAAATGTACGGGAGTAACAACAGCCCTGCGGTCATGTCGTTAGGGCCGAAGCGGAGAACGGTCAGGCCCACTCCCAGGAACAGAGCGATATTGACGAAGAAAAGCCAGCCACAGGGCGGCGGTTCCGAGCATGGGATACATGCTGAAGAATGTCGGTGCCCAGGCCAAGTTCAAAGCCAGCTGGAGCCCGTAGGCTGACAAGGCGCCTCGGCGGGGGCCGACCGCTGGCGCCATATGAGCCAGGCGGCTACGACCATGGCCGTGTGGAGCACCGTCCAGACGGTCCCGAAGACCCACCCCAGTGGTCTCCAGAGCGCCTAGTTCGCTGTCGCGTACCAGCCGTGGGCGTTCGCGATGATCGCCAGGGAACCTAGGAACGACACCGCGTGGGATACGGCAGAGAACGCCAGTAACGCCGCGATCTGAGGGCCGGTGCCCGGCATTGGCTGCTCAGGCATGGGTTGTTCAGATTTCGCGGGCACAGGTAAACCTAGGGCAATTCCGGGGCGGCCGTCCACCCGGCCGCTACGCCGGGGACCAGGTGCCGCGTCCGGATGACGAGGCGATCCGCGCGGATTCAGCAGACGAGTTCGCCGCTGGACCTGGCCTCGCCCCGCCTTAGGCTGCACACACCATTGGCGCACCCGTGGCGCTCTTCATGCTCATCGCCGGGCGCCGGCTTCAGTGCCCGGACCGCTCCCGGACACGGGCCCTGGCCGGAGAGGAAGGCGCACATGCGCGATCGTGCCTGTGCGGGTACTGAACAGTACAACCAGGGCGCGGCTGCTGTTTGGTACCGAGACAACGGCCGGGTGTATCGGCAGCATCCTCTCGGACGAATCCTTTCTCGCGATATTCCTGGTTGTCGCAGGGTTCCCTGCGCCAGCAACGGCCTCCGGGACCTACTCCCGGCCGACGCCGCCCCGCCCCGGCCCGCCCCGGTCTGTCCGTCAGTAGAAGTTATTTCACACGGGTGCCTGCAGGCGAAAGCGCGGCAGTGGTGCGATCCCTCTGGCCGCACTTTCGTCCGACTGTATGTCTTAGTGCTTTTTGAAGGCGTCTTTGACTTTTTCGCCGGCCTGCTTCAGATCGGCTTTGACCTGGTGGCCTTTGCCTTCGGCCTTTAGCCTGTCGTTACCGGTGGCGTCGCCGGCGGTTTCTTTGCCCTTACCTTGGAGTTTCTCGGCGGCGTTGTGGATCTTGTCTCCCAAACCCATGGTGATTCTCCTTAGGTGGTGGCCGCCGGCAACGGAAATGCCGCGGAGGCCGATAGTCCATTGTAGGGACGACACCATCAGGAATGGGAGCGATGGACAATTGGATATCCACTGCCCAGCAGCCCGAACTGGCGGGCGTGGCCGGCCCCTGGGTCCGGGCCGGAGATTACCGCGGGCATTAGGGTGTGATTTCGGCGCTGGGGGGCAGGTCTGCTTCGGTGTTGGAACGGCCCTTCGAAGACAGAACATAGGTGAGGACCCGTTAGCAGCGCGGCTTCCGGCACTAGGCCGGGCAGACGGTGCGCGGCTGGGCCGGTGCGCCGGGGGCTAGAGATTCCCCAGTTCGGGGCCGGGAGTCCCCTGGTCCGCGATGGCTTCGGTCTCAGTGGCGCGTTTGATGGCCCGCTTGTTCCGGCGGCGGTCATTGAGCAGGCAGAGCCCGATGGCTGTGAAGAACAACACCAGCATGGGCACGGCCAGATAGAACATACTCGTTGCATCCGCGCCCGGCGCGGCCATGGCTGCGAACAGGCAGACCAGGAACACGGTGATCCGCCAGCTCTTGAGGAGTTGGGCTCCCTTGACCAGTCCGGCCAGGTTCAGGCCGAACAGGACCACGGGCAGCAGGAACGCGATGCCGAAGGCCAGCAGCAGGCGCAGCACGAAGGAAAGGTAGATCTGGGCGCTGATGAAGTTGGAGCCCCCGGCGGGAGTGAAATCCGTCAATACCCGGACCGCGTTCGGTAGCACGAGCCAGGCCGGGCCACGCCGCCGAGGAACAACGGCACGGCCGCCGCGGCGAACGACAAGGCGATGCGGCGTTCCTTCTTATGCAGGCCCGGGACGATGAACGCCCAGAGCTGGTAGAGCCAGACGGGGCTGGCGAGGATCAGTCCCAGGAACACGGAGACCTGGATCAACAGGTCGAAGGAGCTCGCCACGCCGTCGAAATTCAGCGTTGCCTGCCGGCCCTCATGCTCGTTCAGGTCACGGATCGGCTTGATCAGCGCTGTAAGAAAGGGCTGATAGACGAGAAAGCCGACGACGGTTCCCAGCACCACGGCGATCGCGGCCTTGAACAGCCGGTTCCGCAGCTCTTTGAGGTGGTCCAGGAGCGCCATCCGCCCCTCGGGGTTGGACCGGCCGCTCTTACCGGCTGCCATGATGTCTTAGGCGCGGTCCGGCGGCGGAACATCGGTTCCATCACCGGTGCGGCTTTCGGCCCCCGCTGACTTCGGGTGGTTCACGGTTCGGCCCTTGACGGGTCCGGAGTCCGCGGCGTCCTTCTCAGGAGTGCCCTCCTCCTTCATCTCGCGGACTTCGGACTTAAAGATACGCATCGATTGGCCCAGGCTCCTGGCCATGCCCGGCAGCTTGGGTGCAGCAAAAAGCACCAGAACGAGAACGATGATGATGATCAGATGCCAGCCTTCAAGCCTCATGACGGGAGGTCCTTTCATGTTAGCGAATCCTACGTCCAACTTGATTCGATGTCGCGCACGGGACCGCGCACGGGACGGGCCCCTGGCCCCGGTCCGACAGAGGTAATTTTGGGCGACCATCAACGGGTGGACGGCGGTCCGCCATAGGACGGGGTGCACTGGAGACTCAGCGGCAGCAGAGTGGCGCTATGTCTCTTGATTTATCTGTTGGCCCCGCCGCTGCAGGCCTCGCCGGTCCGGGTATCTGCTGTCCACGCTGGAATGCTTGATCAATGCGGACAACCAAGGGTCTGCCGGGTCGGTGACGCCCTCGCTATTTTCCCCGGCAGTTGCTTCGATGCCACCCACGCTACCTGGTGGCATGGAACACTCCCGGCAACATTGTGGAAGGCGTGGCTGCGATTGTGCTCTGGCCGCTCGTGGCCATCTTCGGGGCCGATCTGCGCACCTTGATCTCCGGCGGGACGCGGATCAGCCCGGGTGACGCGCCGGCGGGCGCATGGGCCGTTCGGCCCCGGTCACGGCGGGCAAGCGCCCCCCGGGTGCCCGCCTGCCGTGTGGTCCATTTGTTTCTGTCGTGGGTGTGCTGGGGGTCAGGAGTTCGCCGCGCTGGTGTTGATCTGGCCGTTGACGCCCTCGGGGAAGAACCCGCCTTCGTGTACTGCTTTGGGAGTGAGGTAGGCGATGTTAAGGACCTGGCCTGGGCTGCGGCTGAAGGCGATGGCGTTCTGGTCCGTGGGGACGAGGTTGGCGGTGTTCTTAGTGCCGATGCCCTGGTCCAGGTCGGTGGAGCCGTCCAGGCTGTCCCGGGCGTCCGAGATGGCCTGGGCGGGCACCTGCAGATCGCACGCATACAGGGTGGTTCTGATGATCCCGGCATGGTATGCCTCGACAGCGAGGATACCAGCGGCGGCTTCAAGGTAGGTTTTGTTATCGATCAGCGGGGCGGCACCTTTGTAGGCGGTGACGCCGACGTCTTCGAAGATGAAGGCGCCCAACAGGAAGCTGGTTTCATCGGCGAAGGGGTTGAAGGTCTGGCCTGCCTTGATCAGGCCTGCGGCCATCGCCGCGGCGGTGAAGCTGGCTTCCAGGTCAATCTGGGGCCGGGACACGGCTGCTTTTCCCAGTGCGGTACGGAGGAATTTGACGTGGGCTTCTTCGTCGGCGGCTATTTCCTTCGCGTATTTCCCGATCAGGCTGCCGGGTTTGAAGGGAACTTTCGCTCCGCCGGTGACCCCGCCTTTGCGTCCCTTGCCGTCCGTGAGCGCGTCGTCCAGGCCCCGGCCGGTGACGGCACGCAGGTAGAACTCCGCCTCAAGGTATTCCAGGTTCAGCGCGAAGTTCAGGATGGCCCCGTCGCTGGGTCCCTTGCCGGAGTGCTCTTCCTCTCTGGATGCCTGGGCCGGTGAGCTGGTCAGCAGGGCCGCGGCCCCGCCGATCCCTGCGATCCCGGCGGCGCGGAACAGGATGCGCCGGTCCATCGGGTTTTCGGCGCTGCGGTTCAGTGCTTCGGTAATGAATTTCTGGTCGAACATTGGTGTGCTCCTGTCATGAGTGCGTTTTTGAGACCATGACAATTCGGAAGGTACTCCCACCGGCTCCCCGGCCGGAATCAGCGGCGCAAACCTGCAGCGTATGGGCATACCCATGGTGGTGATACTGGAGATTCGTTGTGATCCGCATCATGGATGGGTGGCCGGAAAGCCAATGGGCGTGGCGGGCCGATCAGCTTCGTGGAACTGTCGGTGAGGCCGGTGAGCTGGTCTATGAGCATGTCCGGGCTAGGGCATCAGTGGTTACCGGGTGAGCTGCGGGGGAGCGGGGCGGCAGGCGACAGTGAGGGACCAGGCCAAAGGCGACCTGAAGCAGGCCGGCGAAAAAGTCAAGGACGCCTTCAAAAAGGATTGATCCTCGGCACCAGCTAATGGGTGCACTCCTGCTGGAGTGCACCCATCCGCTTACCCGCCACTCTCCACTTCAGGCGGCAACATAATGCGTACCTCGTTGGGATTCTGACGCACTGGAACACTAGGGGCCTTCGTCGAGTTTTCGCATCATTACTCCCGGTCTTTGAAATAAAAAATGGATTCACCGCCAACCTAGGTTGACATAACCATGGCTATCGGTTTTTATGTTCGGCGAGATCAACCTTTGCCCGAGACGCACAACCCGGCGACCGCGTTCTCAGCGAACGTCAAGGTTCGACTGGTCATAATGATTCGAAGCTCCGGTCAACCGCTATTTGACCGGAGCTTCGCCAATGAGGCCGGGCACCGGCCCTGGGAAGCCTCCGCCGGCTCGCCACAGGGGGGCAACTTCCCCGCATTTTAGGGCGTCTCACGATGCCGATAATGGATCTTTCGTCAAGGTACGTACCGGCAGGGCCTTCTTCGCGTCGTCCAGGGGCTTTGTGTCTGCGAGGGCAGGCATTAGCCCCCGCATGGGGCTGCCTGGGTTTAGGAGTATTGCCCCCCAGTAGGCCGGTTACCCGGCGTTTCGGAGTAGAACCCTGAGAGAGTGATGACCGGTACGGGACCGCCGTAAGGGTCGTTAAAATTGCCCTGGCAATATGCCTGTCCGGCTATGCGAGGCTGGCGTAGTCAATGCCTCCCTCTTCGGGAGTTGTTCCCAGTAGGTCACAGTAAGTCGCCTAGAGGTAGCGGAGGGATAGATAGAGGAAGCCCCAAAGGCGCCTAACCTTGCTTCTCGAGCTGGCTGGCGCGCAGCTCAGCGATTTGCGGTTGATTGTGTGATCGTGTCCACGTCTTGGCGCTGGATTCCGGGATCGGCAGAGCTTCGGGTATCGGAGACCGCGAGCCGTTCTTTGTGTTTGAAGTACTGGCTGTAGGTGGCGTAGGTGGTGCCGGAGATGATGAGGGCTACCGGTACGGTCCAAGCAAAATCCATGTGTGGGTTCCTAGGTCTCGTGGTTGTTCTACACGGGCGAGAGGCCCGTGCAGCCTGCGCACGTATTGTCACGCAGGCTGCGCAGCTGCAGAGGTCGGGCAGGTCGCGTGTTAGCTGGAGCGGTTCAGTAGCCGGGCGCGCAGGCGGTGGAGTTGGGGCATGATGCCGTAGATGACGATGGGTACGGCGATTGTTGCCAGCACGAGAGTGCGCAGGACCGGGTGGAGAGGGGCGAGCTGTTCACCGAAGAGCAGGTTGATCACTGTCAGGGTTGGGAAGACGGCGACCCAGATCATCAGTGCCAGCTGGTGTTTTGTCGGCGGCGTGGGACGGGCGGTCGTGGATGGGTTCGACATGGGTTCTCCTATATTGGTTAGCATTTTTTGTTGACGTGGAAAGTCGGGCTAAAAGCCCAAATTGAAGGCTGTGATGGAGTCCCGGACGTCCTCGTCGACGAGGTCCGCATTGATCGCCATTGCGGCTGCGGATCCTTCTCCGGCGGCGGTGATTACCTGGGCGCGGGGATTGGCTACATTCCCCGCTATCCACACACCGCGGATCGTGGTCTGGCCGGCGCCGTCTTTGACGGCCCACCCGGTTTCGTCAATCTGGCAGCCGAGACGGACGAGGAGATCATTGTTGGGGACGAAGCGCGGTGGAACGAACAGTGCCTCACGCCGGATGACGCTGCCGTCACGCATTTCGACGCCATGCAGGTGGTCATCTTCGGCCAGAATCCGGCTGACTTCGCCTTCGACGATTCCGATTGAACGGGCCACCAGTTCCGTACGTTGAGGTTTAGTTAGGAAGCCGGCCGGTACAAACAGCACAACGTCCTTGGCCCATTGACGAACAATCTGTGCGTAGCGAACCGTGTCTGGTGCGCCGCCAAGGACGCCGAGCTGTTGGTCACGGACTTCGTAGCCGTGGCAGTAGGGGCAATGCAGAACGTCTTTTGCCCACCGGTCTGCAAGCCCCGGGATGGATGGAAGTTCGTCCCGCAGCCCGGTGGCCACGAGGAGACGACGAGTGGAAACGCGCCGTCCGTCTGAGAGCAATACGCAGAATCCTGGACCCGATGGGACCAGCTCGGTGACCGTGCCAGCCAGTATCTCGCCCCCGTAGCTTTTCACCTCGTCCCGGCCTAGGGACAGGAGTTCTTTGGGAGGGAGGCCGTCGCGCGAGAGGAAGCCCTGCATGTGTAATGCCGGGGCGTTGCGCGGTTCCCCTGCGTCGACGACCAGAACTTTGCGGCGGGCTCTGGTTAGAACCAAAGCAGCCGACAATCCTGCGGCACCGCCGCCCACTATTAATACGTCGTAATCAGTCATAACTTTAGAATCGCCCTTCAGTCCGGTGTCGGCAACAAACGTTGCCGTTTCCGGGAATCGGGGGTTTGATGGTCCTGTGAAAGACCAAACAGCAGTGATCGCCTCAGCGTTGGATCAAGTGGGTGCCCGGCTCAAGCGCCTGCGTATGCAGCGTGATGTCACCCTGACCAGCCTCGCCGCCGCTACGGGTATCTCCAAGAGCACGTTGTCCCGACTGGAGACTGGGCAACGGCGCCCGAGCCTGGAACTGCTTCTACCGCTGGCCCAGGCCTACCATGTGCCGTTGGATGAGCTGGTGGGCGCCCCCGAAGTCGGCGATCCCCGCATCCGCCTGAAACCCAGAAACGCGAACGGGCGCACCGTGATCCCGTTGACACGGCAACCCGGGGGTATGCAGGCATGGAAGATTGTTATCCCCACTTCCAAAACGGAGCCCGTCCTGAAGACGCACGACGGTTACGAGTGGCTTTATGTCCTTTCGGGCCGCATGCGCCTCGTTCTCGGTGACCATGACCTGGTCCTGGGCCCCGGCGAGGTAGCGGAGTTCGATACTCACGTGCCGCATTGGTTTGGCAGCACGGGAGATCAGCAGGCAGAGGTACTAAGCGTTTTCGGAGGACAAGGCGAAAAGATGCACGTCCGAGCGAAAGCAAGCAAGAACCTCAACGAATAGCAACGAAACCCGCCGAAGCGTCTGAGCCTGCGGCTGATGCCGACCCGCATCAGCCCATTACCCAACATGACGCGTGAGGGCCTCCCGAACCGACACTTCGACGTTGAGTGACGGGAATGTCAGACGCGCTGGGTGTCGCGGCGGAAGGCAACGGCAGCACCGGCGCCGAAAAGGATCAGCCAGAGCAGAACGTTCCCTGCTGCGGCCCCGTTGAAGGCATCCCCAGCGAGCGGTGCCCGGGCGATATCGCCAAGACCGTAGGTGGGCGTCCAGACGCCGATGCGCTGCAATGCGGGTGTCATGGTTTTCAGGGGCTGAAAGAGGCCCCCGAAATAGGCGAGGAATGCCAGGGCCGGCCCCATGAACTGCATGACATTCTCGGAGGGCACCAAGTATCCGGCGAACAGGCCCAGCGCGGTGAAGACGAGGGAGCCGAGCCACGCGGTCAGTCCGGCGAGAATCCAGACGTGCAGTTCCATGCGGACGCCGAGAAAGATTCCGGCGGCGAACGTGCCGAGCACGGCGAGCAGTCCGACGGCAAGGCCGCCAATTACTTTGACGGCGATATTGGCCGCGGGCGTGAGGGGCGTGAGCCGCAACTGGCGGCTCCAGCCCTGCGCCCGTTCGATTGCCACGGCGCCACCGGCGGAGGTCGAGGCCAGCATTGCTCCGTAGACGGCCATGTTGATCATGATGAACGCCGTCACAGAGGTTCCCCCGCTGCTCACCGGGAGTCTGGGGTCAATCGGGGTGTCACGGTATTGGCTGCCGACGGCGATGAGCATCATGACGGGGAACGCAATCGTGAAGAAAAGGGTGCGCCTGTTCCGGAGACGGCGTTTGATTTTAATGCTCAGCAATGTCCTGTTGAACCCGCCAAGGCCCGGGCCCCGGCCTTGAGTCGAAGGAGCAAACGGGGAGGGGGCGGCGTTCATTTGGTGTCTTCTTCTGCTGGTCGGAACACGTCGGCATCACCGTCGTTATCGGTGGTGAGCGCGAGGAACGCGTCTTCGAGATTGCGGGAGGTGATTTCCAGGTCGCTGGCGTCTGTGTGGGCCAGGAGGTACCGGGCGGCGGCATCGGAATCCATGGTGCGAATGGTTACAGTATCAGCGCGCGCCTGGACGTAGTCCACCCCGGGTAAGGCTTTCACGAGGTCGGCGTCGAGGTTCCTCACGGAGGCCCGGATGGTGCGGCCGGCGGCAAGGGATCTTATGTGGGCGGCGGTGCCGTCGGCCACGATTCGTCCACGCCGAAGAAGAATAATCCGGTCGGCGTACGTGTCGGCCTCGTCCAGATAGTGGGTCGCAAAAATGACCGTCCGCCCGCGGGCGGCGTCGGACCGGATAGTGTCCCAGAAATCACGCCGCCCCTCGACGTCCATGCCGGCTGTCGGTTCGTCCAGCACCAGCAGCCCAGGGTCCGAAACCAACGCCATGGCAAAGCGAAGCCTTTGTTGCTGGCCGCCGGAGCATTTCGCTACCAGACGGTCCGCAATCTCAAGTATTCCGGCGCGTATAAGTACATCGTTCACCGGCTGGGTGTCGGGGAACAGTGAGGATGTCAGGGCCAGGGTTTCCCGCACCGTGAGGTCTTTGAGCAGTCCGCCGGTCTGGAGCACGGCGGAGACCTGTCCGAGCGCAATGGCACGGCGGGGCGTGTGGCCGTACATCCGTACATCCCCGCGGTCCGGTTTGGCCAGTCCCAGGAGCATGTCGATAGTTGTCGTCTTGCCTGCACCGTTGGGGCCAAGGAACGCCACGATTTCACCCGGCGCGATGTTCAGGTCGATACCGTTCACGGCGTGGACGTTGACGAACGATCTGTGTAGGCCGCGGGCATCCACGGCGGCGGCCGGGGTACCGGCGTGGGCAACGGGCCCCCGGTGGGAGAGTACGGCATCGGACATTATGATCCTTTGATGTTGAGGGGACGGGTGTCGGGGCGATCCTGCCTACGCGGTGTTTGGGTTGGCCGCCTGTAGGGCGCCTTCAAGGCGCCCGGGGTGAAGGCCTCAACAGGGTGGGCGGGCCCAGGGAGTTGCTCGGTTTCCTTACGGCTTCGCCGGATAGCCGCTGTCGACCCGCGCGTGGTGAATGGGTTCGGATTGCCGGGTCGTGGCTCCGCCGGCCTTGCTTCCGATTTCGTCCGTTACGTCGATGGCTTCCACGGAAATTAGGACAATGCCGAGGTCCCGGATCCTTGTCAGCAGCCCATGCAGGGCAGCCTGGTCGGCGACTTGACCGCGCAGGCTTGTGGTGCCGTCGTTTTCGCGGGTGAGAGTGAGGTGACCGAATGAGGCTGACCAGTGGTCGTCAAGGTGCCCTTCGACCCGTAGCCGGTAGCCACCGGGCCCGTGGGAGCCAGTCATGAGAGCCCTGCCTCGACCGTTGTCCGGCCTGTCGTGCCGCCGCTGCGGCGGATGATGACCTCCGCGGCAATGAGATTCACGGCCCACCCTGCCCCCAGCATGAGGTCCGTGGTCAGTTCGCTGACCCCGAAGACCGCGTTCCCGATGCCTTGGGTGAAGACCTGGGTGCCTGCGCCCAGAGCCAGCCCATAGGCACGTGTCATCCACGCCCGGTGACGTGTGACGTCCGCGCGTCGGATCGCCGCGAAGCCGAGGATGATGCTGGCCGCCATGCCGGAACCGAACGCAAGCCGGAAAAGATAGGCGAGCTCCCCGGTGCCGGGCTGCCTGGGGTAGAACTGCGTCATCCACAGTGCGGAGAACGCAATCGTGAGTCCCAGGACCACGAGGACGCGTCCGGCCGCGCGGTGCCAGGCCGGCCAGCGGCGCCGAAACCGTGGGGAGAACTGGAAGGCGCCCAGAACCGCGTACGGGATCGCACTGACGATGTGCACGACCACGGGCACGGGGGAGTCCGTCATGCGGGTGTTCTCCGGGATGAGAAGTGGTCCGTCGGCCAATTCGATAAGCCGTAATGAGCCGGCTGCGGCAGGGACCAGGACGAGGGCGACCAGCGCGAACGGCACCCACCCGGTCGATCTCACCGACCGGGCGGACCGTCCCGTCGGGTAGATGGTCACTTGGCGGCCGGATTGAGCGGGCGTTCCGCGTTCAGGGGCAGTGATCGGCTGGCCCCGGCGCGCTGGGCTCGCCATAACGAGTATCCGAGGCCTACCATTGCAACCCCGGTGGGGATGGCGAACAGCCGTTCGTTGATCTGCGGCAGCAAGGGGATGGCCAGGGTCGCCACGGAGCCGGCGGCGAGCAACGCGGCGGCCCAGCGGGCGAGGACCTTGGCAAGGAAGAGCGCAATTCCGAACAGGAGTCCGCCGCCCAGGAACGTGGCCGCGGCCGCGAGGTTAAGGACTTGCATCAGGCCGATGTCCCCGTTGGCGTGGCCGCCGGTGACTACGGCAAAGACGTCGTTGACGTATCCGGGTGCTGTGTGGGCGAGAGTCGAAAAGACAACGGCTCCGATCACCTCGACGCTTGTCATGATGAGGTACCCGGCACCGAAGACCAAGTACCCGATCAGGCCCAATACTCCGGCCTGCTTGACCTGGTGCAGGTACATTCCGGTGATGCCGGCCAGCGACAATGCGGCCATGAGTACCTTCAGGCTTTGACGGACCGTGTATTCGGTGGTGGTGGCGAACTCTGCGTCCAGTTGGGGGTGGTTTATTTGGACTCCGATGAACAGTAGGCCTGCGGCGATGGCGGACAGACCGGCCGCCCGGGTGAGGGTGGTGGTGGTGATGGTCATCTTCGTCTCCTGGGTCTGGGTCTCCGCGGCAGTGCGCCGCCGGATGACTCAAACCTAGGGACAGGTCGGGTGAGCAGACATCACCCCATGATGTGAGTGACAGGGTGAGATATGGTTCCCGGTTAGGTGAGGCCCCGGTCGCGCCCCTGGCGGACCGCACTCTGGCGGGTGGTGACGGCGAGCTTCGTGAAGATGTGCTTTGTGTGGGTGCGCAGCGTGTTGGGTGAGATGAACAGCGCCTGGGCGATCTCCGGGCCGCTCAATTCGCTGCCGAGAAGCTGGAGTACCTGCAGCTCGCGCCGGCTCAACTTCTCTTCTGCCGAGGAAATCAGCCGGTGCCCCTGTACGGGGGCTTGGGCTTTGGGGGGCATAGCGAGGGTCAGCAGCCGCTGGGGGTGGCCTTCGGCGTTCCCGTGGTTGGCGGCGTCCCGCAGCAGCTCCATCATCGGCGGCCCTTCGGCTAAGAAGAGCCCGGCATAGCCGGTAGGTTCGGGCGCCTCCGCGAAAGCCCGGCCAAGCATCCCGCGGGCCTGCGCCCGGTGTCCCTGACCGGCCCGGGCAAGAGCCTGCAGCATGCGGATCTCCAGTACGCTCCCGGCGCGTCCGTCTGTTTCTGCTGACTTGAGCAGCCGTCCCAAAAGGTGATCGGCTTGTCCGGAAGCGCCGCTGTCGGGACGTTCCCGGTCCTGCGCTAAAAGCAGCCGCACGAGCGTGAGGTGGTCGAACTCGCTCAGGTAGCTGACTTCATCTGTTACAGATACCCCTCGTGCCTGTGCCCACTCGGCGGCTTCCGATCTCTTGCCTTGGACGATCCAGATGCGGGCTCTCATCGATCCAATCGGCTGAACCTCGGGAAAGAATCCTGGCCGGTAGGTCTGCTCAGCGTGATCGAGAAGGTTGGTGGCTTCGTCCAGGTTTCCCTCGGCGCGAGCAATCAGCGCCCTCGCTATGAACCACCGGTGACGGCTCTCGGTCAGCGGCGCCCGCTCGAAGAACGCACTGGCGGTAGCGAGGTGCAGCGTCGCGGCAGCGAGGTTTCCAGCCTCCCGGTCAATATCGCCAAGACCCACATGCAACTCGGCGGTTGCCCGGGCGA
This sequence comes from Arthrobacter sp. MP_M4, assembly GCF_035984855.1. NCBI lineage: Bacteria > Bacillati > Actinomycetota > Actinomycetes > Micrococcales > Micrococcaceae > Arthrobacter > Arthrobacter sp. MP_M4. Next base: position 88,481 of record NZ_JAXCHX010000012.1, read on the forward strand.
CGGGGTCACCCTCTGCGTCGGCCAGTTTCAGCGCTTCTTGGTAGAGCCCCCGCGCCGTGCCGGGCCGGCCTGCCGCGAGCCACATGTCAGCGAGGACGGCGGTGCTGCTGAGCGCATCAATGAGGTTGCCGGATGCGTGCAGGCTGGCAACCGCCTGCGCGAACGTCTCCAGGGCGGATAACAGCTCCCCCTTCGCCCAGGCGGCCAAACCTAGAAAGCCGGCGGCAGCGCCGCGTGCGAGATGGTCGCCGGCGCCGGCCAGGGCCAGGGCCTGCCGGGCGTGCCCGAGTGTGCCTGCCACGTCGCCCCGCGCCTGCGCCAGGGAGGCCCGGTAGACGGCAATGGTCGCCGATAGCGTCCGCAGCTCTTCAGTGTCGGTCCACGGCGCAGCTACCCCGGCCGGCACCGCAGCGAGTGCTTGTTCCGCGTCCTCAAAGTGCGCTTCCACCTCGGGGAGGTTACCGGAAGCCATGAGCATGAATCCGAAGAAGACACTCAGCACTGGGCTGTTCCTGACAGCGTCCGCCGGCAGTGCCGTGAGCCAGCCGAACAAAAGGGCCTCCTGCCGGTTACGCCTTATTATCGGCACGGCCATTTCCATCAGGCGGGCCGCGCGGTTAAAGTCCTGGGCTTCGAGGGCATGCCTGACAGCGTCTTCCAGCAGGTCGTTGCGCTCGTACCATGTACTGGCGCGCTGGTGCAGCATCGGGACCAACTCGGGCTGTTCACTAAGCAGACGCGCCCGCAACACGTCCGCGAAAAGGTGATGGTAGCGGTACCGCTCACGACGGTCATCCAACGGGATGATGAAAAGATTGGCCCGCTCCAGTGCCGTGAGCATCTCCGTCCCATCGCCGCCTCCTGTCAAAGCATCACAGAGCGGCCCGCTGAATCGGTCGAGTACGGCTGTCAGCAAAAGGAAGGTGCGAACCGGCTCTGGTTGATGCTTCAATACCTCCTCGACCAGGTAGTCGACGATGTACCGGTCGTTTCCGGCGAACCCGGCAATGAAACCGGCAACGTCCTCGCGGCCCTGGAGGGACAGCGCTGCCAGCTGCAGAGCTGCTACCCACCCCTCAGTCCTCTGCTCCAAAGCCGCGACGTCCCGAGCGGAAAGATCCAAACCAGCTACCTCGTTGAGGTAAGCGGTGACCTCCCCGGACGTAAAGCGCAGCTCAGCCGCCCGGAGTTCGACGAGCTCGCCGCGCACCCGCCAACGGGACAACGGCAGCTCAGGGTCCGCACGCGTGCTGATCACAACGTGGACGTGGGACGGAATGTGGTCCAGCAGGAAGACCATCCCGTTGGCGACTTCGTGGCTGTCAACGAGGTGGTAATCATCAAGCACCAACCAGACATCGTCCGGCAGCATTGCCAGATCATTCAGCACCATGGTGAGCACGGGCTGGATCGAGACGTCGGAAGGAGGAATGAGCTCCAAGGCAGACGGTCCGACACCAGGCACCGCTGTTTGCAGTGCGGACACAACATAGGTCCAAAAAGACGCCGGGTCGCTGTCGGCCGCATCGAGTGAAACCCACGCAATACGACGGTCAACTTCCTGCACTTCGCCCAGCCACTCGGCAAGAAGCGTTGTCTTACCGAAGCCGGCCGGTGCGGAAACCAGCGTCAATCGCGATTCAGCTGCCCGGCGCAGACTGTCTAAGAGTCTTGTGCGGGTCACAACATGGCGTCGGACTTTCGGGATGAACAGCTTCGTTGAGATCAGCGTGCGTGCCATACGAGCCCCGTTCCAAGAGCGCACAGCAATTCGGCGAAGTGCGGCGATGGCCGACACAGGTGTGCGCGTCCGACGCGTCCAAGACGGCCGATGCCCCAAATTTTACACTTGCGGAACTGGCGCGTCCTGTACTACCCGGTCCGTCAGCCGCTCCTGGCCGCTGGGAGCCGTTGCAGGCCGATCCAGCAACCATCATTGGGCCCGTAGGCGGGTCCTTCGCTGCCCCGTTTCCCACGGCCGCCGTCGCATTCGGATCCGGGCTTTCGCTGCGGCCAGCTGCTGAGGCCCACGAAATACCTGTTCCCGGGATTGGCAACGTTGGTTGAGGATTCAGGGGGCGTGGGTCAGCCTTAAGCCATGGACGCGTCCGCCGAAGAGGGAGACCAAAAGATGAAAACCGTCGATGCCGCGGGATGGGACCGGCGCTACAGTGAATCCGACCGAGTCTGGGGTTCCGAACCCAACATTTGGGTTGCCAATGAGGTTAAGGGACTGGCGCCAGGCCGAGCACTCGACTTGGGCGCCGGAGAAGGACGCCACGCAATTTGGCTGGCTGAATGCGGGTGGCAGGTCCAAGCACTCGACTTCTCAGCGAAGGGATTGGAAACCGGCCGGCGGCATGCTGAGATTGCAGGAGTCGACAACCGGATCGAGTGGACAGTGGCAGACGCATGCGAGATCGAGTCTCCCGCCGAAAGCTTCGATCTCGTACTGGTCGCCTACCTACAACTACCGGCAACTCAGCTCGAGGCCGCCGTGACTACAGCCGCCGCTGCTATCGCGCCAGGTGGCACCTTCCTGCTCGTGAATCACGATGCCGACAATCCTGAACACGGATCCGGTGGTCCACAGGACCCCAATGTACTGCAAAAACCGGATCAAGTAGCCCAATGGCTGCAAGAGGCTGGCCTGGAGATCCAGGTGGCAAACACGCGCAGCCGGCCAGTAGCCGGGGGGCTTCGCCCCGCACTCGATTGCGTCGTCCTGGCCAAAGCACAGCTATCTGACGGGGGTGAACGTTAGTCCCACGCGTTCAAAGTCAAGTAGGAATTACTGCTGAGCATGCCAGGCTTCGGCCCTGAGATCCTGCCCCGCCTCACGGGCCACTACGACCGCAAATGCGGCCAAAGTAAAACTCATATTCAGACGCTCCTGTCCTTGGCCCCCCGCCGCATTAACGTCCGCTGGGCCATGCTCCGCGACGGTACCACCTACACCCCAGTCCCGGCGACGGCAGTCCAATTGCCGCCTGAGAATCCGAGCCGCCGTTCGATACGCACACAAAGGCCCCGGTAGGGGGCCTGTCGGTAGGAACTGCGATCCGTGGCCGGCGGACTGTTGCCACAGGCAAGTACCGGGGCTTGCGTTTTGTCACATGATCCCAACGGGGACTGGGGTTAGCGATGACATGACTGCTTGAAGCAACTGGTTTCAACATAGGACGGCCATCCTTCCCGCGTGTTCACCTTTGACGGGTCACGGGGTTGAGGACCAATGCTCGCGCGAGTCACCCTAAGCATCTTGTCGAGAAATGGGGATTGCAGACCCCCATCCCCAACGAGCGAATTACAGCGAAATCCACGTCGATAAGCCGTGTTGGGAAAAACGACGGAAAACCCTGGACGCAACAGAACCAACATCCTCAACTCAGGATCAAGATTGCCGCCAAATCAAGGAAGATCAATCACTGACGCCACTTTCCCGAGCATTGGTCCTCGCGCCCCAACTGGAGGTAAAGTATGGGCTGGAACAGCTCTCCACCGTGCACGCCACCCGCGGCTACGACCAGGCCGAGAAAGCCACCGCTGTCCGGGACGAGCGGGAAATGCACCGCTCATTCTTGGCCCGGAAAGTCCGCGCCAGCGCCAGTGCCTCAGCAACCGAAGCGGAGTTCGTGCGCCGCGCGCGGGACACCGGATTGCTGGTCCGGCCGCGCTACGCGAAGAACACCACGGATGTCGTTGTCGGGTACTCCGTGGCGTAACGTCCCAAGCTAGGAGAGCGCCCGATCTGGTTCGGCGGCGGCACCCTCGCTTCCGACCTGAAGCTCGGGGCTTTGCGCGAAAAATGGATGGACTAACCGCCCCTGGCTACCGAGGCTGCTGCGGAATGGAACGCAGCTGCACGCAACAAACGCACCGTGTCCAAGACCGGTCCCGAGAACGCAACCCCACCGGCGCAAATGTGGGTCGAGTACACCCGCAAACGCGACCGCGCTCGTTGAGCAGCTGCGCACACTGCTCCGTGATGACCACGCGACCCGGGCGAAAGCAGCGCGGGAAGTATCCGGTGCGTTCGCGGCATTGTCCCACCGGCTCGAACCGACGCCGGGTCGGCTGGCGGCTACCGCCGCCGAGCTGTCCCGCACCGCCCAGCTCCGGGCACCACGGGAACACAGCAAGCCCGTAGCCCTGCCGTCGATTGCCGGTACTGCCATGTTGTTCATGGCCGCGTCCAGTAAGAACAAGACGGCGGCCCAGTCGGCGCTCATGCTGCAGCTGGTGAACACTGCTTTCGCTATCCACGAGATGCACCAACAGCCCGGACGAACCCGTGAAGCGCAGCGGCTCCGGGCTGTCGTCACTGATCAGCTGAAACCGTTCGCAGCGACCATGCCCCGACCGGTCACCGTCGGTACACCGGAACAGGCAGCAGCGCCGAACTCCGTCGAACTCGGACTGCGCGGCATGGCGCCCGTCCGTCCAGGGTCAGCGGTACCGAGTACGTCAACGCCGGCCACAACCGGCCAGCACACGGGCCGGGATTCCGGCCCCGTGCTGGACCGATAGAGTCCACGACCAACAACGTAAGGAGCACGATGAGTGAATCAGACGGAATGGACGATGTTGTGGACGGCGGAATGCGGCAGTCGCTGATGATCGCCTCGCGCATTGCCGAGACCCTGGCCCGTCGCCGGCAGGAATCCCAACGGCAGCAGGAACACCCGGACGCTCAGGCAGCGCACGAAGCCCAGGGTCGCCTCACGGGAGACCGCAGTGCCGCCCACGCGGCGCTGGCCCCGGTACAGAAGGACCAGGGGTGGGACAAGGCTCAACCTGATGACATCGCCATGGCGCACACCGTCGCGATGAGTTGGAAGGACCACGACCCGACCGCTCTGGCCGCATCCGAGACGATCCGTCAGGAAGTCCTCACCCGCTACGGCATCGACACTCACGACGTCGGCGCGGACGGCGCATATCTGGAGTCAGATATCCAGACCGCCGCAACGGATAAGGCGCGTCAGGACGCGTTGGACCGCAGCTAGGAAGAGACACGGACGGCGGCCGCCGAACACGATAAGGCCATGTGCCTGCTCGTCGCGGCCCGCGCCGAAGAACTCCGCGTCCAAGCAGCGACACTGGACCCGGAAATGCAACGCCACAAGTACCCGTGGAGTACCTGGCCAACCCCGAACTGGCCCGGGCGTTGCAGACCGCTCACACTGCTAAGACTCCTGCAGCGGTAGAAGTGGCGGACGCCATCGTGAAGGAACGAATGTTCCTCATTAGCAAGGACGGGGTCAACGGCCCCGACATCGATCAGCTGCGCAAAGAAACCACAGCGAACATCAACGGAGCCGGCGACGCGCACTTCGAGGATCCTGCGTTCGTGAAAGCAGCCAAGAATATGCACGAGGCCAGGCTTCTGGCCGAGGCCGGTGTCAAGAGCGAACAATGGGAGTACCTGGACCAGCGGTACGAACGAGCAGAAAAAGAACTTTTCGCCCGCATGGAATATGTCGGCTGCGAGATGGAGAACCGCGTCACCGGCAACGACAGCAGCCGACTCAAAGACCAGGGCCTGAAAACTGAGACGACGTCGGGAACACACCGGCGCGAATGAAACCCATAAACGCGGACGCCTCGCGGCGGAACGCAGCGAGGGAACACACCCCAGCGCAGCCGTCACCGCGGGCAAGGGTGCCACCAGGGCCAGGAAGACCCGCACGGGGTAGTAGTTGGCTCTGAGAAGGGCAAGAACGGCCTGGTTCGATAGTTCAGCGCTAGTGCAGGGGCGGCTGACTAAGTCAGCCCGATTCAGGGCCACTGCGACCCATCCAAACGACAGTTTGTTGACGAATTGGTTAGAGTCGGCGTGGTGCGCCGATCCCATCTCAGAGTTGGAGGCTTTTCATGACTGAAGTTACTGCCCATCACGGCCTGTTCAAGGACACGAACCTGCATGTCGAGGACACTGGGGGCACGGGCCGGCCGGTTGTCCTCATCCATGGATGGCCCTTGTCCGGGGAATCCTTCACAGCCCAGATCCCGGCGTTGCAGGATGCCGGCTACCGGGTCATCACCTATGACCGGCGGGGTTTCGGACGCAGCGACAAGCCCCACACCGGGTACACCTACGACATCCTCACCGAGGACCTGCACACCCTTCTGGAGGCGCTCGAACTCACGGACGCTACCCTCGTCGGATTTTCCATGGGTGGTGGTGAAGTTGCCCGCTACTTCACCAAGTACGGCAGTGACAGGGTGCGCAGCGTCGTTTTCGCCGCCGCCGTCCCGCCCTACATGATGCAGGGCCAGGACAACCCGGACGGGCCATTGACCAAGGACGCGGCGGCCGAGATGACTGCTGGCCTGACGAAGGACGAAAACTCCTTCTACGACGATTTCACCCGGCAATTCTTCTCCGTCAACGGGGAGTTGAAAGTCACCGAGGTCCAGCGCCAGGAAGCCCTCCGGCTCTGCAAGCAGGCTGATAAGAAGGCGGCGCTGGCCTGCATGGAAGCCTTCGGCACCACCGATTTCCGCGATGACCTGCCCAAGGTCACCGTCCCGGCACTCGTCCTGCACGGAGACGGCGACGGCACTGTGCCTTTCGCCGGATCCGGTGCCCGGACCCACGCAGCTCTGCCCGGCAGCGACCTGCACGTGATCCACGGCGCACCGCACGGCTGCAACGTGAGCCACCCCGATGAGTTCAACCAGGCATTGCTGGACTTCCTGCAGAAATAGAACGTCCAGCACTACAGCTCAAAATCACCGTAGCGAAACCGGGTGAGGCGACCGCTATGGGCGCCTCACCCTTTTCTCACTCCCCATTTCTCGAGGCCTGGACCTTGCTTCGCGCCCGGGTGAGCCGGTGAGCGTGTTCGGCGCCGAGCCGCGCGTGAGAGACGGCGGGGGTTCTTGCGTCCATTGGCTTTAAGCTCCTGAATTGCGCGCTTCAGGTGCAGGCGGTTGAACATCGCAGGAATGAAGTTGAGCTCTTGGTGATCCGATTGGGCTTCTTCCGGGGACTGGGGTGGTGGGGTTGGGTAACGGGTTGGTGTCGGTTCGGCGGTGACCCATCCGGGGTGGGGTGTGCTCCCGAAGTACTCCTGACAGACCAAGCCGGACCCGCCCGAAAATGTCAGGCCGTGCATCACGGCCGCGGGATCGGCATCATCCACTGAAACACTTTCAAGGAGCACTTTCATGCGCACATCTCTCAAGACTTTCCTCGGCGTCGCCGCTGCCGGTTCGCTCATGTTTTCCCTGGCCGCCTGCAGCCCGGCGGACAATGCTTCCTCCGCCCCGGCCACCTCGTCGTCCTCCTCTTCCTCTGCCGCGGCTGAGAAGCCCAAGCCGATGGCCTCGATCCCGGCACTGACCGGCACGTCCACCGCAGTGAAGCTCGACGCTTCCTTCGCGAAGGCACTGGAGACCTTGAAACTCACCCCGGGCACCGTCGGGACCGCCGCACTGACCGATGGTTCGCTGATCTTCCCGATCACCGGCGGCAAGGTCGACTACTACGACCCCGCCAAGGACTACCGCCCGTTTGTCCAGGGCCTGATCAGCCACGCCGGCTCCGGGTTCTCCCTCACCGCCGGTGACACCAAGGTCGAACTGACCAACTTCACCATCGACCCGGGCACCTCCAAGCTCTACGGTGACGTCGCAGTCAACGGCAAGACCGCCGTCAAGCAGGCCTACATCTTCAACCTGGACGGCTCCACCCTGAAGCCCCTGCAGGCCGCCGGTGACACCGCGGTCCTGGAAGGCACCCGCGTGCTGATCTCCGACACCGCCGCCGGGCTCCTGAACAAAACCTTCAACACCGACGCCGTGAAAGCCGACATGCTCGTCGGCATCGCCAAGATCACCGTCAACACCAAATAACACCCACCCGAAAAACCTGGGAACGCCACGGACCTTGGGGGTCCGTGGCGTTCCGGGTTGAGGTTAGTGTGGTTCCTGGCAGCCACGGAATGGTGAAGTGATCCGGTTATGCAAAAGTTTGATGGGCAAAGGCTCACTACAGCGTTGGCGGGAAAGTTTGCCTCCCCGACGCGCAGCACACGCCTGACTGTCGTCCTGGGCCGTTGGCTCGGAATAACTTTCACTATTTGCTTTTTGACCGGGCTCTTCAGTCATGGACTGCAAAATCCGCCGTCGTGGATGGTGTTCCCCACCAGGCCGGTATGGATCTACCAACTGACGCAGGGACTGCATGTCACCGCGGGAATCGCCGCGATTCCACTGCTGCTGGCCAAGCTCTGGTCGGTGTATCCCGAACTTCTGGCGTGGCCGCCGGTCAAGTCCTTGGTGCACGGTGTTGAGCGGGCTTCCATAGCTTTGTTTGTCGGCTCCTCGCTCCTGCAGCTGACCACGGGCCTTATCAATACCTACAAGTGGTATCCGTGGCCGTTTCCGTTCCGTGAGACCCACTATTGGTTGGCCTGGGTGATTTGGGGTTCGCTCCTGCTGCACATTGCCGTGAAGCTTCCTACCATTGCGGGTCATTGGCGTCGGAACTCTCCGCGGAGCTTTGATGCAGCAGAGCAGTCCGTGGCAGGCGGCGGAACGGCCGATGCTGAGCGCCCGGCGGACGCAGTGGCAACGGGTCCGGGCCGCTGGTCCCGGCGGGCATTGTTGACGGCTGTCGCGGCGGCGACCGGTGCCGTCGTCGTGACCACGGCGGGGCAGTCGTTCTCCTGGCTGGCACCGGCCAACCTGTTCGCTCCTCGGAAAATGGGCACCGGCCCCCAGGGCGTGCCGGTTAACCGGACAGCAGCCGATGCCAAGGTGATCGAGCTGGCGGAATCCCCGGGCTGGGCGTTGAAGGTCCGCTCCGGCGAATCGAGCCGTTCCTTTACCCTGGGTGAACTCCGGGCACTTCCCCAGCACACCCAGGAATTGCCGATCGCGTGCGTGGAAGGGTGGAGCCAGATGGCTTCATGGCGTGGAGTGCGTGTCGTCGATTTGCTCGCAGCCGTCGGTGCCCCCGCGGATTCACCGTTACGTTTCATCAGCCTGGAGCCGGAAGGTGCCTATCGGACGATGAATATGCCGGCCGAGTATTCCCGGGACGAGCAGACCCTGGTGGCCCTTGAACTGAACGGTTCGGTGCTTGATTTGGACCATGGCTACCCGGCGAGAATCATCGCTCCCGGTCGTCCCGGGGTGCTGCAGACCAAGTGGCTGCACAGCGTGGAGGTCCTATGAGAAAGTCCCTTGCGGTGAACCTTTCCCGTGCTGTGCTCGGCGTCGCGGGAGTGGCCATACTCGGCTATGGGCTGCTGGGGCTGCCCACCCAGCTGGGAGCCAGGCAGCTCATGGGCCTGCTGACCTGGATGGCCGTGGCCATCCTGATTCACGACGGAGTTCTTGTGCCGCTCTCGACGCTTGCCGGGGCCGGGTTGACCCTGGCCGGTGCGAAACTTCAGTCGGCGTCCGCCGCCGTTCTACGCGGTGCACTGCTTCTGGGCGCCGTCGTGACCCTGGTGGTGGGGATCCTGATGAAGGCGCAGTCCGTCGCGCAGTCCGTGACGGTCCTTGAGGCAGATTACGCCATGAACCTTCTGTGGTTCTGGGTGTTCCTGGTGCTGGTTTCCGGCGTCGTCATCGTTGTCCTCGAACGCCGGGCCCGCAGGGTGGAGATCATCCGGTCCTGACCAGCCAGGGACCGGTCCTGGTCATGCCGGTTCGCCGCGCAGGGGAGCGGCAGCAAATTCCCGCATGCCTTCTTCAAAGCCCACTGACGGGGCCCAGCCCAGTTCGGCCTTGATCAACGCCGAGGACGCGGTGACGTGGCGGACATCGCCGAGCCGGTACTCTCCGGTGATGACAGGAGCCGGGCCCGCGCTGAACGTGCTCAATGCCGTGGCCACGTCACCGATCGTCCGTACCTCGTCCGCACCCACGTTGTAGGCCCGGAAACCCGCTGCGCCGTCTGAGAGGAACTCGGCGGCGGCGATGTTGGCTTCGGCGATGTCCCGGACATGGATGAAGCTGCGCCGCTGTTTGCCGTCTTCGAAAACGCGCGGCGCCTCCCCGCGGGCCAGTGCCGAACGGAAAAGGGATGCGACGCCGGCGTACGGTGTGTCTTTGGGCATCCTGGGCCCATAGACGTTGTGGTAGCGGAGGGCGACTGCAGAGCCGCCAGTGCTGCGGGCCCATGCTGCGGTTAAGTTTTCCTGGCTTAATTTCGAGGCAGCATAGACATTGCGGGGATCCAGGGGGGCGTCCTCGGTGACCATGGCAGGGACAAGGACGGCGCCGGAATCCGGGTTGCGGGGATCGAAAATCCCGGCTTGCAGGTCAGATTCATCACGGGGCCCGGGCCGGACGGGAAGACCGGTCCGTGGGTCGGCATACGCCCCCTCGCCGTAGACCACCATGGAGGAGGCCAGGATAAGCCGGGTGATGTGGTGGCGTTCCATGGCGGCCAGCAGGATGGCTGTGGCGTAGTCGTTGTTGTGGATGTAGTCCGGTGCGTCGGCGAAGCTGACCCCCAGCCCGACCTTCGCACTCTGGTGGCAGACGATATCCACACCCTGTAGTGCAGAGTCGACCGCGGCCGGGTCCGTGACGTCGCCGGTCATGAGTTCCACCCGGGGGTCAAAGACCGGGGGCGCGGGGTGAAGCGCCGGGAGCAACGAGTCGAGAACCCGCACGGACCAGCCCTTGGCGAGGGCAGCCTGGACAATATGCGAACCGATGAACCCGGCGCCTCCGGTGACGAGGAGTTTCATTTGGCGTCCGCCAGTTCCCGGACAGCCGGGAGTGCCATGATCCGGCGCACCGCTTCCGGGTCCATCAGCGTCCGGGACTGGTAGTCCTCGCTGATGGCGGCAACTGTCGCTTCCAAAACGGCCAGCACACTGTCCTGGGCGTTTTTCAGCCGGGCGAAAACGGCGTCGGCAGTGACCGGTTCCGAGCCGTCGTGCCCGGTGTCTGAATCGGTGATGTATGCCAGATTCACGAACCCCATGTTGAGCTCAGCGGCCAGCAGGGGTTCGGGGTACTGGGTCATGCTGATAATGTCAGCGCCTCCGGTGACGTACCAGGCGGACTCGGCCTTTGTGGAGAAGCGGGGTCCGTTAATCACCACGACCGTTCCTCGCGGGACGAAGGCGATGCTGCGTCGTTTGAGGGCGGCGGCCACGTGCGTACGCAGGGTGGGGCAGAAGGGCTCGGATGCCGGGAGGTGCTGGACTCCGGCGGGCGGGACGCCGTCAACAACGGTGCCGTCGAAGAAGGTGTCCGCGCGCCCCCAGGTGCGGTCGATGAGCTGGTCCGTTACCACAAAGGTGTCCGGGCCGAAGCCTTCCCGCAGGCCACCCACGGCCGAGGAGGAAAGGACGGCCTCAACGCCAAGGCTCTTGAGAGCCCACACGTTGGCGCGGTAGTTGATCTTCTGCGGCGGCAGTGAATGTCCTGCGCCGTGGCGGGGGAGGAAGGCCACCGTCCGTCCGGCCACCTCGGCGAGAGTCACGGGAGCAGACGGCGGCCCGTAGGGGGTGTGAACGTCGATGGTTGCCGTCACCACCGCTCCGGGGAGTTGGTAGGTCCCGGATCCGCCGATGATGCCGATACGCGCCGGCGGTGTGCCGGTGAGGGAAGTATTCATGGTGCAAGTCCTGTCTTTCGGGGGGCGGGCGCCGGGGGAGGGGTGCCGGTCAGGGGGTTGTCGCGGCGGGAATCGGCGTCAGTTACTGGAGTCCGGTGCTGGCCGCGAGCTGAAGTTGTTGATGGCGTCGCCACCAGACGCCGGCGGCGAGGGCGGCGGCGGCGAGACAGAGGGCCGTTTGATGCAGTGGAAGGCTGAAGGGGTCTTGGGTGGGAAGCATGTAGATGGTGTCCAGGGCGAGGATGACCGCGATGTATTCCCAGCGACGGCTCAGGATAATGAACGGCAGCAGCATGAGGGCATACCAGGGATAATTCGGGCTGATAATCAGCAGCGTCAGTCCGATCATGATGGTCTGTTGTTCCCAGACGTTCCCGGGCCCGGTTCGCCGCAGCACACGAAACGCGACGACTGCCAGCGCCGCGGTGCTGAGCACCGGCGGCCAGGGTCCGGTGGAGACGAGTTGGGCAAGTCCGAAGCGGGTGCCGCCGCTTTGGCTGTAGCCCTCTTCCTTGAGGTAGCCGGGCAGGAACCCGAGTACTCCGGCCCCGGCCGCGGCCAGGTAGGGCACGTAGAGGAGGGCGAAAGTTGCCAGCGCGGTGACAACGAAACGGGCCGGGCGCTGGAACAGCAACGCGGGGGCGGCGATGGCCGGAATGAGTTTCGTGGCGACGGCAGCACCGAACGCCATTCCGGAGCGCAGCGGCTTGCCTCCGGTGAGCAGCATTCCTGCCGCCAGGATCAGGGCGCCGCTGAGGAGGTCGACGTGGGCGTTGTTCACTGCCTCAAGCTGCACGAACGGGCTCCAGCCCCAGACTGCGGCGAGATGAAGGGGCAGGCCGCGTCGGGCCAGGGCAACAAGCAGCATCAGTGTCACGGCAAGGCTGATGACCAGGCCACCCAGCTGGAAAGAAAGGTAGCCAGCCGAGTCGGGGGCGGTGAACTGCACACCAAAGAAGTACATTTCTGCGGTAGGCGGATAGATCGTGGGCACGTGCGGCCTGTTGATGGCCGTGCACAAGGGATTCCCCGACGGGTAGCCGAAGGCCGGGACGGATTCCGTCCCGAACAGATCCTTGGCGCACACAGCCCTCCCGTCCTCGCCCATCGCGCCGGAGGCGAACAGCCAACCGGGCCGAAGATCGGCCAGGGTCTCATCGACGGGGACGTAAGAGTAGGGGGAGATCCCCGCCTTTTGGACGATCCCGTCCCAGGCGTACCTGGCGGAATCGTTGCTGGTACGCGGCGGGGCACTGACGGCAACCAGACCGAGCAGCACAGTGCCTGCGATGATGACCGCACCCACGCGGCGTGTCGGGACCCGCCGGAGGAGACTGACAGCGCCGATGAGTGCGCCCCAGGACAGGAAGGTACCGAGGACCGGTGCGGATTCGAACGGGTTACGGGGGGCGACCATCCACCACAGCAGGCCCGCGAGGACCAGGACCAGCACCGTCAGTGGGGCCGCGGGTCTGAGAAGGGAGTGTTGCGCGCCGTCCGGCGGCGGCGAAGGAACAGCGAATCTCACACCGCGGTCCTGCCTGCCCCGGTGCCGGGGGAGAGCCGGCAAAAGACGCGGCCCTGCAGCCGTTGTACGGAAGATACGGTCCACTCACTGCGGCGGGCCCGGGACGCCAGGCCCAGGCTTCCCGTCCGTGCCCAGCGGAAGGGTTCGCTCTGGTTTCCGCTGGAGTCCTCCAACACAGCGGAGTAGACGGTGTCCAGGTCCTCGTCGTCCTCCACTTCAACCAGGAGCGTCCCGCGGGGGGCGATGAGCTGGCCGCAGCGCAGCAGCAGGGAGCTGATGCTGCCACCGATGCCGATGTTGCCATCGAGCAGAATGATGGATTGCCAAAGACCGGTCTGGGGTACCGGGGCGAACACCGATTGTTCCAGGGCCCGGGCGCCGCGGGCGCGCGCCCGGTGGACCGCCTCCGGGCTGGTGTCGATCCCCAGGGCCGGAATGCCCAGACCCTGCGCCGCAGCCAGTAGCCGGCCTGGTCCGCAGCCGATGTCCAGGACCGGTCCCTTCAGACTCTGCAACAGGGAACGCTCGAGCGGGCTTGCCTCCCCACACCAACTGCGGACGTCGAAGTCTACAGCATCCGCGCTGTGTTTGCCGTACGAACGGAGTGTGAGGGTCCCGGCGCCGTTTGCCAGCGCCCTGGCGTAGGGCTCCGTGTGGCCTTGGCCGAAGTGTGTGGTTGATGCCACGCCTGTTGCCGTCACCGCAGGGCACCGGTCAAAAGCACTTTGTCGTGCATATCTTTGGCGGCGTCACGGACGGCGCGCGCGAAGTCGGTTCCGGGTAGGACCGAGGCGATGTTCACCGCGTCGGTGAAATGGTCCATATCCGCCAGCTCTGTCAGCGTGCCGACGCTTAGACCTTGAGCGACCAGACGGGCGAGCTGCCTTGCCCCGGTTGTCTCAGTTGACATCGGCACTCCCCGGATCAATGATCCGTCGGGTCGGTACAGCGCGAGGGCCCAGAAACCGCCGTCCGTGGCCGGTCCAATCCAGGCGTTATGACGTGGAGCGCCCGTGGACCAGTCGTCCAGGAGCGGGTCGACGTGGCGGGCCGAGAACTGCGGAGTGTCCATGCCGATGATGAGCAACGGACCGGTAGCGGCGTCGCAGATCGCGGCGAGCCGTTCATCCAGCCCCCCCGTGACTTGCGGTACGACGGTGAAGCCATCAGCATCTTCGGGCGTGGGTGTGCCATCCATGACCAGCATCCGGTTCAGCGCCGGGAGGACCCGGACCGTCTCCAGGGTGCGGCTCAGGCTCAGCTGGGCCAGAGCGGCGGCTTCTTCGGGGCTCAGCGGAGGGCTCAGCCGGGTTTTGACGCGGCCCGGCAGGCATTCTTTGGCGATGACCGCCACGGTAAGATCCAGGGTCTCGCTCATAGTAATCATTCGCTGCCGGGCCTCTTACGGACCGGTCCGGCAGGGGAAGCCGCCGCGGCGGCCTTGAGCTGGGCGGACATGTCCCGAACAGCTGTCACGGTTCCGCGCAGCGTTCCGGTCACCTTCGACTTGCCGGTGCGGGGGGCGTAGGGGACAGGTATCTCCACGATTCTCCACTTTCGCAGGCTTGCCTTCAGAAACATTTCCAGCGGGTAGCCGCTGCGCCGGTCCTGGAGTTCCAGGGATAGCAACTCAAGGCGTCGTGCGGCCCTCATCGGTCCAAGGTCGCTCACGCGTTCCCCGGTCAGGCGACGGAGCCGCCAGGCGAGAACGATGTTGGCGATCCGGGCATGCAGAGGCCACGAACCACGCTGCGGCTGGCGGCTGCCCAGCACCAGCTCCGCTGTGCCAACGAGGACGGGGGCGACCAGGGCCGGCAGTTGCGCCGGGTCCAGTGAACCGTCGCAGTCGCAGAATGCGACGAATTCAGCCGTCGCAGCGAGCAGGCCGGCATGGGCAGCTGCTCCAAATCCCCGCCGGTCCTCGTGGACCACCAGTGCGCCCAGGCTTGCGGCGAGTTCGGCGGAACCGTCCGTGGAACCGTTGTCGACCACGATGGCCCGGTACCCATCCGGCATCCGGGACAGCACCCACGGCAACGCGCCGCGTTCGTTCAGACAAGGTAAAACAACATCAACCATGGCTCCGGTCATGCGAAACGCCTTTCAAAGCTACGGTTCCCGCAGGGCTCTTCGCCCGGGTTCCTACGGTACTCGAACAGAAAAGTGCCACGGACCCAAGGAGGGACCGTGGCACTTCCCGCCGGTGCAGAACAGGCATCCGGCAGGTTTTTCGGGTGGGTGTTATTTGGTATTGACGGTGATCTTGGCGATGCCGACGAGCATGTCGGCTTTCACGGCGTCGGTGTTGAAGGTTTTGTTCAGGAGTCCGGCGGCGGTGTCGGAGATCAGCACGCGGGTGCCTTCCAGGACCGCGGTGTCACCGGCGGCCTGCAGGGGCTTCAGGGTGGAGCCGTCCAGGTTGAAGATGTAGGCCTGCTTGACGGCGGTCTTACCGTTGACTGCGACGTCTCCGTAGAGCTTGGAGGTGCCCGGGTCGATGGTGAAGTTGGTCAGTTCGACCTTGGTGTCTCCGGCGGTGAGGGAGAACCCGGAGCCGGCGTGGCTGATCAGGCCCTGGACAAACGGGCGGTAGTCCTTGGCGGGGTCGTAGTAGTCGACCTTGCCGCCGGTGATCGGGAAGATCAACGAACCATCGGTCAGTGCGGCGGTCCCGACGGTGCCCGGGGTGAGTTTCAGGGTCTCCAGTGCCTTCGCGAAGGAAGCGTCGAGCTTTACTGCGGTGGACGTGCCGGTCAGTGCCGGGATCGAGGCCATCGGCTTGGGCTTCTCAGCCGCGGCAGAGGAAGAGGAGGACGACGAGGTGGCCGGGGCGGAGGAAGCATTGTCCGCCGGGCTGCAGGCGGCCAGGGAAAACATGAGCGAACCGGCAGCGGCGACGCCGAGGAAAGTCTTGATGGATGTGCGCATGAAAGTGCTCCTTGAAAGTGGTTCAGTGGATGATGCCGATCCCGCGGCCGTGATGCATGGCCTGACATTTTCGGGCGGGTCCGGCTTGGTCTGTCAGGAGTACTTCGGGAGCACACCCCACCCCGGATGGGTCACCACCGAACCGACACCAACCCGTTACCCAACCCCACCACCAGGCCGCACCAGTTCAGGGACCTAACCGCCGGTTCCTTCTTGGGCTCCTTCCTCACTGACGCGGGGCGTCTGCCGCCGAGGACCTCCCCGCAGTCGCCATTGAAGTGACCCGCCGCATCGCCGTCGCAGCATCCCGGGGGGTCAACGCGTGAGCGCCGAACCGACACCCGGCCGGAAACCCGCACGCCCGGTTCCGACCCGGACGTTGAAAGAAAAGTGATATTTCGATCTGATGAGCTCAGCCCTTACTTGGGCAAGAAGAACTCCAGCGCGATGCCGTCCGGGTCCTTGAAGTTCAATGCCGTTCCATACGGGGCGTCGATGGGGCCGCTGTGGACCACGCCGATCGTATCCAGATGCGCGGCCCATTCGGCGAGTTCGGCTTCGCTGGTTACGGAAAAACCCGCGTGGTCCAAGCCTGGGTTGCGTTCATTGAAGCAGCCGCCAGAGCCTGCGCGGTGCTCCGTGAGTCCCAGTGACGCCCCTCCACCGAGATCGAATTTACGCCGGATAAACGATCCATCGAGCATCGTCCCGGTGGGTTCCTTATCCCACAGACGGGAGTAGAAAGCGACGCTTATCTCAACGTCGGTCACGGTGAGAGCGATGTGGTCTATGGCAGGCAACGCGGGCATCAAGACTCCTAGTGGGGACTGCGGGGAAGAGCCCGCCGAGGTTAGAGTTCAAATCGTCTCACAGGCCTACGGGAGCCGATTTTTCCCGGCGGTCACAAATCCCCAGACGCCAGTTTTGAGGACTAACGCGGCAGGCCGCCGCACTACCTGCGCCTGATCCCGCCGCAACGGCTGTGAGGCTCTCGGCAAGCGCGGCATAGACTTCAACCGGGTTGCAGCGGGTTCCTTGGCTGACCTGCGGACAACACGTTCGATGACGAGAACATCTAGGCATCACGAATATCATCAGCAACCTCCGACGTCAATGCGCGCACGGCACAAAGCAGCCTCGCACCCCCGCGATAACCGGACAATCCCTGGAGCGCTGAGGCCTTAACCGCCAACTTTAGCGGGTCAGAGCATTCGTCCGGCCCTCGGGTACCGTCTCCACATCGACGGACCCAGCATCTAGGATGCCGAAACGCGGTTCGCTTGTTCCGCCGGAGGCCTAATGGCCCGTATCGCATGGGCAAGGAGTCTGAGGGTCCCGGCAAGGGCCAGTAGGATCGCAAACGAGGTCAGCTGGCAGAGGAACATCAGCAGGGCTACCGCGAGGGTGCCCGTGTACGTCAGGTTAGCGGCCAGAGCGGATGGGTCTGATCCACTCATGCGCTGGAGCAATGTTCTGCGTGAACTCATGTGGTCCCCCGGCCGGTTTTTCAACATTCTTGGGCTTTCGTTTGCTCTATGCCTCAGGACGAACCACATCGGCCCGGGGGTGGGAGAGCGCGGGGGTGGGTGCCGGTACAGCGTCGTGCGTTTTTAGGCCGGCCAGGGCGGTTATCTCCTGGACGAAGCAGCCGCTGGCCGGATTCCGGCTGCAAGTAGTCACCGCCTGTGATCCGGGTGTCGCCCGATATGTAGGGGGTAGGAATGATCCCTTTGGTTAGTGTTGCTGCACGGCGGTGCGGACCGGCGGTTGGGGGCCGGTCCGGCCGGCCCGTGTCCGCCGGAAATCCGGTGGTCCTGCCTTTGGAAAGAGTGGTTTCGATGGAGCTTTTCCGCAGGTCCAGTGCGAACGGGGCCTCATGGCGAATTTTGTGGCTGAAAGGCTGGGCCGGCAGGGAGCCTGCGGGTTCCGTTCCGGGCAGAGCAGGGCAGGGCCGATGCTGAGGGGTGAGGATCCGTGCAACGGCTGGCACCTGGGCACGGTGGTGACTATCGACGCGCCCTATGTCGGGTTCGGGCCGCCAGCGGGGCGCGGGCCAATGTCGGGTTCTATGACTTCCGGCAACTCAGGTATCCCGGCTAGTGGAAGGGCCCGAGGAAATGAGCTCAGCGAATCTTTCTTTGCATTTCCTGACCATCGCCGAAGTAGCAACTGCCATGCGGGTTTCCAAGATGACCGTTTACCGGCTGGTGAAGGCCCACGCCATCGCCGCTGTCCGGGTGGGCCGGTCATTCCGGGTTCCCGAGGACGCCGTCAACGACTACATCCGCCGGCCCACAGAACCCGCCATCGCAGACGAGGACGAGGACGAGGACGAAAAACCATCGGATTGAGGAGGTCCGGTTCGGGCCGGCCGGCGTCCGGGCCGACGAACGACCTCTCCGGCTCGGTGAACCACCTCACGGCCAGCTTTGCCGGGCGCCATCGTGCAGTGAGACACCTCCAAATCCTCGTGCCGCGGTCAGCTTAGGGAGAAACACTCTTGGACTGAAAACCGTTCGGGCCATGGGACAGGCAATCCCGTGAAGGGTCATTTCACGGTGATGGTGCCGTGCATGTTGCCGTGGAAGATGCAGTGGTACGGGTAGGTCCCGGGTTTGGTCGGGGCGGTGAAGGTGCCGGTGCCGACTTTGATGGTCGTGTCGAATGCGGCGCCCGAGTCGGCGGTAATGCTGTGAGCTTCGATGTCCTCGTTGGTGACCGTGACTGCCGTTCCTGGGCTCACGGTTTCCGCCCCTAGGTACTTGAAGCCCTTGATTGTGATTTCTGCTGGGACCGCTGCCGGCGAGGAGGACTCCGGGTTGGAAGGGGATGTCGTCATCGTGGGTGAAGCGGATGTGGACTGTTTTGCGGCTGATGGCGCGGCTGCCGTGGAGGGCCCGGAAGAGCCAGGGTTCCCGCAGCCGGAAAGGGCCAGCGCCGCCACCGCTGCGGCCGTTAGTCCGAGCGCCCAGGGTGTTTTGATGTTTTCCTTCAAGATAGAACCTTTCGTGGGAGCGGCCGTGATCGCGTATTGAGAGCTGTCAGTGGTGTTCGACCCAGCAGGCCAGGATGGTGGTGGAGAGCTGGTAGGCGAGGGCGTTCCTGGTGATGTTGTTCGGTCCCAGGGTTGCGGGGAGGCCTGAGGCGTCCACGTGGAGAACGAAGGTGTCTTTTTGGAACACGGCTGACCCGTCGGCGGTTTCGTAGGCGGGGAAGCCGAGGTTCGCCAGGCCCTGGATGGGTTTGGCGTCTTTCGCCAGGGCCTGCATGGCATCGAAGTATGTGCGTGCTGATGCTTGGTCGGTGGCTTCCTGGACGGAGATTTCCAGGGCTCCCTCGGTGAGGTGGTAGGTGCAGGTGAAGGTGCTGTCGGCCCAGTTGTTTACGGTGTGCGGTTTTGTCTCCAATTTGAGGATGGAGGTGAGTCTGTCCATTGGCTGGTCCCCGCATACCATCAGGGCTGCTTCGCTGGGGCCCTGGGCTTGGGCTGCGGCCGGGGAGGGGGTGGAGCCGTGGTTGTGGCCCCCGGTGTGTCCTGGCTCCGCGGCGGCCGGGGTGGACGCGGAGGGGGACGAGGAGGGAAGGGCTACTGTGTTGGCCTGCCCGACGGATCCGGTGGCCGCAGCGCAGCCGGAGAGCAGCAGCGAAGCGGCGGCCAGGGCAGCCAGGATGTGCTTGTGGTGTTTCATGTCCAGTCCATTCGCGCCATTTGCCGCTTCCGGTGGGAGCGGGAGTTCCGTGGGTCAGGTTTTGAGTTTTGCGTAGATGACGTAGTTGTCATCGAAGAGCTGGGTGGCGGGGTCGTAGCCGTCGCACGTGATGAGCCGGAGTTCGGCTCCGGGGGTGTTGCCGTAGACCTCGAGGGTGGGGAAGTTGTTCTTGTTGTACTGGGCGCCGTGATCGACCGTGAATACCGCCGTGGTGCCGTCGGTGCGTGCGACGTTGATCTCGGTGCCCGGGGTGAGTTTGCGCAGGTCCGCGAAGACTCCGGTGGCTCCTCCGAGTGCGTTGACGTGGCCCAGCATGACGGAGGGGCCGCGTTCCCCGGGGGTGGGGGAGCCGTTGTACCAGCCGGCAGGCGCGCCGTTGCCGGAATCCTCCGGGACCTGGAGGGAGCCGTTCTCACGGAGCCCAAGTTTCAGGAGCTCGGTCCGTAAACCGATCGTGGGGATGTCCAGGGTCGCCGGTTCGGATCGGGCCAGCACCGCGGGACCTGCCACAGCAGCCGGACTCGGTGGGGCCGGGGCCGGCGGGGTGGAAGCGGGGGTGACGGGAGATGAGATGGCAGCCGAGGGTGTGGCGGACGCCGAAGGTGGGGGGCCGGCG